>JBGQEX010000063.1:0-20621 GCA_041496605.1 Piscinibacter sp.
CCACCATCTGCAGCAGCGTGAGGTGTTTCACCTGGATCCAGCCATCGGGCACAGCCTTAAGCTGCTGGTGCAGCAGGCGAGCGTTCGCGTCGGCTGGCAGATCGCGCGCCAGGTCGGCATGGGCCAGCGGGCTGTCCTCGGCGATGGCCGAAGACGCGGCCACATCTCGCCAATCGCTTACTGCGAGCAACCATTCAGCGCGGGGGCGTCGAAGTCCACGCGTTGCGTTCGAGGAAGCTTGCTACAGCGTCGTTGACGACCTCCGGATGAGTCACCGGGCCCATATGCCCGAGCTCGGCAAATTCCATGACCTTGACGTTGGCCAGGGTGTTCGTCAGCAGCCTCGCAACTCCCCGCGATGACGCAGGGGACTGCGCGCCCACCATGTAAAGAACCGGCAGGTTCAGCGCATGAAATGCCTGCAGGGGCGTCGAATCGGAAAACAGGGCCCTGGCCCAGCCTCGAACGTTGATCATCGACGCGGCAATCGGCGCCTGGCGAGCCAGCGGCATCCGGCGCCAGGTTCCCGCGCCCATCCAGTAGTCGATGAAGCGCTCGGCCGCGGCGGCGTGGTCGTGCGCATCGATGGCCGCGCCTGCGTCGGCCACGGCCGAGCGGATTCCATACGCCGCCTCCTGCCCGGGAGCTTCTTCTTCGAGCAGTGAGAACAGGGTCGGCTCGTACACGGCGATGGCGCGAATCCGGTCTGGTCGGGCCAGCGCGGCAACCAAGGCCACGGCAGCGCCGTACGAGTGCCCGACCAGGAAGAACGGATCGCCTGCCGCTGCGAACACAGGCTCCAGCAGCGCCACCTCGTCGCGCAGCGTCACGACGCGGTCCGTGGGCCAGGAAGGGCTCTTGCCGGCACCGAGCGAGTCGGGAGTGAAGACGCGGTAGTCCGACGACAAGCGTTCCATCAAAGGGCGCCACTGCGATGACGTGCTCGCGTTGGAGTGAATGCACACGACGCCGGGGCCAGTGCCCGCTTCGCGGAAATGGGGGGTGATGTGTTTCATGCCCGGTTCGTTCCTCGGTCAGACGCGTCGCGCAACAAGGCGGACCATGCCATGCATTCCCGCCTCGCGCCGGACCTTGAATCCGTGTGACTCGAGGCGGCTGACAAGCAGCTCAGGAGGCAAGCGCAGTTTCGGATAGTGACTGACTCGAGATCGCCAGCCATTCGCTGTGCGCTCGTGAAGGATGTCGTGGACCCGCACAAGCTCCGCTTCGTAGTCCAGGAAGCACGTGAGGAGGCGGGTCTCATTGCTTCTGACGAAAATGAAGCGCTCGTCGCCAGTCAGAGGCACGGAGTAATCCCGCAACGAGATGACGAACATGCCGCCGGGGGCCAGTGCGATCGCAGCCCTTTCGACGAGGCACTCGACGGCAGCAAAGTCCGGCAAGTGTGTGATCGTGTCTCCCATGCAAAGGATGGCAGAGGGTGCTTCCGCCATGTGGCTCGGAAAGGCCAACAAGTCATCGTTGACCACCTGCACCGGCAGGCCGCCGCCGAGCGCGGTGAGCGTACGCGCGAGCTCGGCCGAGGAATCGATCGCAGTGACCCTCGCGCCGCTGCGCGCGAGCGGGATGGCATGCGCGCCGAAACCTGCGCCCAGATCGAGGATGAAGTCCCCGCGAGCACGCGGCAGGCCCAAGGCTTCGATCTCGGCGCCACCCGCTTGCAAGGCGACGTCGGCCCCTCCGGCCATCCAGACGTAGATCGGGGCGAGATGGCGTTCGTAGTGTTCTTCTGCAGTGCTCATTCGACGTTCCCGACGGCCTTGTTGCAGTCGCGGCTCAACGCCGCGTGACGACGATTTCGAGGTATTCGCTGGGCACGACCAGTGACCCCGTCCCGGCCCGGTTCATCCGATTCAGCAGCTCCGTCAAGTCGCGCTCGAGTGCCATGACGCCGTCGGCGGGCAGGGCTGCGAAGGCCTTGTGAACCGGACCGTACCAGGTGCGAAACACGTCGACGAAATGCGCAGCCGAGCGGTACCGAAAGTTGAACATCCGTCGCGTGACCGCGATGGCCACAGCGCGCTCGCCAAACAGCGATCGCAGATGCGTTTCGACACCCCACAGCGATGGCGGCTGCACGCCCGGAGGCGGCGGCAGATGGCGGCCGATCGTCTTGAACATCTGGCCGACAAAGCCTTCGGGCGTCCAGTTGGCCAGACCGATGCGGCCCCCGGGTCGGCACACGCGTGCCATTTCGCTGGCGGCTTTGGCGTGGTCGGGCGAGAACATGACGCCGAAGGTCGACAGCACGGCATCGAAACTGGCGTCCTCGAAGGGCAGCGCTTCCGCATCCGCTGCCTGAAAACTTACCTCGAGGTGCTCGGCGCGCGTGCGCTCTGCCCCGCGCTCGAGCAGGCTGGCCACGTAGTCGGTCGAGGTCACCTTGCCGCCTCGGCGCGCTGCGGCCAGCGTGGCGTTGCCGTTGCCGGCCGCCACGTCGAGTACCCGTTCATCGCATCTCAGGTCACAGGCCTCGGCGAGCTGTTCTCCGACGAGCTGCAAGGTGGTACCGATCACGGCGTAGTCTCCGCTGGCCCATGCCGTCTGTTGGCGGTTCTTCAGGGCGTTGAGGTCGGTGGGTGCATTCATGGTGTCTGGTTCCTTGTTGACAGGAGATTCAAGAGTGAGGTGGATGCGAAGGCCAGTCGCGTTCGATCAGCCCTGGCCCGAGATGGACTGTCGCGCTGCCGCGCGTTGGCGTCTTGTCTGCGTGTCGTCGATGCTTGGCCGATCGTCTGCGGTTGGCGAGCGGCCTCGTCGTCAAACGTCCTCGCCGCATTTAAGCCCGCAGCCTCCGGCGGCGGCGAGGTGGTGAGCGCCACCGCGCAGGCCATGGCGGCGGTGGCCGTGGTGAGGGTGATCAGCACGTCTTTCATGCAACGACTCCTGCGCCTTTCAACGCGACGCTTTGCTTCCGGGTATTGAACTCATGAAGGGTCTGTCTTGGATTGCATTGCGCACGGCGCGGTGGCCGGCGAGCGCGTTCGATGGCCTTCAGCAAAGTCAGGTGCAGCACGTCGCGCTGCGCGTGGCTGCCGCCGAGTCGGTGTGCCTGTGCGGGCAAGCCTGCGAACAGCGCGATCGCGAGGACGTCGTCACCGCGGCCGAACGCGATCAGCGCGCGGGTGGCGGGCAGGCCGAGCAGCCGCGTGGTCTCGCCGTACCGAGTCGAAAGCGCTTGGGCTTTGGCCAGCGCAAGCTCCAGGTGCTGCGCCCGACCCCAGTCGCTGGCGCCGACGAATGCCAGCATCGCGTGCAGATCAGTGAAGCTGCAGAAGGCGTCGTCGATGTGCGGGGCCCAGGCAGTGGCGAGCTCAGTCCAGCGCGTGCCGGGGTTGCCGCCGCGCAGCTGGACGCGCCGCAGCAGCGCAGCGGCGTCGATCAAGTCGGCAACTTCGCTGGAGCGACCTGCCCAGATGCAACGGTCGTACAGCGCCAGCGCGCGATCGATGCGGTCTTGCGCCAGGTGGAACAGCGCCAGGTGCCACCAGCAGTGCGTGCCGACAACGGCTTCGGACGCCCAGCCGGCGGTGTGTTCGCTCATCCAGCGCACACCCGCGTCAGGGCGATCGGTCATCTCGAAGACGTGCGCCATCACGTGGTGTGCGCGCGCGTCGAACGCGTTCAAGGCCAAGGCTGCGCGGGCGGCTTGCTCGGCGTGTTCGTATTCGCCACATTCCGCGAGCGCGAAGCCGAGCATGGCCAGCACGGCGTGGTAGCCCGGCAGGTCACGCGACCACGCCGGCAACACCGATGCCACGCGCTCGTTCATGCGCGCGGCATCGCCGGTGGTGTGATCGAACGCATGGGCCACCTGCAACGCGAGCGCGTCACGCGGCTGCAGCCGCAGCAGTTCGGCCAGCCGTTCCTTCGCGCGTTCGTAGTCGTCGGCGAGCGCTGCATCGATCGCTGCAAGATGCAGTTGCTCTTGCTCGTTGGCCGGCAGGCCCGCGGCGCGCTCGAGCACCGGGCGCGCCGATCGGACGCGTCGCGGATCGCGACTGCACAGCAGCAGGTAGGCCTGCAGCACGTGTGCCATCACGAAGGCAGGTGCCTCCTGCAGCGCCAGTTCAATCTGCACATCGGCACCGCTTCGCCAGCCCAGGAACGCCGTCACCGCGCGTTCGTACGATTGCAGGGCTACGGGAGTCGCGCCGGAGATGCGGCATCCGCGCTCGTCGACGCCGCTCATCTCGAAGCCCAAAACGCTGACGCGCCGTCTGGTGCGATGTTCAGATTCATGCGGAACAGGTTGTGCGGGTCGAAGCGATGCTTCACGGCCCGAAGGCGCTCGTAGTTCGTGCCGTAGCTCGCGGCGACGCGCTCGGCTTCATCGTCGGTCAGGAAGTTCACGTAGCCGCTGCCGGTGGCGTGCGGCGCGGCGTCCGCAAAGGCTTGGCGCGCCCACGCGCGCACCCGCTCATCGTCGTTCGCGTCGGACCAGCGTCCGTGCACATTCATGATGTAGCGCGCGTCGCGACCGACAAAGGCCGTGGCCCCCGGCTTCACTCGCGCCATCGCACCGCCGAGTTGAGCCACGAAGATCTCGCACTCCGGGCCGGGCGACTCGGCGGCGGATGCCATCATGAGCTCGAGCGCCGCATCGGTGAGCGTATTGAAGTTGTTCGACTTCCAGTAGTTGCGAGCCCCCGGCGTCAGAAGCGGATCGAATGCGGTCTGGAACGCGGTGTAGGGCGTGGGGCCAAGTGCAGCCGCAATCGGATCGCCGAACGTCAACACCGAAGCGGCGACGTGCTTGCCCGCTTCGACATCACCGCTGTAGACGAGAGGAAAGATCACCACGTCGGTGCCGTGGGCCGATGCGGGAAGGAACGGCAGCGCAGGCGCCTTGCGCAGCACCGTCCACACACTCAGTTCGTCGGGCGTGCCCGCGGTGAAGTCACGCCACGCGCGCAGGACCTGGCGCGCCTGAGCGAACGGGTAGACGACGAGGCCCGCGTAGACCTCCGGGCCGACCGGATGCAACCGGAACTCGAACGAGGTCACCACGCCGAAGTTGCCGCCTCCGCCGCGCAGCGCCCAGAACAGGTCAGGCTCCGAAGTCGCCGAGACGACGCGTGCCGCACCGTCGGGTGTCACGACGGTGGCGTTCAGCAGATTGTCGATCGTCATGCCATGACGGCGGGTCAGCCAGCCGAAGCCGCCGCCGAGCGTGAGTCCGGCAACGCCGGTGGTGGAATTGATGCCGAGCGGCGTGGCCAGACCATGGGCTTGCGATGCAGCATCAAGGTCGCCCAGCAGCGCGCCCGGGCCGACACGCGCGGTTCGCTTTGCGGCGTCGATGCTGATCGTGCGCATGCCCGACAGGTCGAGCATCAGACCGCCCTCCGCGACGGCGTTGCCAGCGATGTGATGGCCGCCTCCCCGCACGCTGAGGAGCATTCGGTGCGCAGCGGCGAAGCGCACGGCGACTGGAACATCGCTGTCTGACAGGCAGCGCGCGATCAGTGCCGGGCGGCGATCGACGCTGGCGTTCCAGACCTTGCGTGCTTCGTCGTAGGTGCCGTCAGCGGGGCTCAGCACGCCGCCACGGATCTGTGCCGCGAATGCGTTGACGTCGGACTGACGCACTTGCCGGACGTCTTTGTCCAGCGTAAGGTAAGGCAGTGAATGCATGTGATGCTCCGGAAGTCAATGCGTTGAAAAATGAGCCGCCACGAATCGTTGGCGACGCATGGGCTCATTCTTCTGGCCTGCTCCATTCGGCGCCTGTCCCGATGTCGTTGGACCTTGCTCGCGCGTCCGCTGTTGGTCGTGGGCAATCCACGCGGTTGATCGATCGTCCGGGCGACTTGATCGAAACGCCGAGGTGAAGGTGAGATGAGTCAGGACACGCTGTCCGACGTGCTGCGCGGCGTGCGCCTGCGCGGCGCGGTGTTCTTCCACCTCAGCGGCAACAGCGAGTGGGCCGCCGAGGCGCCGTCCGCCAAGGAGATCGTGCCGCTGCTGATGCCCGGCGTTGAACACGTGATGGAGTACCACGCGGTGGCGCAGGGCAGTTGCTGGGCCGGCATTCCCGGCGGCCATTCGGTGCAACTGTTCGCCGGCGACGTGGTGATGTTCCCGCACGGCGACGCCCATGTTGTGTCCAGTGCGCCCGGAATGCGGGGCAGTTCTGACATGAGCTGGTTGTCCAGCGCGAAAGTCGACCAGTTGCCGCTGCGCATTGCATACAACGGGCAGAGTGTCTTGCAGTCGGCGCCGCCCGAGCACAGTGCTGATGCGACCATCGTGTGCGGCTTTCTCGGCTGCGATCTGCAGCCCTTCAACCCGTTGATCGCCGCGCTGCCGCGCCTGCTGCATTTGCGTGCCACCGATGATGACGCGTGGATCGCGAAATTTACGGAGCAGGCCGTCGCCGAGTCCCATGCCCGGCGCCCCGGCGGCGAGGCGATGTTGGCGCGAATGAGCGAAATGATGTTCGTCAACGCCGTGCGGCGTTACTCCGACCACCTGCCTGTGCAAAGCGCAGGCTGGCTCGCCGGCCTGCGTGATCGATTTGTCGGCCGGGCGTTGGCGCTGATGCACGAGCAGCCAGCACAGGACTGGAGCATCGACGAACTCGGACGCCGCGTCGGCCTGTCACGCTCGGCCTTGCACGAACGCTTCGTCCAATTGATCGGCGTGCCGCCGATGCAGTACCTGACGCAGTGGCGCATGCAGGCCGCAGCGCGCATGTTGCTCGAAACGCGTGCCACCGTCGCCGCGATCGCGCTCGACGTTGGCTACGAATCCGAGGCGGCCTTCGCACGCGCCTTCAAGCGCTTGGTCGGCAACCCGCCTGCCGCATGGCGTCGCGGGCGCGATGCGGGGGTGAGGTGACGCGCGGCGTCGTCGTTCCAGCGCAACCTGTTGTCCGCGGCCCTCGTCGTGCCGGCGCGGGCACGCATTTGGTGTGAACAGGCCCTAGAAGCGCTGTCGCCAGCGCGCGCTGATCAGCAAGCTGGTGCCGGCCGCCGGCTCGAAGTAGCGCTGGTTGCTCTCGTTGACGATCACGCTGCCGGCCACGCGACGGTTGGCCAGGTTGTCGACGCGGCCGAGCAGTTCGAGTCGGCCGGGCCCGAGGTCGGTGCGCCAGAGGGCGCGCAGCGCCAGCATTGCGTACCCAGCGGCAAAGTCGCTGTTGACGTCGTTGACCGGCCGCTGGCCCTGGCCGCGCGCCTCGAGCGCGAACTCGGCCGGACCCGGCGCCCAGACGATCTCTGCGAAGCCGCTCGTCGGCAGCGTTCCGGCGATGCGATTTCCCGCCGGCACCGGCACCGTCGGCGCGCTGCAGGGCACGCCGGCGCAGGCGAGGAAGCTGTCGCGGTAGGTCGCGTCGAGCACGGTCGCCGCCAGCTGCGTGCGCCACTCGGGCGCGATGCGCCAGCTCGCGGACAGTTCGGCACCCCGGCGGCGCGTGCGGCCGACGTTCTGATAGGTGGAACGACCGCCGGCATTGGTCTGCACACCGATCTCGTCGCTGGTGTCGGCCTGGAAGACCGCCGCATCGACCGCGATGCCGAGTGCGGCCGCCCGCCACTTCGCGCCCAGCTCCCACTGCCGGCTGCGCTGCGCGCGCAGGTCGGTGTTGAAGCCGGGATTGCCGTCGGGGCGGTAGGCGAGTTCGCCGAGCGTCGGCGCTTCGTAGCCGCGGCCTGCACTGGCGTAGACGCTCCACTCGGGCGCCGGCTGCCAGCGCAACCCGGCCACCGGGGTCGTGTAGTCGAAGCGCAGTTCGCCCGAGTCGTCGCCGTTGGACAGGTACTTGTCGGTCGATGCGATCGCCAGCCGGCCGTGACGCAGCCCGGCGCTGGCGGTCACGGCGCCGGGCAGGTTGACCTCAGCCTGGGCATAGACGTCGCGGCTGCGGGCGCGGTCGTCCTCGTCGCGGCGCAGCGTGCCGGTGACGCCGAGCACCTGCGCAGCGCCGCTGCCGCTGAAGTTCTCGAACCCGCGCCGGTCTTCGCGCTGGTTGTCGGCCGACATGCCGGTGACCAGGCGCACGCCATCCCAGCGCCAGAACAGGCGAGCGTCGATGCCGCCGTAGCTGCGGTCGAAGTCGATCACACCACCGGGGTGGCGAGGGCTCGCTTGCGTGGCCGGCGCAATCGCCTGCCATTGCGTGACGCCGCGCTGGCCGGCGTAGAGCGCGATCGCACTGCGCTGCAGCGGGCCGGTGTCGGCGAAGCGATGCTGCCATTGCGCGCCGGCCTGGGTCTGCGCGAGCGTCTTGCGGGTGTCGAATTGGGTCGCCTGCGGCGTGGTCTGGTCGGGGTCGGCATCGAACTGCGCGCGCGTCAGGCCGAGTGGGTCCTGCGCCGGCTGGTCGATCGAATTGAGCACGACCACCACGCGGTCGGTGTCGCCGTCCCAGCCCAGGCGCGCGTTGCCGAACGTGCGCCGTGCGGCGCTGTGTGGTCGGAAGCCGTCGAACTCAAACGCGCTCGCCGACGCGCGCAGGCTGAAGCCCCCTTCGAACGGCGCAGCGACCCCGACGCGCAACTGGTGCAGGCCGGCACTGCCGGCGTCGGCATCGAGCGTGAAGGCGCGCTCCTTCGGCGCGCTGCTGACCAGCGCGATCACGCCGCCCGAGCTGTTGCCATACAGCGCCGAGAACGGACCGCGCAGGATTTCCACGCGCTCGGCACCAGCCAGGTCGAAGTGCGAGACCTGGCCCTGCCCGTCGGGCCCGGCGGCCGGAATGCCGTCGGTCAGCAGGCGGATGCCGCGCACACCGAAACTCGCGCGGGCGCCGAAGCCGCGCGAACTGATCTGCAGGTCCTGCGCGTAGTTGTTGCGCAGGTCGACCACCAGCCCCGGCACGCGGATCAGGGCTTCCGACAGGTTGACCATCGGCCCGGCACTGCGCAACGCGTCGGCGTCGACCACACCCACCGCGTAGGGCGTGTCGAAGGCGCGCTGCTCGGCGCCGCTGCCGGTGACGACCACCGGGTCCAGGGTCTGCTCGGCGCCGCTGCCGGTGACGGCCACTGTATCCAGGGTCTGCGCGGCCGCCGGCAGCGTGAGCGCGGCGAGCCACCACAGCTCAGCGCGGCGGCGACGCTTCGATGCGGATGGCCGAGAACCAGGCGGCGAGGTTGGCAATATCGTCATCGGACAGGGGCTTGGCTATGACGGCCATCACCTCGTGTTTGCGCACACCACTGCGGAAGGCGCGCAGCTGCGTGGCCAGATAGAACGCCGGTTGGCCGGCGAGGTGGGGCGCGTCGGGCTGGACCGAGATGCCCAGCGGCCCGTGGCAGACGGCGCAGGCCACGGCTTTCGCCCGGCCCACGTCGATGTCGTTCGCCGCGGCCGGGCCGCCGGCAGCGGCCACGGCCACGGCAAGGGCCGCGCGCAGGATCGTGGCCGCCACTTACGGCGCGCTGTAGCTGATGCGATAGAGGGCACCGGCGAAGTCGTCGCTGACCAGCATCGAGCCATCTTTCATCATCGCCACATCGACCGGGCGGCCGCGGTACAGGCCTGTTTCGTCGTCGAGCCAGCCTTCCGCAAAGACCTCGGTCTTGTCCGCCGTGCCGTCGCTCTTCAGGCTGGTGAACATGATGCGCGCGCCGATCGGCTTGGTGCGGTTCCAGGAGCCGTGCTGGGCCGAGAACAAGCCCCCTTGGTACTTCACCGGGAAGGCCTTGCCGGTGTAGAAAGCCAGCCCCAGGTCGGCGGCGTGCGCGTCCATGTAGACCTGCGGATCGGTGATGTTCGCCGGCAGCGGGTCCTTGTCGTAGCCTTCGTCGGTCATGCGCGTCTTGCCCTGCTTCCACGGATAGCCGAAGAACTGGCCGGCCTTGGTGGCGCGGTTGATCTCACCGGCGGGAATGTCGTCGCCCATGCCGTCGGTCTGGTTGTCGGTGAACCACAGCGTCTTGTCCTTCGGGTTGAATTCCAGCCCGACCGAGTTGCGCAGGCCGGTGGCATAGACCTCGCGCTTGGAGCCGTCGAACGCGTTCATGCGCACGATGCCGCCGATGCCGACCTTCCTGAACAGGTCCAGCTTGCTGCGCGGCGGCACGTTGAACGGCTGGCCGATCGTGATGTAGAGCATGCCGTCCGGCCCGATGCGGCAGGCGCGTGCGTGGTGGTTGTAAGACTCTTCTTCCGGCGGGATCAGCTTGCCCTGCGGCACGGTCTCGATCACCGCGACGTCGCCGCCTTCATAGAAGAATTCGGCGGCCGGGAAGTTCAGCACCCGGTTGTGTTCGACGACGATCAGGAAGCCGTCCTTGGTCCAGCACACGCCGTTGGGCACGTGGAACTTGGCCGACGGAGCGAAGGGCTTGACCTCATCGGCCACGCCGTCGCTGTTGCGGTCGGTCACGGCCCAGACCGTGTTCTTGCGCGTGCCGACGAATAGCATGTTGGTGCTCGGCGCCACGGCCATGTGGCGCGCATCGGGCACCACCGCGTACAGATCGATCCTGAAGCCCGGCGGCAGCTTGATGCGCTTGAGGTTCTCGCGCAGCGCCGCGGCGTTCTTGCCTTCCTGCGGCACCGGCGGCATGCTGGGGTCGACACCCGACAGCTTCATCTGCTTGAGGTTTTCGATGTTCTGGTCCTGCGCCTGTGCCGGTGCGGCCGCCAGCAAGGCCATGGCCGCGGCCAGCGTGCCCAGTGCGAGCGAAGGGGATGTCTTCATGCGTGTCTCCTGGTCGGATCTAGGTGTTGTGCGGACTGCGGCGCAGGCGCCGCCATGGGCTCTGTACGCAATGCCTGTACCAATCCGGGAACACCCTCGACGCGCGCCGCGCCGCGCAGGCGCTGCGGCTGCGCCGCTGTCCACACATGCTACCCGTGCCGCGGCGGCTGTCCAGAAACGGTGCAGTTGCGCCGGCCTTTGCCGACTGCTACCGTAGCCCGCATCAAGCCGGCAATGACCGGCCCGCGGAGACAGCGATGACCCTGACCGACGAGCGTCTGATGGGGCATGCACGCGCCGTGCGTGCGCGCGGCAGCGCCATGCCCCCCGACGGCATGCCGTCAGCGGAAATCCTGGACAGCTGGGTGCGTTGCATGCAGCGCGGGCTCGACAGCGCTGCGCCGGCGGCGATCACGGTGGTCGACGCCGCCGAGCTGGCCCACCGGCGCGAGCGCGCCGAGGTCGCGCGCCGCCTGGCGCAGGCCGAACTCGAGACGCTGGCCCAGCAGATCGCCGGCTCGAACTTCCTGCTCGCCTTCGCCGACCGCGACGGCGTGATCCTCGACCTTTACTGCGACAACCGGTTTTCGATGAGCGGGTCGGATGCCGGAATCCTGGCCGGCAGCTGCTGGAGCGAGGCGTTGTGCGGCACCAACGGCCTGGGCACCGCGCTGGCCACCGGGCGGTCGGTGGCGGTCACCGGGCTCGAGCACTACTTCCTCCAGCTCGGCGACATCTCGTGCACCGCGACCCCGGTGCGCGATGCGCAGGGCCACATCGTCGGGGTGCTCGATGCCTCGTCGTACTTCGAATCGCGCCAGCGCCACACGCAGGCACTGGTGCAGATGGCCGCCACCCACATCGAGAACGGGCTGTTCGTCCACCAGATGCGCTCGCGCTTCGTGCTGGCGATCCACCCGCGGCCGGAATTCCTGGGCACGCTGAGCGCCGGGCTGCTGGCCTTCGATGAACAAGGTCGGCTGCAGGCGCTGAACGCGCGCGGCCGCCACCTGCTGCAGGGGCTCGACGCCGCGCCAGGGACCTCGTTCGAAGAACTGTTCGGCGAGCCCTTCGAGCAGGTGCTCACACGGCTTCACCGTGGCGGCGACCGGCGCCTGCGCGACATGCTCGGCAGCTCGCTGGTGGCCGCCTGCGTGAGCCAGCCTGCCGAGCACCGAACGCCCACGGCGCCGCCGCGCAGGCCAGCGGCCGCCGTGGCAGCGGCGCCGCTGGAGGTGGTGACCGACGACCCCGAGGTGGCCGACGCCTTTCGCCTGGTCGAGGCGGCCCTTCGAATGAAGGTGCCGATCCTGATCCAGGGCGAGACCGGCAGCGGCAAGGAAGTGCTGGCCCGCCATGCCCACCGCGCCAGCGGCCGCGCCGGGGCCTTCGTCGCCGTCAACTGCGGTGCGATGCCCGAAGACCTCTTCGAGGCCGAACTGTTCGGCTATGTCGGCGGCGCCTTCACCGGCGCGCGGCGTGACGGAAGCGTCGGCCTGATCGCCAGCGCCGACGGCGGCACGCTGCTGCTCGACGAAGTGAGCGAGATGCCGATGCATCTGCAATCGGCATTGCTGCGCTTCCTGGACGACCAGGTGGTGCGGCCAGTCGGCGGCACCGCGACGCGGCGCGTCGACGTGCAGCTGCTTGCCGCCACCAACGCCGAGCTCGATGACGAGGTGGCCGCACACCGCTTTCGCGCCGACTTGCTGTACCGGCTGAACACGGTGCGCGTCGAGTTGCCGCCACTGCGCCTGCGGCGCGACTTCGCGGCCGCGGTGCGCAGCGTGCTGGCCACGCTGGATACCGGCACGTCGATCGACGACGATGCCGTCGAGCGCCTTGCGTGGCATGCGTGGCCCGGCAACTTCCGCGAGCTGCGGTCGGTGCTGACGCGCGCGCTGCTGGCCCGCAGCGGCCACCGCCTGGCCCGCGTCGACGTCGATCGCCTGCTGCCGGTGGCGAGCCCTGCGAGCGGATCGGCGTTGCGGCAGGGCGCCAGCGAGATGGTGCGGCGCGAGTTCGAGCGCACCGGCCACAGCGTCAGCCAGACCTCGCGCAACCTCGGCATCTCGCGCACCACCGTCTACCGACACCTTCGCGAGGCGCGCGGCGAAGCCTGACCCGTTCCGACCGCGACCTGTTCGTCCTTGCGGTCCCAAATCATTCGGTGCACGATGGAGCACACCGCAACTGGCGCCAGGGGTAGCGAGACATGGCAAAGATCAGCGTTGTGAATGGGGTGCGGTTCAGCGATGACGGGACTCGCCCGACGCACGTTCGTTGGGGCATCGTCGACACGGACCGCAACGAGTGGATTACCGGACCCGCCGAAGCCGAGGTCATTGAAGTCATCGATGCTCTGATGGGCGGAAACGAGGTGTGGACCATCTACACGGTGGGGAGTCAGACCGTGCCCGGACCGAGGCTGCGGACGGTGGGGGATTCCGAGGAGACCGAAGGGGTCGAGACGCACCCCGGCCCGGACGATCATCGAACCCTGCGGGACCTGCCCAGGTTCTGAGCCGGGCGCAAGGCTCAAGTCCGATCAGTCTCGTCCGAGCCTGGGCGCGGACGCGAGTTCCCTTCGTCGTTCTCGTCTTCTTCGCCTTCCCAGACGTAGCGCCTGTGCGGAGGCACATCCAGGCGCCGGCATGCGATCGCCAATGCCACGCCGATCAGCGCGGCCGCCAGATGAGTTTCCCAGGACACCCCGAACTGCGTCGGCAACACTCCCCAGGCCAGTGAGCCGTACATGAAGGAAACCACCAGGGACGCGGCGATCGCCCGTCTGTCGCGTCGGAGCAGGCCAGCCACGAAGACATGGCTGACCAGCCCGTAGACCAATCCACTGGCACCAAAGTGGATGGATTCTCTGCCGAACATCCACACCACGATGCCGGTTCCGAGGTAGACCGCCGGCAACACGCGCAGCGCCGAGTTCGGATAGAGGAACAACATTGCCGTACCCAACACCAGCAACGGCGGTGAGTTGGCGATCAGGTGGGCAAAGCTGCCGTGCACCAAGGGCGCGAAGACGATACCGGGCAGCCCGGACAATTGGCGCGGACGGATGCCGGACAACTCCGGCTCCAGGTCCAGTCCCCAATTCGCCAGGTAGATGAGCCAGATCAGGGCGACGAAACCGAACGCGATCTTTACCGCCAGCCGGAAGTGGGCTCGCACCTGCTCGGAGCCGGTGTAAGCCGGGTCGGGTATGTGAAACTGCATCGAGGGACAGAATAGCCGTCGGAGCCGTCTGCCAAGGTCGATCGACAGCCGTTCGTGCAGGAGCAGGCGCCCGACGCGAGATCTGATTTGTACTCCGGTGACCGTTGTGCCCGCGAATCTTTCGCCTGAATACAAGGCGGCCGAAGCCGCCTTCCGCAAGACCCGCGACCCGCGGGAGCGCCTCGAGTGGCTGCGGGAGATGCTGCGCACGATTCCCAAGCACAAGGGGACCGAGCACCTCCAGGCGGACATCAAGGCCCGCATCAAGGAGCTTGCTGAAGAGCTCGAGGGTGGTGCCAGGAAAGGCGGATCACACGGTGGTCCGGCGCTGGTGATTCGCCCCGAAGGTGCGGCGCAGCTCGCGCTGATCGGGCCGCCGAACGTGGGCAAGTCCTCGTTGCATGCGCGGCTCACGGGTTCCGGGGCGCATGTCGGGCCGTATCCGTTCACGACGCAGTACCCGCAAGCCGGCATGATGCCGCACGAGGATGTCCACTTTCAGCTGATCGACCTGCCGCCGATAGCACCCGAGCATCCCGTGCCGTGGCTGGTCGGCACCTTGCAGACGGCCGATGCGGCCCTGCTCGTCGTGGATCTGGGCGAGCCCTCGTGTCTCGAGCAGCTGCAGGCCGTGCAGTCGGTGCTGGAGACGCAGCGCGTGACGCTCACCGAGCATTGGGAAGCGACCGGCGAAACACGCGCCGGCACGCCCAAGGACGACGAGGACCCATTCGCGCTGCGGCTGCCGACCGTGATGCTCGCGAACAAGGTGGAGGGCATTGCCGGTCTCGATGCGGAACTCCAGGCACTTCGCGAATTGACGGGGCTGCGATTGCCGGTGTTCGCCGTTTCCGCGACCACCGGCCACGGCCTGGGGGAGATCGGGCCCTGGCTTTTCCGGAAGCTCGGCATCGTGCGCGTCTACACCAAGGCCCCGGGGCACGCTGCCGACAAGCACCGGCCGTTCACGCTTCGCCGCGGCCAGACGGTGGGCGACGTCGCGCGGCTGGTGCATCAGGATCTGGCGCGCTCGTTGCGATACGCACGCATCTGGGGCCGATCCGGATTCGAAGGACAGCAGGTCGGAAACGAGCACTGTGTCGAGGATGGCGACATCGTCGAGCTGCACGCCTAAGAACCTATTGGCGGACAGGTTCCAAGTTGCGTCCGCTCGTCGCTCAGAGCTTGTAGCCGAACTTGCGCAGCATCTGCTTGCGCGCTTTCACGTCGGACTCGGTTTCGATTCCGTTGCTCTTGACACCATCGACAACGCCGAGAATGCCTCGACCGTTCCCAGTGTGGGCAGCGTTGCCCACCGCCGCACCCTTCGCCCACATGACCACAGCCTTCGACCGTGAAGGAGGTCAACAAGACCCGCTCAACGACAACAAACCACCGGGTAACATTCCTTCGTGAGGCAACACGTCGATCAGGACAGTTGTCAGTTCCACGGCAGTCTCCTTTGATCTGGGCGCCTTTTCTCATGTCGGAATGCTGCCCAGCGAAGCGTGGTGAATCGCCGCATACTTTGCCGGGTCCTGCTGGAACGTTGTCCTGCAGCCGTCACAGCAGAAGTAGTAAGACACGCCCTCGTACGTCTCGACGTGCATCGGATTGGCGGTGCTCACGGCCATGCCGCAGACGGGGTTGATGAACTTGCCTTCCGCCGCCGCGGTGCCGGGCGCGCCGCGCGAACTCGGCAGGTTCGCATCCTGCCCGACAGCCGCGGCCGCCTTCTCCGGAACCTGCCCGGCGGTGGCGGGACCGTGGACTCGACCGCGCAACAACGCCAGCACGCCGACGACTGCAACCAACGCAATCTCGCCGGGTGTCTTGGCACCGGCATCCGGGCCCGCGGGGGCCTGCAAGCGCGCAAGCTGTGATTCGTCGATGCCGCGCATGCGCATGACGGTGCGCAGCTTTTCCGCTTTGCGCCGGCTTGCGATCATCAGCACCTGTCTTGCCGGGCTGCGCAAGGCGGCCTCGAGCGCTTCCTCGTCGCCCTGTCCCTGAGTCGCGACCAGGACGATGGGCGCTTCACCCGGGCTATCGGTGAGCCTGATCCTGAGCCGTTGCGCAAGAAACCGCGCCTCGTCGGCGGCGGGCGTGCTCCCAAGCACGCACAGCGCGCTGCGGGTGCTGTAGGGCTGGATGAAGACTTCGATGGTTCCGTTGCTGGCGCAGGACATCGTGAACTGCTCGACATCCTCTTCGGGCTGAATCCGTTCGTTGCTGATGCGCACGAGCTTCGGCTCGCCGCACTCGATGGCGCTCTGCGCGGCGCCGATGACCACGCTCTTCGCGCATCCGCCGCCGATCCAGCCGTGCAGCGTGCCGTCGGCGAGGACGATCGCCTGGGCGCCGAGGTAAGCCGATGTGGGCGCGACCACCCGAACCACCGTGACGAGCGCATAGGCATCGCCGCGCCCGTTCAGTTCGCGCACCCTATCCAGCAGGTCGTCGTTTGTCATCGCAGGGCCTCGATGATCTGCGGCATTACGTGCTCGAGGCCAGCGAGATCGGCGCCCGGCGCGAGCAGATCGAGGTGTGGCAGCGCTGCCTGCATCCCGCGGCTGTCGGGGCTGAAGCCCGGTTGGTTCAACAAGGGGTTGAGCCAGACCATGCGCCGCGACCGCCGCCGCAGCGTGGCGAGCGCCTCCGACAGCAGCTCCGGCTCGCCGGTGTCGTAGCCATCGCTGACGATGATCACGCCGGTGCGCGAATGAACCAGTCGCGCCGCGTGGTCGCGGTTGAAATCCTGCAGGCATTCGCCGATGCGCGTGCCTCCGCCCCATCCATCGGCAAGCACGTGCAGGTGTTCCTGCGATCTCCACGGGTCCGGGTCGCGCAGGGCCTCGCCCACACTGGTGATGCGGGTGTGGAAGACGAAGCAATGCACGTCGGCCAGTTCGCCGCACAGCGCGCGCGCAAGGCGCAGGTAGAAAAAGCTGTAGAGGCTCATCGAACGGCTCACGTCCAGCAGCAACAGCAGGCGAGGGCGGACGCGCCGGCGTTCCTTCCAGGCGAGCCGCAAGGGCGTGCCGCCGCTGGCCACGCTCTGTCGTATGGTGCCCTGCAAGTCGAGTCGGCGGCCATGGTGAAAGCGCGCTTCACGGCGCAGGAAGAGGTGCTTCAGTCGCCTGGCGAAACGGCGCATCAGCGCCTCGATGGCACGCGCGTGTTCTGCCTGGTTCAACTCGCGGAAATCGGTGGACGCGAGGGACTCTTCGCGGCTCGCCCCGTGTCGGGCCGCGCCTGCGTCGGCGTCGGCGTCGTCGGCAACTCCGTGGCCCGCACCGGCGGCATGCTCGTTGTCGCTGTCGTCGCGCATCCCACCGGCCGACTCGCGTGCCCCGGTGGCCACGAAGTTGCTCTCCACGAACACCTTCTTGTTCGGCGGAAGAAAGTAGGCGTCGAACAGCGCATCGAAGCGCCGCCATTCGTCGCCACGCCCGCACAGCAGCGCCTTGAGGCTCCAGCGCAGGACTTGGCTGTCGAGAATCCCGGTCCGCGCGCCCGCTTCGAGCACGCCGACCGAATCCGCGCCGCCCACGCCATAGCCGTTGGCGCGCAGGAAACCGGCAAAGCCTGTCAGGCGCGAGCGCAAGGCCGTGCCCAGGTCGACGGTGGGGGAAGCTGCCACGCTCAACATGCCGCCGCCATGCGAGCGACGACCGCGCGGGTGAACCCAGCGCGATCGTCACGGGTCTTGATGAGGGCGCTCAGGGTGTCGAGGATGCGCTCTGCTCCGTCGTCGTCGAGCACCGAAATTCCCAGGCGCAGCAGGGCAGCCGTCCAATCGAGCGTCTCCGCGATGCCCGGTTTCTTCTGCAGGTCCATGCGGCGCACGCTCTGCACGAACTCGACCACCTGGCGGGCGAATTGGTCCGCCGCCTGCGGCGCCTTGATTTCGACGATCGCCAATTCCTTGGCGAAACTGGGGTAGTCGATGTACTGGTACAGGCAGCGGCGGCGCAGCGCGTCGGAGAGTTCGCGCGTGCCGTTCGAGGTGATGACGACCATCGGCCTCGTCACGGCGCGCACCGTGCCGAGTTCGGGAATGGAAATCTGGTAGTCCGACAGCAGCTCGAGCAGGAAGGCTTCGAAGGCCTCGTCGGCGCGGTCGACTTCGTCGATCAGCAGCACCGGCGGCTCGGCGCAACTGATCGCCTCGAGCAGCGGGCGCTTCAGGAGATAGCGCTCGGAGAAGATGTCGTGCTCCTTGACATCGGCCGGGCGATCGTCGTGCTCGAGCAGCTTGATGGCCAGCAATTGGCGCTGGTAGTTCCATTCGTACATCGCGGCGTGCACGTCGAGCCCCTCGTAGCACTGCAGGCGGATGAGCCTGGCGCCGCGCACCGTGGCAAGCGCGTTGGCAACTGCCGTCTTGCCGACGCCGGCGTCGCCCTCGAGCAGCAACGGACGGCCCAGTTCCAGCATCAGCAGCATCGCAGCCGCGAGCGCAGGCTCGGCCACATAGCCGGCGCCCTCGAGCTGGAGCTGCAGGGCGAGGACCTCATTCATGCGCTGGGCGGGAGCATTCACGCCGTTCTCTTGGAAAACAGGCCGCGCAGCCAATCCTTGAAGATGGCCCACACGAGCGCGAGGCCGTTCAGTTCCCCGGCCGCTGGTGGAGGGACAGCCACGGCAGCCGCCGGTGCGCCATTGCCTGCTGCCGCGGGAGCCGCTCGGAGCGCCTCCTGCGCGCTGACTTGAGCCGCGAAGTTGTCGGCGAACTGCTTCAGGATCTGGTCGGCGACCGTGTTCATCATGCGTCCGCCGAAGGCAGCCGCCTTGCCGCTCATCGACACTTCGCTCGCGCCCACCAGCGTGCAGAGGCCGCCTTCGGCAGCCTCGATACGGGCCGTCAGGTTCATCGACGCGCCGGAACTCCCGGTGCTATCGGTGCCCTTGCCCAGCAGACGCAGCGTGCGCGCCGCGGGGTCGATGTCGGTCATCTCGACCTCGCCCCTGAAGGACATCGTTGCCGGACCCACCTTGATCGTCACCGTTCCCTTGTAGTGCGCGTCGTCGACGCGTTCGGTGATCTTCGCCCCGGGCATGCAAGTGGCGACCGCTTCGACGTTCTGCAGGAATTCCCACGCGACCTCCACCGAACACGGCATGGGGTAGTTCTTGTCGATCTGGACCTTCATGCTGTGGGGGCCCAATGTTGTCCAGTCAGGCCGAACAGAAAAAGATCCCGTTCGGGCTGAGGTCCGACCAGTCCTGAGGTATCGAAGGAAGCCCTGTCACCGGGATGCGAAGGCCCTTCGATACCTCAGGGCGAACGGGACAGTGGTGTTGCGGCATCGACTCTTAACCTCTCAGTGCTCTACCTTGTGTTGATCCCAAGCGCCTTGCACTGCTGCCACACCCGGAACGCGGTGTGCGGCATGTCCATGTGCGTCACTCCCAGATGCGCAAAGGCATCGACCACCGCGTTGCTGAAGCACGGAATGCCGCCGACATGGGGCGATTCCGCCACACCTTTGGCGCCGATCGGATGGTGCGGCGAAGGCGTGACCGTGTGATCGGTTTCCCAATGCGGCGTTTCCACCGTCGTCGGCAGGAAGTAGTCCATCAGGCTGTTGCCGAGATGGTTGCCGTTCTCGTCGAAGGGAATCGCCTGGCCAAAGGCCACGGCGAAGGCTTCCGTCAGACCGCCGTGGATCTGGCCTTCGATGATCATCGGGTTGATGCGTGTGCCGCAATCGTCCAGCGCATAGAAACGCCGGACCTTGGTCTCGCCGGTGAAACGGTCGATGTCGACGACGCAGACATAGGCGCCGAACGGGAATGTCATGTTGGGCGGATCGTAGTAATCCGTCGCGTCCAGCCCCTTCTCCATGCCCTGCGGCAGGTTGCTGGTGTGCGCGGCAAACGCGATCTCTTTCATGGTCTTGGACTGGGCCGGGTAGCCTTTGACCTTGAATCGGTCGACCTCCCATTCCAGATCGCCTTCGCCCACCTCCAGCAGGTGAGCCGCGATCTTTTGCGCCTTCGCGCGGATCTTGCGGGCCGCCATCGCCGCCGCGGCCCCGCCGACCGGGGTGGAACGCGAGCCCCAGGTGCCCGCGCCGTAGGGGGCCTTGTCGGTATCACCTTCCTCGATCTGGATCTCGTCCGACGACAAGCCCAGCTCAGTGGCGATGATCTGGGCGTAGGTGGTTGCGTGGCCCTGGCCCTGGCTCATCGTGCCGAGTCGGGCAATGGCGCTGCCGGTGGGATTGACTCGGATGTCGCAGCTGTCGAACAGCCCGATGCCGAGGATGTCGCAGACCTTGGTGGGTCCGGCGCCAACGATCTCGGTGAAGGTGCTGATCCCGATGCCCATCAGCTCGCCCTTGGCCCGCTTCTGTGCCTGTTCGCGGCGCAGGCCGTCGTAGTCCACCGCCTTCAAGACCTTGTCGAGCGCGGCGTGGTAATTGCCACTGTCGAGCGTCCACCCGAGCGAGGTCGTGTACGGAAATTGTTCCGCCTTGACGAAGTTGCGCCGGCGGATCTCGGCCTTGTCGATGCCGAGTTTCTGCGCCAGCACGTCGATCATCCGCTCGATCAGGTACACCGCCTCGGTGACCCGCAGCGAACAGCGATAGGCCACGCCGCCGGGGGCCTTGTTGGTGTAGACCGCATCGACGCGGCAATAGGCCTTGGGGATGGCGTAGGAGCCGGTGCAGATGCTGAACAGGCCGGCCGGAAACTTGCTGGC
>JBGQEX010000064.1:0-20610 GCA_041496605.1 Piscinibacter sp.
ATTTCGCCTCCACATTGCTCAAAATGGCGCCGCAGATTGCTCTCACCCGAACCGAAGGGCAAGGCAAAGAGAACGACGCAACCGGCTGCTTTGCGGCGACCAATCGATGCGGACGGTGGGCCGCGGTGGGTCGGCAGCGCAAGTTGGACGCCTTGACCAGCTGGCATTCGATCGGCCCTCGACGCCGGGTGGCGCCAGTGGCCCTTGAGCTGTTTCTCTCGAGATTTCATCGCTGCGCGCGAACGGCGGGCGATGTCTGCAGTACCTTGAGACCTGTCGTTGGTGCCGCGATTGTCTGGGCGCTTGGACGACCGGATTGGGGCAGAGACCGTGAGTTCAGGGGTCGGTCGGGAAAGACCGGAACCGCTGCACTGCTGCCGCTCAGCTGGAGGGCGCGAACGGCTGCAAGGGGTCGTGAGCGACATTCGAAGCGTTCCATCGGCGCGCAAGCAAGCCGACATCCATTGAGCTGCGCGGTTGCCGAGCGTCGCTTCGACCGCTGCCTTGATGGAGATTACCCGTTACTTCGCGGCGACCTGTCCCTCGCCGCCCACTTATGCGTGCTCGTTCATGGACCCTCTTCGTCCGAACGCCGAATGTAGCTGTCTCAATACCTCACTGGTCAGCGCCACCGTTCCGACAAGGCGGGACCACTGTCAACTGGGTATTGGCCGCAGTGGTCAGCCGCCGCATCAACTCGTTTAGTGAGGGCAGGTCCAGCAGGACCGCTCGGAGCACTTCCCGCTCAAGTGCTGCGCGCCCTCCTTCCACGCTGTGCAAGGTCACTGCACCTTTGTCGTGAGATCGTTTCATGATTGTCCTCCGCGGTCCATCGGCTGACTGACGCACCCTGCCACCTCGCGGTCGATCAGCCAGTGCAGGTATCGCGTGGCGTCGGAGACGCCCCAGTAGTGCCGCTTGCACGCTCGGACGTAGCGCTCCAGATCATCGAGCGTGCGCACGTCGATCGGCTCGAAACCGGTGATCTGAGTCAGCCGCTGAACCTCGCGGCCTGTCAGCCGCACGGTGTGTGTGCCTCGGAGCATCGCAGCTCACCCGATCTCAATGCGGTCCACAGCGCGCAGCGCGATCACCGCCGGCTGCGCCTGCCCCGCCTCGTGGAAGTACACACAATCGTTGACAGCGACCGGCCGCCACCCAGTTTGTCGGTCGTGCATGTGTCCGAACGAGCCCCAACCCATCAGCGGCAAGATCCCGAGCATCCCGCGTCGCCACCGCAGCGTATACGCCGTGGCGCTTGCGAACGCCTCGGCGGCGAGCCTCCCATCCCGGTTGTGTATCCACAGCAAGTCGCCGATCAGTTCCCGGCCGCCGTGCAATTGAAGCCGGTCCCAAGTTCGCAGTTCGGCAATGGCCGCTCGGGCACCGTCGACCATCAGCGGCGGCATGAGATCGAACAGCCCGTCGGCGAGCTTGCAGGCATTGTCGGCGTCGGCGCATGCCTGGATCAGCGCGGAGAAGGCGTAGGCCCATCGAGAGGCGCCACGCTGCTGGCGGATGTAGCGCTCGAGCTGCTGTGCGGTGACGATGTTCGGATGCTCCTCGATGGCCCGGTCCGTCTGCAGCCGTTGGTTCGTGAAGACGACGGTCTGTGCGATCCGTGGCGACGGGACCGCAGTGCCATGCGACACGAGGTAGCGCGACAGCGTCTGAGCCTTCGCCTGGTTGTACGTCGCGAGGTTGGGGTGAACCAGGCGCTCGCCGTTGCTGCGCTCATGCACCCACTGCGCGCCATCCAGGCTCAAGCGCCCGCTCCAGTTCTTCACCTCGATCACGTGCAGCCGCCTCGGCGTGATGACGATCAGGTCGATTTCGTAGCGCCCGGCGCGCTGCCCTGGCGCCCGAGGTACCCGCTTGCCACCGAAGATCTCGCCGAAGCGGGTGCTTTCATGGCGGCCCAGTCGGGCACGCAAGGACAGTTCGGCCGTGCGCCCGGCACGCACCTGCCCACTCTCGGCGCGCGGTGGCACCTTGCGCAGCGCAAGCCAGTCATCGAGCCGGTCGCTCCACTGTGCTTCGCCTTTGCGCCGCTCGGGAATGCCGGGCAGTCGATAGGACTCGTCGAGTTCGGAGTCGAACTTCATTTCTGGCTGCCTCTCCTGATCTTGCTCTGGCTAAAGTGGATGATCGTCCGTGGTTCTATCGTCGTCAAGCCGGCACGATGGGCCATGCCCATTCCGTCGCCGCGCTACGCTCAGGATCCCGTTCTCGTCGCATTTGGTGACGCGGTGCGCCGCTCTCGCCTCGAACGTGGCATCTCGCAGGAGGACTTGGCGCATCGCGCCGGCATCGATCGCTCGTACATGTCGAGCATCGAGCGCGGCGGCCAGAACCTGGGGTTGATGTCGGCCGTGCAGATCGCGCAAGCACTGGACATGGCGTTGGCCGAACTGATGCTCGAAGCGCGCCTGTAAGACGTTTCATCGATAGCGCCGCCTCATGATCCGATTGCGGATGGCAGCCCGAACGATGTCGTGCAACATTTCCTGGGTATACCCGTCCAGGCGTGAGCGGGGCAACCCAGTGGCCCGCCACAGATCGGCCACCGGCAGCATCGGGATGGCGTCGGCGAAGGCGTCGTCGACCAGCGTCATCTCGCCGAGCTGGACGGCCCAGACCTGCGGTTCGTCGATCAGCCAGCACACGAGGTCGTTGCGGACGGTTGTGTCGAGTGGCCGGTTCACCCCGAGCACGAAGCTGACGCCGGCATCCGTCGCGATCGCCAAGCCGCCCACGCTGACGCGCCGGTGCAGGCGTCGGTACCAAGTGCGCTGTGCGCCCTCGCTGAGGTGGGGGTCCAGCGTGGTGTGGAACCACCAGGTTCGGTCGGTGTCGGCGTGGATCATGGGTTCCTCGCGTTGAATGGGATGAGCAGCGCCCTGCCCCGGCTGTCGGGCATGGCATGGAATCGAGATGCCTCAAGCGGCTGGTGCGGTGACCCGAGGAGGAGGAGGCTGCGCAGGGTCGGGGCTGGCCTCGTCGGCCACCACTCGATCGCCGATCAGGCGGCTGGTGAGCAACCGATCAATCGCCGAACCATCGCGCCGGGTCAGGTTCGGCACGTAGCGGCTGTAAACACGGAACAGCATCTCGGTGCTGGAATGACCGAGCTGCCGGGCGATCCATTCAGGGGCTTCGCCGGAAGCCAGCCAGAGCGTGGCTGCGGTGTGGCGCATCTGGTACGGCCGCCGCGGCTTGAGCCCCAGGTGCCGCAGCAGCGGACTCCACACCCGGTCGGTGAAGTTCTTGTTGTCCAGCGGCTTGCCTTCACGGTTGCAGAAGACGTACTCGGACAACTTGCCAGTGGCCGCATGCTGACGCTGGAGCGCGTCGTAGACGACCTGGGTCATCTGGACGTCGCGCTGACTCGAGTCGGTCTTGGTGTATTCGTCCTCGCCGAGCACGAAGGTCTCGCGGATGAGGATCACGCGGTTCTCGAAGTCTATGTACTTCCACTTCAAGCCATGGGCCTCGCCGGTGCGCATGCCGGTGAAGAAGCGCACGGTGAAGTAGTCGCGATAGTCTTCGCGCACAGTGCCGAGCAGGCGTCGAACCTCATCGAGAGCGAAAGGTTCGACGTCGGTCTTGCGGACCTTGAGGGGCTTGAGGCTCAGCGTCGGGGAGACGAAGCCGAATCGGTCAGCGGCGTCGTTGAGGATCTGTCGCAGTGGCGCGAGGATGCCGTTGATCCGCTTGTTGCTCATCTTTTCGCGGCTGCGGCCGGGCAGCTCAGCGAGCTTGGCGCGGAAGGCGAGCACGTCGGCCTTGACGATGCTGCCCACGGGCTTGTCGCCGAAGTGAGGCAGCAAATGGCCGTCGAGCGTGGAGCGCAGAACCTTGATGTGCGACCGGCGCCATTCGACCTGGTGCTCGGCAAGCCACTGGCCGGTGAACTCACGGAAGGTCGGGGTGGTCGCGCTGGCGCTCGCGCGCGCAACAGTCTCGGTACCCGCCGCTACTTCGTGCGCATTTGGTGCGCTCGATGCAGTCGAAGCCGACGGCGCGAATCTGGCGACCAGCGAGCTGCCCGGGAAGAACTCCGCATATGCGAACGTGCCGCCCGAAAGCGCCGCCTTGATGCGCGCAACAACGGCGCCTGCCCTCTTCCGGTTCTGCGGCGTGTCGTCGAGCGCCGTCTGTTCACGACACCGAACGCCGCGGTACGTGAAGTCAATGACGAGCTTGCCAGTCTCCTTGCGCGCGGTGACCTTAGCCATGCACCACCCCGCCGTTGGCCATCGGGATCGCCACGCGATTGATGCCGGCCACGCGACGCATGTCGCGCTCGATGTTCTCCCATAGGTACAGGATCTTCCTGCCACCGAATGGTCGGACATAGTGCGTGCCTTCGAGCAGCACACTGTCCTTCAGCCGCTCGCGAATGGTGCGAACGTCGTACTTGATCTTTGCCGACAATTCGTCGGTCGTCAGATAGGTCTGGTCCATGCTACTCTCCATCGCAGTTGATCACTAGACTCATCAAACGCCGCGATTTAGCGGCGCCTGATGAATATCATAGTCATCGCTCGATGAATTACAAGAGCGTTTGACGTTTTTTCTTATCAAACGTTGTCTTGAGGCATCTTGTGATTCGATTCAAGCTCGCAGAGCAGATCGAGAAGAGGCAGTTCCAGGAGTCGCGCCGCATCACTGTGCAAGAGGTGGCCGAGGCCACTGGCGTGAACCGCATGACGCTGTCGAAGATCCTCAATCACAAGGGCTACAGCACTGGCACCGACATCCTTGACCGGCTGTGCAACTACTTCAGCTGCCGAATTGAGGAACTCATCGAGCACGTGCCCGATTGAACTGGCGACGAGCAACTTGAGAAGTTTGTGCAAGGGGTAGCGTCACCATTCAAGAGGTCGCCGACATAGCCGCCGGCATCAACCGACATCGGTGATCGGCACTGCGAGTACTTCGAACATCGTGTCGAGGATCTCAAGGATTACGTCGCGGAGAATGAATACGAAGGCACGCATATGCGCGTGTCTGACGTCCACTGTGACGACGCGGGCGGCCGAGTATCCGAGGAACTCCCGGCGCCCTGAGTAGTGCTCACGGGCGCTGACCACTCGACACGGACCCAATGGTCGCGCCACTTGGCGCGTTCGGTCGTCATGAAACTGTGACGACACAGACCTCGTCACAAACCTCGTCACAGTGA
Source organism: Piscinibacter sp. (assembly GCA_041496605.1). Lineage (GTDB taxonomy): Bacteria > Pseudomonadota > Gammaproteobacteria > Burkholderiales > Burkholderiaceae_C > Albitalea. The sequence continues at coordinate 5,189 of JBGQEX010000064.1, forward strand.
CGAGTTGAGACCCACAAAGTGAAGAGGCCCTCACAGGGAGGGCCTCGTATTCTTTGGTTGCGGGGGCAGGATTTGAACCTACGACCTTTGGGTTATGAGCCCAACGAGCTACCAGACTGCTCCACCCCGCGACTGAGCCTGTCAGTATAGCAGATGTGCGCGCCGCGCCTTCACAGGCCAGCCGCGCGCAAGGTGTCGAGGAAACGTTCCCTGGCCTGATAGCCGATCACCCGCAGCGCAGCAACCTCGCGCCCCTGCTTGTCGAAGAACAGCGTGCCGGGCGGCCCGAACAGCGCGAACCGTTTCAGCAGTTCGCGGTCGTCGGTGGTGTTGTTCGTGACGTCGGCCTTCAGCAGCAACGCCCCCGCGAGCTTGGCGCGCACCGCCGGGTCATTGAAGGTGAAGCGCTCCATCTCCTTGCACGACACGCACCAGTCGGCATAGAAGTCGAGCATCACCGGTCGGACCGAGGCACGCAGCGCAGCGTCGAGTTCGGCTGTGCTTCGAACGATGGTGAACGCGATCCCGCGCGTGCTCGCTTCGCCCTGCGCATTGCCGGTGAGGTGGCCGAGCGGCTGCAGCGGATCGGTGCCGCCGGACGCCGCACCGACCAGCTGCAACAGGCCCAGCGTGCCGACGACGGCGCCCGCCGCTCGACGCAGCAGGCGCCGGCCACCGGCGGCGTGGCTGCCGACGTGATGAACCGACAACAGCAGCACGGCGCTGGCGATCAGCAGCGCACCCCACAGTCCGAGCACCAGCGATGCCGGCAGCACCGGCTGCACGATCCAGATCGCCACGCCCAGCAGCAACACACCGAAGAAACGCTTCACGTCATCCATCCACGCGCCGGCCTTGGGCAACAGCGCGCCGGCCGACGCGCCCAGCACCAGCAGCGGCACGCTCATGCCGCAGGCCAGCGCGAACAGGGCCGCCCCGCCGAGGGCGACATCGCGCGTCTGGCTCAGGTAGACGAGCGCGCCGGCCAGCGGTGCGGCCACGCAGGGGCTGACGATCAGCGCGGAAACGCCGCCCATCGCGAACACGCCGGCGAAGCGGCCGGCGGGAAGGCGCTGGCTTGCGCTCGTCAGTGGCCCGGTCAGCGCCGCCGGCAGCTGGAGTTCGTAAACGCCGAACATCGACAGCGCCAGCACCGCCAGGGCGAGCGCAAACGCGCCCAGGACCCAGGGGTTCTGCAGCCAGGCGGCCAGCCCCTCGCCGGCCAGCCCGGCGGCGATGCCCAAGGCGGTGTAGACGAGCGCCATGCCCAGCGAGTAGCTGCCGGCCAGCGCCACGCCCCGCCCGCGCGACGGCGCGTCGCCCTGGCCGACGATGATCGACGACAGAATCGGAAGCATCGGCAGCACGCAGGGCGTGAGCGACAGCAGCAGGCCGGCGACGAAGAACACCCCGATCACCGACCAGAATCGACCCGAACGCAAAACCGCGTCGATGCCTGCGCTGTCGGTTACGGACGCGGTGTTGACGGCCACGGCCGGGGCGGCAACGTCCGAGTCGGCAATCGGCATGTCACGTCCGGGCAGCACGCGCAGGCTGCCGGTGCCGCCGAACGCGGCCAGGCTCACGTCGGCACGCAACTGCATCGGTGGGTAGCACAGGCCCGCGTCGGCGCAACCCTGGTAGTTGACCGCGAGCCTGAAGTTGGCGCTGGCTTGCTGTACGGGGATAGCGATGCGCACCATGCCGCGGTGGGTCTCGACGTTCTTCTGAAAGGTCTCGTCGAACTTGACCTTGCCGCGTGGAATCGCCGGAGTGCCGAGCGTGGCGCCAGCGGCGGCGAACTTGAATTGCTCGCGGTAGAGGTAGTAGCCCGGCGCCACGTCGAACGCGACCTCGACGCTGCGCTCATCGACGGCGCGTGCGCTGCCCTTGAACGCGACCTCGGGGTCGAGAAAGTCGTCGGCTGCGCGCGCGCCGTGGCTGGCCAGCACGGCGACGAACGCCAGCAAGCCGCCGAGGAGCCAGCGCAGGGGCAATCCGCTTCGGGTGGCTGTCATGCGGTGATCTCTCGCGGGGTCATGGGTAACTGACTGCTGGCGGGCGCCAAGGTTCCAGCCTACTTGAAGAAGCGCCGGCGCGTCAGCACCAGCGCCAGGTAGTAGCCGCCGACCGCGTAGGCGGCCAGCACCAGCAGGGGTCGCAGCCACTGGCTCGGCCACTCGCCGATCATCAGCGGGCGAACCACCTCGACCGCCGCCGTCATCGGCAGCACCTGCGCCACGGCTTGCAGCCAGTCGGGCATCTGGCTGATCGGGAAGTAGACACCCGACAGAAAGGTCATCGGAGTCATCACCAGCGTGAAATAGTAGGTAAAGAAATCGTAGCCCTTGGCGAGCGCATTGAACACCAGCGCGATCGACGCAAAGGTGACGCCGACGAATCCCAGCAGCGGCAGCGCCAGCAGCATCGTCGGCGCGCGGCTGATGTTCAACGCGAAGATCACCACCATGATCGCGCTGACCGAGAACAGGCCCTTGACGGCCGCCCACAACATCTCGGCGAAGACGATGTCGTCGAGGGCGATCGGCGCGTTCATGATGCTTTCCCAGGTCTTTTGCACCTGCATCCGCGAATAGGCGGAGTACAACGCCTCGAAGGTCGCTGCCAAGGCCGCGCTCACTGCGACGCTGCCCGACGCGAGGTAGAGGATGTAGGGCATGCCCTGCACCTGGCCGATCATCGAGCCGAGTCCGTAGCCGAAGGCCACCAGCGTGATCAGCGGCTCGGCGATGTTGCCGACCACGCTGGGCACTGCCAGCTTCTTCCAGACCAGCAGGTTGCGCAGTACCACCGGCCAGAAACGCGGTGAGATGCGCGGTGCGGCGTAAAGCGGGATCAGCATCGTCGTGTCTCCGTGCACGGGTTCAGGCGTCGTCGCGGATCTGGCGGCCGGTGAGTTTCAAGAACAAGTCTTCCAGGTTGGCCGGCCGGTGCAGATAGCGCACGCTGTGGTCGACGCCGAGCGCCTGCAGTAAGGGGCGCGGCTCCCGCAGGTAGAAAAACACCGTCTCACCGCTGGTCTCGACGCGCTGCGCCAGTGCCGCGTGCTGCTGCGCCAAGGCCTTGGCACCGTCACCATACACCTCGACGACATCGCTTTCCAGATGGGCAGCAATCAGGCCGCGTGGTGTGCCTTCGGCGATCTTGCGGCCATGGTCGAGCACCAGCAGACGGTCGCACAGGCGCTCGGCTTCGTCCATGAAATGGGTGGTGAGCAGGATCGACTTGCCCTGCTGCAGCAGGTTCTTCAGCCGCTCCCACATCAGGTGGCGCGCCTGCGGGTCGAGGCCGGTGGTGGGTTCGTCGAGCAGCAGCAGGTCGGGGTCGTTGATCAGCGCGCGGCCCAGGCTCAGGCGCCGCTTCATGCCGCCCGACAACTCGCCCGGCCGCACGTTGGCCTTGGCCTGCAAGGCCGCGAATTCGAGCAGCTTCGGTATCCGGGCATCGATGGTGGCGATCGGTAACCCGAAGTAGCGGCCATAGACACGCAGGTTCTCGGCGCAGCTGAAATCCGGGTCGAGGCTGTCGAACTGGGTGACGACGCCGATGCGCTTCTTGGCCTCGCGCACCTTTGCCGGGATCGGCAATCCGAAGGCTTCGATGCTGCCGGAATCGGGCCCGGTCTGGCCGAGGCACATGCGGATCGTTGTCGTCTTGCCGGCGCCGTTGGGGCCGATCACGCCAAGGCACTCACCGGTCTGGATCTGCAGCGACAGGTCATTGACGACGGTGTTGTCGCCGAACTTCTTGGTCAGGTGGTCGATGCGGAAGATCGGCGCCGGCATGGTGTGCGAGTGTGCCAAAGACCCAACAAAGAGAAGGGCCCGCAAAGCGGGCCCGCCGTCGTCTTAGGGCGTAGCCCCTTACAGCCCTTTACGCCTCTTCGGCGCCTTCGGCGGCCACGGGTTCCGGGCGGTCGACCAGTTCGACGAAAGCCATCGGTGCGTTGTCGCCGATGCGGAAGCCCATCTTCAGGATGCGCGTATAGCCGCCCGGGCGCGCCTTGTAGCGCGGGCCCAGCTCGCCGAACAGCTTGCTGACGACATCGCGGTCGCGCGTGCGGTCGAACGCGAGGCGACGGTTGGCCAGCGTCGGCTCCTTGGCCAAGGTGATCAGCGGCTCGACGACGCGGCGCAGTTCCTTGGCCTTGGGGACCGTGGTCTTGATCGCTTCGTGCGTGAGCAGCGAATTGCACATGTTGCGCAGCATCGCCTGGCGATGCTCCGACGTGCGGTTGAGTTTGCGAAGTCCGTGACGGTGACGCATGGTGCTGTTCCTTTCTCTGTATGAATGCCGGCAGCCGTATCAGGTACTGCCGGGTGCACCGGGCTGGGTTCAGCCCTTCCAAAACGACGGCGCTTGTCGCCGTCTTTACCTCTTATCGAGTCCTTGGGGCGGCCAGTTTTCGAGGCGCGCGCCGAGCGTGAGCCCGCGCGATGCCAACACTTCCTTGATTTCGTTGAGCGACTTGCGGCCCAGGTTCGGGGTCTTCAAAAGCTCGGTCTCGGTGCGCTGGATCAGGTCGCCGATGTAGTAGATGTTCTCTGCCTTCAGGCAGTTGGCCGAACGCACCGTGAGCTCGAGCTCGTCGACCGGGCGCAGCAGGATCGGGTCGAACTGCGTGCTGCGCTGGGCGGCAGGCTGGTCGAACGCGGCAAGGTCGCTGCCTTCGAGCTGCGCGAACACCGCGAGCTGCTCGACCAGGATCTTGGCCGACGCGCGGATCGCTTCTTCGGGCGAGATCGCGCCGTTGGTGTTGATCTCCATCACCAGCTTGTCGAGGTCGGTGCGCTGCTCGACGCGGGCGCTTTCGACGGTGTAGCTCACGCGGGCCACCGGCGAGAACGAGGCGTCCAGCACGATGCGGCCGATCGACTTGGTCGGCTCGTCGCCGAAGCGGCGCAGGTTGCCCGGCACGTAGCCGCGGCCCTTCTCGACCTTGATCTGCATGTCGAGCTTGCCGCCTTGCGACAGGTGGGCGATGACATGGTCGGGATTGATGATCTCGACGTCGTGCGGGGTCTGGATGTCGCCGGCCGTGACCGGGCCTTCGCCTTCCTTGCGCAGCACCAGCGTCACTTCGTCGCGGTTGTGCAGGCGAAATACCACGCCCTTCAGGTTCAGCATGATGTGAACCACGTCTTCCTGCACGCCGTCGATGGTCGAGTACTCGTGCAGCACGCCGGCGATCGTCACTTCGGTCGGCGCGTAGCCCACCATCGACGACAGCAGCACGCGGCGCAACGCGTTGCCCAACGTGTGGCCGTAGCCGCGTTCGAACGGCTCCAGCGTCACCTTGGCACGGTTGTGGCCGAGCGGCTCGACGTTGATGGCTTTGGGTTTCAGCAGATTGGTTTGCATTGAGTCCTGTTCCTCTCACGCCCTCGGCTCGTTACACCGATAAGGCTGATGGACCGTGCCGGGCGCTTTATCGATGCGCTTCGTGCCCGGCACGCGAAGCGTCATCCGAGAAGGGTGTCCGGCCAATGGCCGGACACCCGCCCTCGTGTTTGCGTTACCTCGAATACAGTTCGACGATCAGCGCTTCCTTGATGTCGGCGCCGAACTCGTCGCGGTCCGGCGTCTTCTTGAACACGCCTTCGAGCTTGGACGAATCCACCTGCACCCAGGCCGCCAGACCCATCGATTCCGCGAGCTTGAGCGACTCGGTGACGCGCAGCTGCTTCTTCGCCTTCTCGCGCACCGCCACCACGTCGCCCACCTTCACCAGGTACGAGGCGATGTTGACGACTTCACCGTTGACGGTGATGCCCTTGTGCGACACCAGCTGGCGTGCTTCGGCGCGCGTGGAGCCGAAGCCCATGCGGTAGACGACGTTGTCCAGGCGCGACTCCAGCAGCAGCAGCAGCGTCGCGCCGGTGTTGCCCTTGCGGCGCTCGGCCTCGGCGAAGTAGCGGCGGAACTGACGCTCGAGCACGCCGTACATGCGCTTGACCTTCTGCTTTTCGCGCAGTTGCAGACCAAAGTCAGAGGTGCGCGAACCGGAGGTGCGGCCGTGCTGGCCGGGCTTGCTGTCGAATTTGGCCTTGTCGCCGATGGGGCGCCGGGCGCTCTTCAGGAACAGGTCGGTGCCTTCACGGCGGGCCAGTTTGGCCTTGGGTCCTAGGTAACGTGCCACGTTGCTTCCTTTGTCAATCTGACGCAGGCCCTGAGGCTTGCGCGAGTCTGGCGAGTGTTGTTGTGTGCGCTCAGACGGTGGGCTTCAATGCAAAAGTCGGCGTTGCCATCCCAGGCAGCGCCGACGCGGGAAATGCGAAAATTCAGATGCGACGGCGCTTCTGCGGACGGCATCCGTTGTGCGGCACCGGCGTCACGTCCGAAATCGAGTTGATGCGAATACCGAGCGAGGCCAGCGCACGCACCGACGACTCGCGACCGGGGCCCGGGCCCTTGATCCGCACGTCCAGGTTCTTGATGCCCTGTTCCTGGGCGGCGCGGCCCGCCACTTCGGCCGCCACCTGGGCAGCGAACGGCGTGCTCTTGCGCGACCCCTTGAAACCCTGGCCACCGCTGGACGCCCAGGACAGCGCGCCGCCCTGACGATCGGTGATCGTGATGATCGTGTTGTTGAACGACGCGTGCACGTGGGCAATGCCGTCCGCGACGTTCTTGCGGACCTTCTTGCGCACGCGCTGGGCGGCGGTGTTGACGGGTGCTTTAGCCATGTTGACCTTCTCTCAATCTGTGCCGATGCGGATCGCGGTGGTCACTTCTTGACCATAGCGCCGGACTTGCGCGGACCCTTGCGGGTGCGCGCGTTCGTGCGGGTGCGCTGGCCGCGAACCGGCAGGCCGCGGCGATGACGGAAGCCCCGATAGCAACCCAGGTCCATCAGGCGCTTGATGTTGATCGACATCTCGCGGCGAAGGTCGCCCTCGATGGTCAGGCGGCCGATTTCCTCGCGGATCTTTTCCAGATCGGCGTCGGTCAGGTCCTTGATCTTGCGATCGAACGGCACACCACTCGCGGTGCAGATCTTCTGCGCCGTGGTGCGGCCGATGCCGTAGATCGAAGTCAGGCCGATTTCGGCGTGCTTATGGGGCGGAATGTTGATACCAGCAATGCGTGCCATGTGCGTCCTCTGAATCTGCTGTGGGCTGTGTCGAATCAGCCCTGGCGCTGCTTGTGACGCGGATCGGTACAGATCACGCGCACCACGCCTTTGCGACGGATGATCTTGCAATTCCGGCACATCTTCTTCACCGATGCTGCAACTTTCATGCTCTTCTCCTAGACCTTGTGCAGGCCGCTTTCAGTATTCAAACTCGTCCGTGTTCCTGCGGGCTCACTTGGCCCGGAACACGATGCGGGCCCGACTCAAATCGTAGGGCGTCAACTCAACCGTCACTTTGTCGCCGGGCAGGATGCGGATGTAGTGCATGCGCATCTTTCCGGAGATGTGGCCTAGTACGACATGCCCGTTCTCCAACTTCACGCGAAACGTGGCGTTCGGCAGATTCTCGAGAATCTCGCCTTGCATCTGAATGACGTCGTCTTTCGCCATCAGCCCGCCTTGAAGTTAGCTTTCTTCAGCAGCGACTCGTACTGCTGGCTCATCACATAGCTCTGCACCTGCGCCCAGAAGTCCATCGTCACGACGACGATGATCAATAGCGAGGTGCCGCCGAAATAGAACGGCACGTTGTACTTGAGCACCAGGAATTCCGGCAGCAGGCACACCAGCGTGATGTAGATCGCGCCGGCCAGCGTCAAGCGCGACAGGATGCGGTCGATGTGGCGTGCCGTCTGCTCGCCCGGGCGGATACCCGGAATGAAGGCGCCGCTCTTCTTCAGGTTGTCGGCCGTTTCGCGGCTGTTGAACACGAGCGCCGTGTAGAAGAAGCAGAAGAACACGATCGCCGCGGCATACAGCATCACGTAGATCGGCTGGCCCGGCGACAGCAGGCCGGCGATGTCCTTCAACCAGCGCAGGCCGTCGCCGGTGGCAAACCAGCCCACCACGGTGGCCGGCAGCAGGATGATCGACGACGCGAAGATCGGCGGGATCACGCCCGACATGTTCAGCTTCAACGGCAGGTGCGACGACTGGCCGCCGTAGACCTTGTTGCCGACCTGGCGCTTCGCGTAGTTGACCAGTATCTTGCGCTGGCCGCGTTCGACGAACACCACGACGAAGGTCACCAGGCCGACGATCGCGACGATGAACAGCGACACCAGGATGCTCATCGCACCGGTGCTCACGAGTTCAAGCAGGCCGCCGATCGCGTTCGGCAGGCCGGAGGCGATGCCGGCGAAGATGATGATCGAGATGCCGTTGCCCAGACCGCGCTCGGTGATCTGCTCGCCCAGCCACATCAGGAACATCGTGCCAGCCACCAGGCTCACGACCGCGGTCAGGCGGAAACCGAAACCCGGGGTAATGACGAGGCCTTGCGAGCCTTCGAGCGCGAGCGCAATGCCCAGCGACTGGAACACGCCCAGCCCCAACGTGCCGTAGCGCGTGTACTGCGTGATCTTGCGCCGGCCGGCCTCGCCTTCCTTCTTCAGCGACTCCAGTGTCGGCACCACGTAGGTCATCAACTGCATGATGATCGACGCGGAGATGTACGGCATGATGCCCAGCGCGAACACGGTGAAGCGCGACAGCGCGCCGCCCGAGAACATGTTGAACAGGTTCAGGATGCCGCCCTGCTGGCCGCTGAACAATTGCTTCAGCTGCTCGGGGTTGATGCCCGGCACCGGAATGTGCGCGCCGATGCGATACACCACGAGCGCGAGCAGCAAGAACACCAGCCGGCGACGCAGGTCGCCGAACTTGCCGCTCTTGGCCAGCTGATTCGCGTTGGTTGCCACTGGGTTGCGTTCCGTGCGTTGGATTGGGAGCGGTGCGCGGTCAGGCGACCGAGCCGCCGGCCGCTTCAATCGCGGCCTTGGCGCCGGCGGTGGCGCCGATGCCTTTGACCGTGACCTTCTTGGTCAACTCACCCGATTTGATGATCTTGACGACTTTTGCAAGCTCGCCCACCAGGCCGGCTTGCTTGAGCGTGAGCATGTCCACCTCGTCGGCGGCCAAACGCTCCAGGTCGGTCAGCGTCACTTCGGCATTGAACTTCAGCGTGGTCGACTTGAAGCCGCGCTTGGGCAGGCGGCGCTGCAGCGGCATCTGGCCGCCTTCGAAGCCCACCTTGTGGTAGCCGCCCGAACGCGACTTCTGACCCTTGTGGCCACGACCCGCGGTCTTGCCCAGGCCCGAACCGATGCCACGGCCGACGCGACGCTTGGGCGACTTGGCGCCGTTGGCCGGCTTGATGGTGTTGAGTTCCATGTTGTTTCCTCGAGCGGCGCCTTACAGCACCTTCACCAGGTACGAGACCTTGTTGATCATGCCGCGCACCGACGGCGTGTCTTCGAGCGTGGCCTCGCTGTTCAACTTGCGCAGGCCCAGACCGCGCACCGTGGCACGGTGCGACTCGCGCGTGCCGGCAATGCTCTTGACCAGCTTGACCTTGACGGTTTTCTTGTCACTCATCATGTTTCTCCGGGCGCGCCGTTCAGTTGAAGATCTCTTCAACCGTCAGGCCACGCTTGGCGGCGATCTCCGCCGGCGTGCTGGTGTGCTTCAGCGCATTCAGCGTGGCGCGAACCAGGTTGTAGGGGTTGGTCGAACCGAGGCTCTTGGCCACGATATCGGTCACGCCCATCACTTCGAACACGGCGCGCATCGGGCCGCCGGCGATGATGCCGTCACCGGGCTTGGCCGGCGCCATCAGCACGCGCGAGGCGCCATGCTCGCCGACCACCTTGTGGTGGATCGAGCCGTTCTTCAGCGCCACCTTGACCATGTTGCGGCGGGCCGATTCCATCGCCTTCTGCACGGCGACCGGCACTTCCTTCGCCTTGCCCTTGCCCATGCCGATGCGGCCGTCGCCGTCGCCGACGACGGTCAACGCCGCGAAGCTCAGCGTGCGGCCGCCCTTGACCACCTTGGTGACGCGGTTCACCGCGATCATCTTTTCCTTCAGGCCGTCGTCATTGCCTTCGGTCTGCGCGCGGGGTTGAAACTTTGCCATTGTGAAATTCCTTGTCGTCGCCAGTGCCTGGGATCAGAACTGCAGGCCGGCTTCACGCGCGGCATCGGCCAGCGCCTTGACGCGGCCGTGGTATGCGAAGCCTGCGCGGTCGAACGCCACGCGCTCGATGCCCGCAGCCTTCGCCTTCTCGGCGATGCGCTTGCCGATGACGGCGGCGGCCGCCGCATTGCCACCCTTGCCGGCAGCGCCGAGTTCCTTGCGGACCTCGGCTTCGGCGGTCGAAGCGCTGGCGAGCACCTTGGCGCCATCGTCGGAAATGACGTTGGCGTAGATGTGCAGGTTGCTGCGGAACACCGTCAGTCGGGCCACGCGCTGCGTCGCGATGCGCGCGCGGGTCTGGCGGGAGCGGCGGATACGCTGATCTTTCTTGTTCAACATGCTGCTCGCTCCTTACTTCTTCTTGGTCTCTTTGAGGGAGACCTTCTCATTCGCATAACGAATGCCCTTGCCCTTGTACGGCTCGGGCGGACGGATCGCGCGGACTTCGGCGGCGATCTGCCCCACCACCTGGCGGTCAGAGCCCTTGATGATGATTTCGGTCTGCGTCGGGCACTCGACCTTGATGCCGGCGGGCATGTCCTTGGCCACCGGATGCGAGAAACCGATCTGCAGGTTCAGCTTCGAACCGGCGGCCTGTGCACGAAAGCCCACGCCGACGAGGTTCAACTTCTTCTCGAAGCCCTTGGTGACGCCATTGACCATGTTGGCCACCAGCGCACGCATGGTGCCCGACATGGCATCAGCCGCGACCGATTCGTTGGCCGCCACGAACGTCAGCTTGCCGCCTTCGTTCTTCACCGTCACCAGCGAGTTCGCCGCACGCGTGAGCGTCCCCAGCGAGCCCTTGACGCTGATCTTCTCAGCACTGATCGACACATCCACGCCTTGCGGGACGGTGATCGGCATTTTTCCTACGCGGGACATTTGCTGTTCTCCCTTCGCTTAGGCGACGTAGCAGAGCACTTCGCCGCCGATGCCGGCCTGGCGTGCCTTGCGGTCGGTCATCACGCCCTTCGGCGTGGTGACGATGGCCACACCGAGACCGTTCATGACGTTCGGAATGTCGTGGCGGCCCTTGTAGATGCGAAGCCCCGGGCGGCTCACGCGCTCGATGTGCTCGATCACGGGGCGGCCGGCGTAATACTTCAGCGACACCTCGAGTTGCGGCTTGGTCGGCTCGCCGACGACCGCGAAGCTCTCGATATAGCCCTCGTCCTTCAGGACCTGGGCGATCGCCACTTTCAGCTTCGACGACGGCATCACGACATTGGTCTTCTGGACCATCTGCGCATTGCGGATGCGGGTCAGCATATCGGCGATAGGATCACTCATGCTCATACGGATATCTCCTGATCGTCGTGCCGATTACCAGCTGGCCTTGATGATGCCGGGGATGTCGCCCTTGAAGGCGAGTTCACGGATCTTGTTGCGGCCGAGGCCGAACTTGCGGAACGTGCCACGCGGGCGGCCGGTCAGCTCGCAGCGGTTGCGCTGGCGCGTCGGGTAGGCGTTGCGCGGCAGCTTCTGCAGTTCCAGACGGGCGGCATAGCGCTCTTCGTCGGACTTCTTCGCGTCGTTGGCAATGCCCTTGAGCTCGGCGTACTTCTTGGCGAACTTGGCGACCAGTTGCGCGCGCTTGAGTTCGCGCTGAATGAGGGAAAGTTTAGCCACGGGCCACCTCAGTTCTTGAACGGGAATTTGAACGCGGTGAGCAGCGCTTTGCACTCATCGTCGCTCTTGGCGGTGGTGGTGATGCTGATGTTCAGCCCACGCAGCACGTCGATCTTGTCGTAGTCGATCTCGGGGAAGATGATCTGTTCTTTGACGCCGATGTTGTAGTTGCCACGGCCATCGAACGAACGCCCCGAGATACCGCGGAAGTCGCGCACACGCGGCAGTGCCACGGTCACGAAGCGGTCGAGGAATTCATACATCTGCACGCCACGCAGCGTGACCATGCAGCCGATGGGCACGCCGTCGCGGATCTTGAAGCCGGCGATGGCCTTCTTCGACTTGGTAACCACGGGCTTCTGGCCGGCGATCTTCGTCAGATCACCCGCCGCGTGGTCCATGACCTTCTTGTCGGAGACCGCCTCGCTCACGCCCATGTTGAGCGTGATCTTGGTCAGGCGGGGAACCTGCATCACCGACTTGTAGCCGAACTTCTTGACCAGTTCGGGAACAATCTTTTCGCGGTAGATCGTCTGCAGGCGAGCGCTTTGTTGTTGCGTCATGTCGGGACCTCTTACGCCTTGATCTCTTCGCCGCTGGACTTGAAGACACGGACCTTGGTCTTGTCAGCCAGGAACTTGACGCCCACGCGATCGGCCTTGCCGGTGGCGGGATTGAAGATGGCGATGTTCGACTGATGGATCGGCAAGGTCTTGTCGACGACGCCGCCGGTCGTGCCCTTCATCGGGTTCGGCTTGACGTGCTTCTTGACCACGTTCACGCCCTCGACCACCAGGCGGGCCTCGTCGACGCGCTGCGTCACGGTCCCGCGCTTGCCCTTGTCGCGCCCCGTCAACACGATGACGTGGTCGCCTTTGCGAATCTTGTTCATAGCCTGTCCTTCAACCGCGGCTTCAAAGCACTTCGGGAGCCAGCGAAACGATCTTCATGAAGCGCTCGGTGCGCAGCTCACGCGTGACCGGCCCGAAGATGCGGGTGCCGATGGGCTCGAGCTTGGCGTTCAGAAGCACGGCAGCATTGCCGTCGAACTTGACGGTCGAGCCATCCTGGCGACGCACGCCCTTGGCGGTGCGAACGACGACGGCGCTGTAGACCTCGCCCTTCTTCACGCGACCGCGCGGCGCGGCTTCCTTGATGCTGACCTTGATCACGTCACCGATGCCGGCATAGCGACGCTTGGAGCCGCCCAGCACCTTGATGCACATGACGGATTTCGCGCCAGTGTTGTCCGCGACGTCGAGCCGCGACTGCATTTGAATCATGTTCTCTGTCCCCAACTTGTACCGCTTGCCGCCTCATGACCACCATGAGCCGACTTGCGATCAGTCTTGGGCCCGTCACTCTTTGAAGCCTGAAGCTTCGCGAGCGGTTTGGGCGGAGCCGGCATCGGGTCGCGCCGTAGAGCGCGGCCGAAAATCCGGCGAAGTCTTGAATTATCAGCGGAAGGCGGCGAGCTTGTCAAGCTGACAAGCGCCGCGTTCCTTCACGGCACTCAGGCCCGCGCTTGCTTGGCCTGCGCCAGCATCGTTTCAGCGTCGCTGACTTCGAACTTGCCCGGGCCTTCGATGTTCAGCGTCTTGACCACGCCATTGTCGACCAGCATCGAATAGCGCTGCGAGCGCAAGCCCATGCCCTTGGTCGAAAGGTCCAGCGTCAGGCCGGTGGCGCGGGTGAAATCGGCGCTGCCGTCGGCCATCATGCGGACCTTGCCAGTGGTGTGCTGATCGCGGCCCCACGCGCCCATCACATAGGCGTCGTTCACCGACACGCACCAAATTTCGTCGACACCGGCGGCCTTCAGCGCGCCGGCATGCTGAACATAGCCCGGCACATGCTTGGCGGAACAGGTCGGCGTGTAGGCGCCCGGCAAGGCGAAGATCGCGATCTTCTTGCCGGCGGTCGCCTTCTCGACGTCGAAACTGTTGGGGCCGATCGAGCAACCCTCGCCTTCGACCTCGATGAATTCCTGCAGAGCGCCCGCGGGCAGCTTGTCACCTACTTTGAGCATGTTTGTCTCCTGAAACAAGAACGGCCGGCCGCCAGTATTCCAGCGAACCGACCGTATTGCGCGGGCCCCGTCCTCAAGCCACTCGCCGCGGACGGGTTTCCCGGTCGCAGGCGAGGCGCCCAGGGGCCACGAAGGGGCCCCTTTTCCTGGCCCCTGGGGCAGGAGCGAAGCGACTGGGGGGCTAAGTTAGACCTCGCGCGCCTTCTCGACCAAGCGGGTCACGACCCACGACTTGGTCTTCGAGATCGGGCGGCTTTCCGAGATCTCGACCACGTCGCCCATCTTGTACTCGCCCTTTTCGTCATGGGCGTGGTACTTGCTGGACTTGGCGACGATCTTGCCGTAGAGCTCGTGCTTGGTGCGACGCACGACCAGGACCGTGATGGTCTTGGCGCGCTTGTCGCTCACCACCTCGCCGACCAGCGTGCGGGTGTTCTTGGCTTTGGGCTCGACTTGAGCTTGCGTCATTTCGCAGCTCCTTTCTTCTTCTCGGCCAGGATGGTCTTGGCGCGAGCGATGTCACGGCGGGTGTTGCCAAGCGTCGTGTGATTGCTGAGCTGCTGCGTGGCCTTCTGCATGCGCAGGCCGAAGTGAGCCTTCAGCAGATCGGCGACCTCTTTCTCGAGGCCGGCGACATCCTTGGCGCGGAGTTCAGATGCTTTCATGGGTGTTCTCCGGTTGCGCCTCAGGCGCCGACCTGGCGAGCCACGAAGGTGCAGCGCAGCGGCAGCTTGGCCGAGGCCAAGGTGAACGCTTCGCGGGCCAGCTCTTCAGGCACGCCATTGATTTCGTACAGCACCTTGCCCGGCTGGATCTCGGCCACGTAGTACTCGGGGTTGCCCTTGCCGTTGCCCATGCGGACTTCGGCCGGCTTCTGCGAGATCGGCTTGTCCGGGAAGATGCGGATCCAGATGCGGCCGCCACGCTTCACGTGACGTGAAATCGCGCGCCGTGCAGCCTCGATCTGGCGCGCGGTCAGACGGCCGCGCTCGGTGGCCTTCAGACCGAAATCGCCGAATGACACGTTGTTGCCGCGTGTGGCGATGCCGGTGTTGCGGCCCTTTTGTTCCTTGCGGAACTTTCTGCGTGCTGGTTGCAGCATGTTTATTCTCCTTTGGCCGGGCCAGGAGCCGCGGCCTTGCGCACGCGCTTGACCGCCGGCGTCTTCGGCGCGTCGCCACCGGCCTCGGCCGGCTTGTCGCTGCCTTCGACCGGGGCGACCGCTTGACGCGGCGCGCGCTCACCACCGCGAGCCGGACCCGACGGGCCACGGCGCTCACCAGGAGCGCCCGGACGAGCCGGACGGCGCGGACGGCGATCTTCCTCTTGCGTCGGCGCTTGCACGCCAGGTGCTTCGCCGTGACCCAGACGGTCACCACGGTAGACCCAGCACTTCACGCCGATAACGCCGTAGGTCGTCTTGGCTTCGGAGAAGCCGTAGTCGATGTCGGCCTTGAGCGTGTGCAGGGGCACGCGACCTTCGCGGTACCACTCGCAGCGCGCGATTTCAATGCCGTTCAGGCGGCCCGACGACATGATCTTGATGCCTTGTGCACCGAGGCGCATCGCGTTTTGCATTGCGCGCTTCATCGCGCGGCGGAACATGATGCGCTTTTCGAGCTGCTGGG
>JBGQEX010000065.1:0-20480 GCA_041496605.1 Piscinibacter sp.
CCCGTCAGGCTGGCGTGCCACCAGTCGCTGATGTTGAACGGCGGGTTGGCCAGGATGAAGTCGGCGCGCAGGTCGGGGAACTGGTCGCGCGTGAAGGTGTCGGCGGGTTCGCGGCCCAGGTTGAAGTCGATGCCGCGGATGGCCAAGTTCATCGCCGCCAGGCGCCAGGTGGTGGGGTTGGCCTCCTGGCCGAAGATGGCCACGTCGCCCAGCTTGCCGCCGTGGGCTTCGATGAACTCCTCGCTCTGCACGAACATGCCGCCTGAGCCGCAGCACGGGTCGTACACCTTGCCGTGGTGCGGCGCCAGCACGGCCACCAGCGTCTTGACGATGCTGCGCGGCGTGTAGAACTGGCCGCCGCGCTTGCCCTCGGCACTGGCGAACATGCCGAGGAAGTATTCGTAGACTTGGCCCAGCACGTCGCGCGCCTCGCTGGCCGAGGCGCCGAAGCCGATGGTGGACACCAGGTCCACCAGTTCTCCCAGCTTGCCGTCGGGCAGCTGTGCGCGGGCGAAGCGCTTGTCGAGGATGCCCTTGAGCTTGGGGTTCTCGGCCTCAATCAGCGACAGCGCCTCGTCGATGCGCTTGCCGATGTCGGGCTGTTTGGCGGCTGCGCGCAACGCCTCCCAGCGTGCGGCCTCGGGCACCCAGAAGACGTTGACCTCGCGGTAGTAGTCGCGGTCTTCCAGTTCGGCAGCCAGCCGCTCGGGCGGGCAGTTCTCCAGGAAGTAGTCGTCGGCCGGATCGGCGAAGCGTGCGCTGAGCTCGGTGCGCTTGGCCTGGAAGGTGTCAGAGATGTACTTCAGGAAGATCAGGCCGAGCACCAGGTGCTTGTACTCGGCGGCGTCCATGTTGGCGCGCAGCTTGTCGGCCGTGGCCCAGAGCGTTCGTTTGATGTCTTCGATCATGGGTGGAGGGTTTGCATGGCAACGGCCTGTCGGGTTCTTGGCGGAATGTGGCGCCACGGCGATTCTCGCCGCTCCATCCGGCGCGCCGGCTTGCCACGCGGAACCCGGGCCGCGATCGACCTCTGCCCGGCAGGGCTGGAAGTCCGCTTCGATCGGAAGCACTGGAGAGGATCAGCCCCGGCGCGATCGGGTTGCAGCGGATGCCCTGCCGGCCGTATGGGTGCGGACGAAGCGGGTGAACGAGATCACGCCCCCAGACCGGACGAACTTGCCGCCATCAGGCGTCGAGCTCCTCCCAGGAACGAATCGGACGGGTCCCATCCCAAGTGCGATGCGCGTCTTCCATCCTGCTGAGCAGACCGATGGAACGCTCGGGAAAATAGTGAACCTTGAGGCCGCAGCCATAGTCGGCGTAGGTGTCGAAGTACTCCGCCACGCCGCCAGGTATTTGACCGGTGGCGAGCGAGGCATATCCGGCCTCTTTGAAGAGGGCCAACTCCGTGTCGAAATCGGCCGGCCGCGTCTGCATGTGATGCAAGCTCTCGCCACGCTCGTTGAGATGGTCGCGGAAGACCGAGGGTCCGTCGTCGGGCTGAACGAGCTCGATGAGCATCGAGCCGCTGTAGCCGCCGGCGAACTTGACGTACACCGGCCGCTCCACACCTTGGTAGAGGTAGGGAATCTTGTACTCGCCAATGAAGAAAGGGCCCACGCGAAGATCGTGCGCCCATCGCCGCGCGCTGGCCGGTTGGATCACGTGGCCCCCCCTTTGCTCGCACGCCCGGCCCACTCCACCAAATCCGCCGTCGTCGGGTTGTGCACATGCACCCCCCCATCAACCTCGATGATCTGCCCATTGATGAACAGCGACTCGTCGCTCGCAAGAAACAGCGCCGCGTAAGCGATGTCCTCCGGCTCCCCATGCCGCTTCGCCAACGTCTGCCGCTCGAAGATGTCCAGCACCGCCTGCGGCCGTGGCGTCGCCCGCTCGGTCAGGATCAGCCCCGGCGCGATCGCGTTGCAGCGGATTCCCTGCCGGCCGTACTGGGTGGCGACGAAGCGGGTGAACGAGATCACGCCCCCCTTGGCGGCCGCATAGGCGGTGGGCCGCACGTCACCGCTCAACGCGACCATCGAGGTGGTGTTGACGATGGCGCCGCCGCCGCTGGCGAGCATCAGGGGGATGGCGCAGCGGCAGGCGTAGACGGTGCTCGTCAGGTTGAGGTTGATCGCGCCGTCCCAGCAGCTCCAGTCCATGCCGGTCAGCGTGGTGTCGCGCGCCACGTCGGTGCCGCCGACGTTGTTGTGCAGCACATGCAGCGCGCCCCAGGTCGAGCGGGTGTGCTCGATCATCGCCTCGATCGATGCCCGGTCCATCGCGTCGAGGTGGACGGCGCTGGCGCGGCCGCCTTCGGCGCGGATCGCGGCGGCCACCGACTCGGCGGCGTCGAGCTTCAGGTCGGCCACCACCACCTTGGCCCCCTCGCGCGCCATCAGCCGCGCGCTGGCGCGGCCGATGCCGAGCGCCGCGCCGGTGACGATCGCCACCTTGTCCTGCAAGCGTCCCATCACGCTCTCCCCGTCATGCCATCGGATGACGCAGCGCCGATCTTGCCGCGGATCGGGTCGCTGCCATCCCAGGCGTTGCAGAAGCGCTTGAGCTTGCCGAACTTGGCGCGGATCTCGTCGCTGGCCTCGATGAACTCGAGCGCCGTGCCGCCCATCGCGAAGCCGTCGCAGAAGGCGATGCGGATGTTGCCGGCGTAACCCTCAAGCACCAGGTGCGGCTTGATCTCGGGCCGAGCGAGTGTCGCCTCCCACTCGTCGATCAGCACGCCGAGGTGCTGCACGCCGCCTTCGGGGTGGCGCTCGAGGTAGTCGCACACCGGCGACGGCGCGCGCAGGTTCGGGCAGATCAGCTCGATGTCCAGCTCTCCGGTGTAAGCGTGAGCGACGGTCACGTCCTGCACGCAGCGCCGGCCCTTGTAGATGTACTCCTCGTCGTTGCCGGTCACGTGGCGTTCGAGGAAGAACGGGCCCACGCCCATCACGCCGGTCCAGTAGGCGAGTGCCTTGTCCATGTCGGGCACGGCATAGCCGACGTGGAAGATGGGGCCGAACTTGATGCTCACTCGACGCTCCTTTGATTTCCTCCCTCTCCCCCTGGGAGAGGGCCGGGGTGAGGGCCGCGGGTGCACCCACCCCGCCCTCACCCTAACCCTCTCCCAGGGGGAGAGGGGACAAAACTACCTTGCGGCCCAGCCGCCGTCGACCGGCAGCGTGACGCCGTTGACGAACGATGCCGCCTCCGAACACAGCCACAACACGGCCTCGGCCTGCTCGTCCACCGTCGCCATGCGCGGCATCGGGTGGCATTCGCGGGTGACCTGCTCGATCTGCTGCGGCGTCATGTGCGCCACCACGTCGGCGGTGCCGGTGAGCCCCGGCGAGATCGCGTTGATGCGGATGCCGTGCCGGCCATGGGTCACCGCCGCGTGTCGCGTCAGATGAATCACGCCCGCCTTGGCCGCCGAATAGGCCGGCGACGCCATCTCCGTCACCGCCTGGCCGGCCAGCGCCGCGGTGTTGACGATGACGCCGCCGCCCTGCCGCAGCATCACCGGTATCTGGTACTTCATGCCCAGCCACACACTTTTCAAACTGAGCGCGAAGGTGCGGGCCCACTCGGCTTCGCTGAGCTCGGTGAGGCTAGCGTTCGACGAGCCGCCGCCGACGTTGTTGTGGGCGATGTCGAGCCGGCCCCAGGCCTCGACGCTGCGCGCGACCAGTTGCGCCACGTCGTCGCGCCGGGTCACGTCGGCACGCACGAAGATCGCGCGGCCGATGCCCGATGCGCCGCCGGTGACGAGCGCGACCTTGCCGGCGAGCCCTGGGTCGTGGTGCATCGCGCTCGCTACAGCGCGGTGTAGGCGCCGCCGTCGACGGGGATCGTCTGCCCGGTCACGAAGCGCATCTGCTCGCTGCACAGCGCGACCAGCGCGCCGCCGATGTCGTCGCGCATGTCGCCCATGCGGCGCAGCGGGATCACCGAGAGGATCTGCTCGCGGATCTGCGGGTTGCGCTCGAAGTAGGCCTTCGACGCATCGGTCTCCGCGGCCGGCGCGATGGCGTTGACGGTCACGTTGTGCGGTCCCCATTCGCGCGCCAGCGCCTTGACCATGCCGCGCTGCGCGCTCTTCACCGCGGCGTAGATCGGGTTCATCGCGCCGCCGTGCAGCGCCTGCGCCGAGCTGAGGATGACGAAGCGGCCACGCCCGGTGTCGCACAAGTGGGTGAACGACGCCTGCGCCAGGTAGAAGGCGGCGTCCAGCGCGATCGCGTACTGCTCGTCCCAGCGTGCGTCGTCGATGTCCTCACACTTCGTCGGCGCCGACGACTGCCCGCTCGACGCGTTGTGCACGACGATGTCGAGCCCGCCGTAGGTGGCCAGCGCAGCGGCGACTGCGGCGTCGACGTCGGCGCGGCGCGTCACGTCGGTCTGCACGCTGATCGCCTTGCCGCCCTCGGCCTGGATCAGCACGAGTGTCTCGTCGCCGGTCGCCGCGCGGCGTGCGGCGATGACCACGTTGGCGCCAGCGCCGGCCAGTGCCTGCGCCAGGCCGCGGCCGATGCCGCCGCCGGCACCGGTGACGATGGCCGTGCGGCCCTGCAAGAGTTTCGGTTCGTGGCTCATGGCACCATCCATTCGCCGCCGTCGAGCATCAGGGTCGCACCGGTCATCACACGCCCTGCCGGGCTGCCGAGGAACTCGATGAACGGCGCGATTTCCGCGCCGAGCGCCAGCGGGCGGCCGAGCGCCACCATCACTGCGTCGGGTTTCACCGGCAGCGGCAAGCCGTCGAAATGCGGCGACAGGCTGCGCGGCGAGGCGGCAATCCAGTTGACCGTGATGCCGCGCTGGCCCCATTGGCGCGCCGTCGACTTGACGAGCCCGCGCTGGCCTTCGATCGCGGTCGACAAGGCCACCAGGTGGCCCGCGCCAGGGAGAGACAGCGACGGGCCGATGACCACCACCGAACCGCCGCGGCCCGCCATCTGCGTGTAGGCGGCCTGCAGCGCATGGAGCACGCCCTTCATCGCGGCGCCGCAGGCGGCCCGCCAGTCATCGTCGCTCAGCGTGGTGATGTCCTGGGCCCGCAAGGCAATGCGCGGGATCGCGCTGACGATGACCTGCGTCGGTGGGCCCACCTGCTCCTGCGCTGCCGCAAGCGAACGCTCGAGTTCGGCGCGCGACGCAAAGCCGGCCGGCACGCGCACCACCTCCGGACCCGGGTCGACCGCGGCCGACTCGGCGCCATCGCTCAGCCAGGCGACGCGCGCACCGCGCGCCGCGAGGGCGGCGGCGATGGTCGAGCCGATGTCGATGCCCTGCGTCAGCACGTAGACCACGGAGGCGTTCATCTCACGCATCCGACAACCCCCTCGCCACAAAATGCGGGTTGTCCAGACCAGGCTTGCCATAGCGCAAGTCCACGCCGTCGAGCGTCGTCACGCGCCCGCCGGCCGCTGCCAGCACCGCGTGGCCGGCGGCGGTGTCCCACTCCATCGTCCGGCCCAGGCGCGGGTACAGGTCGGCTTCGCCGGCAGCGACCAGGCAGAACTTCAGCGATGAGCCCGCGCTGGTGTTGGCCGCCACCTTGTGCTCGGCCAGAAAGTTCTCGAGCGCATCGGCGTCGCCGTGCGAGCGGCTGGCGACCACGGTGACACCCTCGGCCGGCGCGCTGCGGCAGGCGATGCTGCGTTCGCCGCCCGCGTCATGGGTATGTGCCCCGCATCCAACAGCCCCCGCGAACAGGCGCCCGAGGGCAGGCGCGAGCACCACGCCGAGGGTCGGCGCGCCCGCCTCGATCAAGGCGATGTTGATCGTGAACTCGCCGTTGCGCTGGATGAATTCGCGGGTGCCGTCGAGCGGATCGACCAGCCAGAAGCGCGCGCCGGCCGGCGGCGCGCGCCCGGCCGCGGCCTGCTCCTCGGAGATGATCGGGATATCGGGCGTCAACGCCGCCAGCCGCTCGAGGATCACCGCCTCGGCGCGGTCGTCGGCCTCGGTGACGGGCGAACGGTCGGCCTTGCCGCGCACCTCGAAGTCGGTGGCATAGACCTGCATCGCCGCGGCACCGGCTTCGTGCGCCACCGCGGCGATGCGTGCAAGCAGCTCCTGGCGATTCATGGCAAAACGACGTCCTTGCGATTGATTGTGAACGGCACGCGCCGGGAATCCGACCGTTTCGACGTAGCCTACTTAGTTATCTATGTTGTGATATCCGCAAAAACCCGCAAGCGGCGCCCCGCGGCCCCTTCAATTCGATAGGCGCCTAGTGCAAACCCTCGTGACCCACGCCTTCCACAACGCTAACCTCGCTAACTACGTTATACAGCTTTGGCGACGACGCC
Source organism: Piscinibacter sp. (assembly GCA_041496605.1). Lineage (GTDB taxonomy): Bacteria > Pseudomonadota > Gammaproteobacteria > Burkholderiales > Burkholderiaceae_C > Albitalea. The sequence goes on from JBGQEX010000065.1 coordinate 6,324, forward strand.
GTATCCCACACAACAGGAGCGAGACAATGACCCCGACACCGTGGAATCGAGATGAGCTGCCGGCGCGGCTGCGCGGCGCGAGCCGGCTGGCCTGGGCCGCGGCGCTGTGCGTGGCCGGCAGCGCAGGCGCCGCCGAGATCGACACCGGCAACCCCGACCTCACGCTGCGCTGGGACAACACGCTGCGCTACAACATCGCGGTGCGCGCCGAGGGCAAGGACCCGAAGATCGCCAACGCACCGAACTCCGACGAGTCGGACAACAAGTTCAACCGCGGCAACGTCGTCAACAACCGGTTCGATCTGCTGTCGGAGCTGGACCTGGTCTACAAGAGCCGCATGGGCGCGCGCATCAGCGCCGCCGGCTGGTACGACATGGGCTACGACGACCCCCACGTGCCCACCGCGCCGCAGTTCGCCAACAGCAGCTACGACAACAACACCTATTCGGCGTTCACCCAGCGTTACTACAACGGGCCGTCGGCCGAATTCCTCGACGCTTTCGTGTTCGGCAACTGGGACATCGGCAGCACCACGCTGCGCGTCAAGGCCGGCAAACATTCGATCTTCTGGGGCGACGTGGCCTTCAACGCGAACCACAGCGTGGCCTACTCGCAGATGCCCAGCGACTCGCGCAAGTCGCTCAGCAGCCCGGGCGTGGAGGCGAAGGAGACGGTGCTGCCGCTGAACCAGCTCTCGGCCCAGCTCCAGATCGCCGACAACCTGGCCGTCGCGGCGCAGTACTTCCTCGACTGGAAGCCGAACCGCCTGCCCGAGGGCGGCACCTACTACGGCGCGGCCGACTTCCTGTTCTACGGGCCCGACCGCTTCTTCCTCAACCCGGCCGCCGCGCCGACCCTGAACGTGCGCCGCATCGACGCGGTCGAGCCGAACAAGAGCGGCAACTGGGGCATCAACCTCAAGTGGTCGCCCGAATGGGTCGACGGCACGATCGGCGTCTACTACCGCAAGTTCGACGAGCGCCAGCCCTGGTCGGCGCCGCAGGTGGTTCCGCCTTCGGCGGCAGGCGCGGGCTTCTACCGCCTAGTCTATGCCAAGGGTACCGAAGTGTTCGGCGTCGGCCTCAACAAGAACATCGGCGGCTACGCGGTGGCGGCGGAACTGTCGACCCGGCGCAATACCGCGCTGATCAACAACGCGATCAACTCGACCACGCTCGAAGGGCCGCGCGGCGACACCTACCACGGCTTCATCAACGCCACCGCACTCGGCAACATCAATGCGCGCATGCCGTACACCGCCGTCATCGAGCTGGCGGGCAGCCGCTGGAGCAAGGTGCGCAGCAACCCGAACTTCTTCAACGCCGAAGGTTTTGCCGGCTGCTCGGCGCTGGGAACCGGCTTCTCCTGCGCGACCAAGAACTACCTCGGCATGTCGGTGCTGTTCGCGCCGAAGATCCTGCAGGTGTTCCCGAGCGCCGACCTGACGATTCCGCTGTTCTACCAGGTGGGGTTGAAGGGCAACGCCGCCACGCTGAGCGGTGGCAACAAGAGCGCCGGCAACTACAGCATCGGCCTGTCACTCGACTACCGCTCGCTCTACACCTTCGGCATCGCCTACAGCGACTTCATCGGCAAGTACAAGGACAACGGCAGCATCGTCACGGTCGGCAACGGGCCGCTCTACGAGGACCGCGGGCTGCTTGCGCTCAGCTTCCGTACGAGCTTCTAATCCGGGTGGGGACAAGATGCTGAACGCCACACGCAAGACCGTCGCCGCGCTGGCGCTGCTGGGCGCAGCCCAGCTCGTCCAGGCCGCTGTCAGCGACGACGAAGCCAAGGCGCTCGGCAGCACGCTCACCCCGTTCGGCGCCGAGAAGGCGGGCAACAAGGAGGGCACGATTCCCGAGTACAGCGGCGGCCTGACGACACCCCCGCCGAGCTACAAGAAGGGCAGCGGCGTGCGGCCCGACCCGTTCGCCGACGACAAGCCGCTCTTCACCATCACCGCGAAAAACGTCGACCAGTACGCCGACAAATTGTCCGAAGGCTCAAAGGCCTTGTTCAAGAAGTACCCGGACTACCGGATGGAGGTCTATCCGACCCGCCGCAGCGCGGCATTCCCGAAGACCGTGCTCGACGCCACCGTGAAGAACGCGACACGCTGCAAGACGATCGAGAACGGGCTGGCCATCGTTCCCGAATGCCGGGGCGGCCTGCCGTTTCCGATCCCGAAGACCGGCGACGAAGTCATGTGGAACCACCTGCTGCATTTCCACGGCTACTTCTACGACTTTCGGGGCAAGCAGTACGTCGTCGACAGCTCGGGGCGCGTCACCATGACCGACGAGTTCACGGCGCAGCAGGAGTGGCCGTACTACCTCGAGAACGTCGGCAATCCGGAGGTCTATTACCGGGTCCGTTCGGACAAGCTGATGACCCGCTCGGTCGGCGTGATCAACACCTACTACGACTACCTGAACCCGGTGGCCACCGGTCGACGCGCGTGGTCGTACTCACCCGGGCAGCGGCGCGTGCGGGTCGCGCCGGACTTCACCTACGACACGCCCACCGACTCTTCGGGCGGCGTCGAGACCTTCGACGACATCCAGCTCTTCAGCGGCAAGCTCGATCGCTTCGACTTCAAGCTCGCGGGCAAGAAGGAAGTCATCATGCCGTACAACGCCTACCAGGCGCAGTTGACCAAGGCTGACGAGCTTCTCAAGCCCAACTTCGTGAACCCCGCGAAGATGCGCTGGGAACTGCATCGGGCCTGGGTGGTCGAGTCCACGCTGAAGCCCGGCAAGCGCCACCTCTACAGCAAGCGGGTGTTCTATTGGGACGAGGACTGGGGCGGCGGCATGGTCGACGTCTACGATGCTTCGGCCAAGATCTGGCGCGCCAAGTTCGGCGTTTCCACGCCTTCGTACGAGATTCCTGCGCCGCAGCTGCTCTCCTCGTTCACCTACGACCTGATCAACGGGCAATATTGTTTCGTCACCCACACCGCCGACACCGGCGGCTACGCGGTCGGACAGCAAAGACCCTCCTCGTATTTCACGCCGGACGCGATGGCCGGCGGCGGGATCCGCTGATGCGCGTCGCCATCGGCTTGCTGTTGTCGGTGGCTGCGCTGGCGTCGCTGTCGGCCGCCACCGCGCCGCCTGCCGATCCGCTGCAACTGCCGGCGCAAACAAGCCGGCTCGCCTCGAGCAGCCCGCTGTTCGCGATCACGCAGGCGGGGCCGCGCCTGGTCGCGGTCGGCCAGCGCGGCCACATCCTGCTGTCCGACGACAAGGGCGTGACCTGGCAGCAGGCGGCGGTGCCGGTCAGCGTCGACCTCACCGCCGTGCACTTCCCGAGCCCACGGCGCGGCTGGGCGGTCGGCCACGACGGCGTGATCCTGCACAGCGACGACGGCGGCGCGCACTGGGCGCTGCAGCTCGACGGCCGCCAGGCGGCGCAGCGCATCGTCGATGCCTACACGCCGCGCGCCGGCAGCGGCAACACCGAGCTCGACGCGGTGCTCGCCGAGGCGAAGCGCATGCTCGCCCAGGGGCCGGACCTGCCATGGCTCGACGTCTGGTTCGACGACGACAACAGCGGCTACGCGGTCGGCGCCTTCAACCTCGTCTTCAGCACCCGCGACGGCGGCGCCACCTGGCAGCCGGCCTCCGACCGGGTCGACAACCCGCGCGGCTACCACCTCTATGCACTGCGCGGCGGCAGCGGCGGCCAGCTCTACGCCGCCGGCGAGCTCGGCCTGCTGCTGCGGCTCGACCGCGCGACCCAGCGCTTCGTCGCCGTGCCCACGCCGTACAAGGGCACCTTCTTCGGCGTGCTCGCCCTGCCTGACCTACTGCTTGCCTACGGCCTGCGCGGCAACGCCTGGCGTTCGCTCGACGGCGGGCGGACCTGGCACAAGACTGAGACCGGGATCGACACCGGGCTCACGGGCGGCACGCTGCTCGACGACGGCCGCATCGCGCTGGTCAGCCAGGGCGGGCAGCTGCTGCTGAGCCGCGACAACGCCGGCCACTTCGCCGCGGTGCCGGGGCTCCAGACATCACCCGCCTTCGGCGTCGTGGCGGCCGGAAGCAGCAGCGTCGCGCTGGTGGGCGCGCGCGGCGTGCGTGTGGAAAAAATCAAATAGGTCCAACGTGATGGCGCTGCACTCCCCTCCGTTCGGGCTGAGGTATCGAAGCCCCATGCGGCGTGCCCCAGCCCTTCGATACCTCAGGGCGAACGGATCTTGCTGAACATGGACCCACTCCCCGACGCGATGCCGGTCGTGCGCGACCCGGGCGCCTTCGACCGCGGCTCGGGCAACCGCCTCGAACGCGCGGTGTTCAACCACCGCATCGTGGTGATGCTGCTGTGTGCGCTGGTGTCGCTGCTGCTCGGCTGGCAGGCGACGAAGCTGGAGGTCAACGCCAGCTTCGAGAAGATGATTCCGCAGTCGCACCCGTACATCAAGAACTACCTCGCGAACCGCAAGGACCTGGCCGGCATCAACAACGCGGTGCGGGTGGTGGTGGAGAACACGCAGGGCGACATCTTCGATGCGAAGTACCTGGCCACCTTGCAGAAGGTCAACGACGCGCTGTTCTTCATCCCCGGCACCGAGCGCGCCTGGCTCAAGTCGCTGTGGACGCCGGTGGTGCGCTGGACCGAGGTCACCGAAGAAGGCCTGCAGGGCGGCCCGGTGATGCCCGACGACTTCGACGCCTCGGCGCGCGCGATCCAGCAGCTGCGCCTGAACGTTGGGCGCGCTGGCATCGTCGGCAACCTGGTCGCCAACGACCTGCGTTCGAGCGTGGTCGTCGTGCCGTTGATGGCGCGGATGGACAACGGCCAGCCGCTCGACTACGCCGCCTACGCCCGCGCGCTCGAAGACGTGCGCACGAAGTTCGAACGCGACGGCATCACGATCCGCGTCGTCGGCTTCGCCAAGCTGGCCGGCGACCTGATCCACGGCCTGTCGGAGGTGATGCTGTTCTTCGGCGTCGCCGCCGCGATCGCCGGCTTCATCATCGTGCTGCACACCCGCTGCTGGCGCAGCACGCTGCTGCTGATCGCGAGCGCGCTGCTCGGCGTGCTGTGGCTGCTCGGCCTCATGCACCTGTTCGGCTTCGTGCTCGACCCGTATTCGATCCTGGTGCCCTTTCTGATCTTCTCGATCGGCCTCAGCCACGGCGCGCAGAAGATGAACGGCATCATGCAGGACATCGGCCGCGGCACGCACAAGTACGTGGCCGCGCGCTACACCTTCCGGCGCCTTTTCTTCGCCGGGCTGACGGCGCTGCTGACCAACGTGGTCGGCTTCGCGGTGCTGATGGTGATCGACATCCCGGTGATCCGCGAGCTGGCGTTCACGACCAGCATCGGCGTGTGCATCCTCATCTTCACCAAGCTGCTGCTGGTGCCGGTGCTGCTGTCGTACCTGGGGGTGAGCCCGAATGCGGCTCGCCGCAGCCTGCGCGAAGACGCTGACGAAGCCGGCGGCAAAGGCATCGGCCGGCTGTGGGACACGCTGATCCGCTTCACCGAACGGCGCTGGGCGATCGGCGCGCTGTCGGTGGCGGCGTTGCTGTGCGCGGTCGGCGTGGCCGGCAGCCTGAAGCTGCAGTTCGGCGACCTCGACCCGGGTGCGCCCGAGCTGCGGCCCGAGTCACGCTACAACCGCGACAACGCCTACATCACGTCGCACTACGGGTTGTCGAGCGACCTGTTCGCGATCATGGTGCGCACGCCGCCGGGCGACTGCGACAAGTACGCCGCGCTGCTCGAAAGCGACCGCCTCGCCTGGGCACTGCGCCAGGACCCCGGGGTGCAGGACGTGAGCTCGCTGCCCGAGCTGGTGCGGCGCTACACCGCGGGCGGCTTCGAAGGCTCGCCGAAGTGGATGACGCTGCCGCGCAACCAGACGCTGGTGAACACCGCCGTGCGCCCTGCCCTGATGAACAACCCAGAGCTCAGCAACCAGGGCTGCGCGATCACGCCGGTGATCGCCTACTTGGCCGACCACAAGGCCGAGACCTTGTCGCGCGTGCTCGGCATCGCCGAAGCTTTCGCGGCGCGCCACGACACCGACACCTTGGCCTTCCTGCCGGCCGCTGGGTCGGCAGGCGTCGAGGCCGTGACCAACATCGTCGTGCGCCGCTCCAACATGACGATGCTGATCGTGCTGTACGGCGCCGTCACGCTGCTGTGCTTCGCGACCTTTCGCAGCTGGCGCGCCACCGTCGTCGCACTGGTGCCGCTGGTGATCACCTCGTTCCTCTGCGAGGCGCTGATGGTGGCGCTGGGCATCGGCGTCAAGGTGGCGACGCTGCCGGTGATCGCGCTGGGTGTCGGCGTCGGCGTGGACTATGCGCTGTACCTGCTGAGCGTGCAGCTCGCCCAGCAACGCGCCGGTGTGCCGCTGCGCCTGGCCTACAAACGCGCGGTGCTGTTCACCGGCAAGGTGGTCGCGATGGTCGGGCTGACCTTGGCCGCGGGTGTCATCACCTGGGCCTGGTCGCCGATCAAGTTCCAGGCCGACATGGGGCTCTTGCTGACCTTCATGTTCGTCTGGAACATGCTCGGCGCGCTGGTGCTGATCCCGGCGCTGTCGCACTTCCTGCTGCCGACGCGGGCGCCGGCGATCGCGAGCCGCAACGACGACGCTGTGGCGCTGCGTGTGACCGACGAGCAGGGCGCGCGGCGCGTCGCTGCCTGAGCGGGCGGTCAGTCGGTCACTGTTCCACCAAGGCGCAGGCCCGCGAACAGCGCGGCGTCAGCCGCCCCGGGCCTCAAAGAGCGCCTCCCACGAGCCATGGACGGGGACGTGCATGCGCTCGGGCGCATCGAAGACCGGAACGTTGTAATCGCGTGCGTTCGCGGGGGCTCGAGGCGGGCCCTGTCTTTCGGATTCACCCGTGTCGCCGGCACCCGGCGTCACGGCCACGATGACGAGGCTCGCCGAAAGTGAAAGCCCCGCCAAGCCCAGCAAACCCAGGACCAACACGGATGGAACCGCCATGGCTGTCTCCTCCTGCGAACTTGAGCGACACCTCGATTGAGAATACCTAGTTATCTAGGTTAGATCCTTTGGTGAGCAGCTGTATCGGGGTTTGCCCGAGCCGGCGGATGTACCGCGACCTTGTCGAGCAGCGCCACTGGATTTCAGAGGCTGAATACAAGGAACGCCCCTCACGCGGCGAGCTTCGCCGACAGCCGCGCCGAGGTGGTCTTCCACATCGCCGAGGAGGCGCTGCGCAACACCGACCGGCATGCGCATGCCCCGCATGTGGACGTGGCGCTGCGCGACTGCGACGACGCCAGCATCGAGCTGAGCATCGAGGACGACGGCATCGGCCTCGATACCGCTTCGCCGCACCCGGGGCACTACGGCCTCGTCGGCGTCAGGGAGCAGGCGCAGCTCATCGATGCCGAGCGCTCTCTGGCGAGCACGGTGCAGCGTGGTACGAGCCTGCGCCTGCGCGTGGGCCACAACGCAAAAACGCCCACTTGGAGTGGGCGTTTGCTGTTGGCCGAAGCCTGTGATTCTTTGGTTGCGGGGGCAGGATTTGAACCTACGACCTGGGTTATGAGCCCGCATTTTTCAGTGCGCATGTGCATCGTTCTCAGGCGTTCCTAATAGGTGCTCCGCGTCACAAGATATCGCAAGTCCCCGCCACGCCGAGTATTTTCGGCTCGACGATTTGTGACGCACAACACCGAAGGAAGCCGACTCCTCTTGAGTCACGTCACATTCGGCCACCAGAACCTCCGCGCCGATTTGGACCAACTGACGCCGAAGAGCGATCCCACTGGATAACCTGTTTTGACCATTGGGCCGCTTTGCGCCCGATGTCGAGATCACAGCCAACAAACGATCTTCTCCGCCGCCTCCAAAAACACCTTTGATGCCACGGTGTTTGCGGTGGCGACCTCTTTTCAAGGTGGCCGAGCAGCGCGATACTCGTTGCGCTGCTGTTGGCTCGTGCCAACGATGCCTCGATGTCACCATCGAGTCCAGGGAGCAATGAGCCCTGGCGGTTGTGGACGTGAACCACCGCAGAGTTGCGCCAGCGTTGCGCTGGCAATGCCGTCGAAAGGCGGCAAGTTTTAGCCCAATGGGGATCCGTCCCCGAAGGGCGCGTTCCCCTTTTTGATTTCTATCTTGAAGGAGAACGCATGGAAATCGGCATCGCGCTGTACGACGCACTCGTCAGCATCAACGTGCCAAACGAGAAGGCGCACGCCATCGTGCAGGCGCTGGAGAAGGAAATGTTTGATCGACTTGCCACCAAGCAGGACCTGACCGAATTCGAGTCACGACTGACGCTCGCCCTGACGGTGCGCTTTGGCGCCATGTTGGCCGCGAGCATTGGTCTGGTGTTGGCTGCGCTCAAGGCGTTTCACTGAGATCGCGCCGCTCGGTCGGCGCCAATTGAGAGAGTTCCAGTCGCGACTGGAACTCTCCATTCCCCCGGAGAGTAGCGCGCCTTGACGCGTAGCGCAGGCCTGCGCTACCTTTCCGAGCCGAGGACCCTGCGCCTCCGAATCTGTCGTCGTCTTGCGCAACAGACAGACCGTGAGATCCGGCCGTGAAATCCCCGCCCGGATCGACATCCCGCTGTGACGCCCACCCGGCTGGTGCGTTCACAGCGGAGTTCACAAAGTCCCAGAGTTGTTGCGCCCTCGGCTGCGCACGACGTCGCGTTCTTGTGCGACCTCGTCTGCGGCCGTCCCACGCCGTCCACCACGGAGGTTTGTCATGCAGCTCGAACTCGATTTTTCGTCGCTTCCTGCGGTCGGGGAGCCCACCGCTCCGCACTCTGTACCAGACCCGCCATTGCCCGACACCGACCTCGGGCGGTTCGCGCGTGCGCGCATGGCGTACGGATCGCCTCGCGAACGCCAGGGCGTGGTCCACCGGTTCGCCTTGACGGAGCCCGAACTGGTTGAGGTGTCCGCAAAACTATGTTCCAACGCGAATGCCGGTGATCCGGCGGCGGCGGTAGAGGTGATCGCGTTGCTGTCCGGCATTCCGCCCGGATGCGCGGGCGGCATCGGCCTGTGCGACACATATCCGCCGGGTGCACCGGTCATCGCCATCGACTTGCGGAGCGGCCAGATGCACACGGACATGGGGCGTATTTGTCTGGCCCAAGCAGCCCCGACCCCGTCGAACGGCACCGCGCTCCCGGCGTCGCACATGCTCGTCAAGCCCTTGCCGCGTTTTCTGGTTGAGCTGCTGCGCCAAGCGGCCTGCGCATCCCCGAGGGCGCGGTCCCTTGGCGAACTGCTGCCCTGTACGCCGACTTCGGCGGCCGTGCCCATTGCCGGAAATAAAGAAGGTCGACTACGCGCGACACATGCCCGCGCCCGCGACGGCCTGAGCGCCCTCGCAATCACCCTGGGCCTGGACAACTACGACGCTGCCCTTGTCACCAACGACTTCGCACTCATCGACAGGTCGCGTCTGTTCTACGTCCGCTCAGATCCCCGCCGTGTCATGGAGGGATGCCGGAGCGTGTACGCCGCACTGGGTTGGCACGAGCCCGTTCCCGGGGAGGTCGTTCTGCCCTTCGGCTCGAACGTCGTGCCGCAGGACGAGTGCGTGGTCGCGGTCTTCAACGAACTGCGCCGCCGAGTCGAGGCGTTCGCGCCGGGTCGACGCTACACACTTGACGCGCTGCTCGTGCATCACAACCACTACGCGCTGCTGGTCGCTTGGCTCCTCGGCTTTTGCGTCGGGGCGCGCGAGGCCACCATGTTCGATTTCAACGCCAGGACGTGCCGCCCGAGCGCTCTCTTCGTGCCCTACCGTGACAAATCGACTGGACCGTTCAAGCAGGTTCGACCCGTGCTGATGTGTCGCGTCGCACGCGAGCTCGTGGGGGCATGGTGGCGCCACCTGCATGCGTTGCACGCGCGAGCACAGCGACTCGGCGCGCCAGCCACGACCGCGTGGATGCGCCATCTGGGCGCTGTGTTCGCAGGGGACCGCGTACCGCTACTGTTCACCGCGCACGACGAAACCGTTGTTCCCATCGGCAGCGCGCACGTGGCGGACGCTGTACCCGCCGACATTCGGCTGGTCGCCAACGCGGGTCGCCACTATTGGCAGACAGTGCTCTATCGACAAGGCATCGCCTCTCACGCCATCGACGTCTATGCGCGTCACGCCTGCCGCGGTACTGAGCCGATGTCGTCGACCACGCTCGCGTCGCCGCTCATGGTGCATGAACAGGTTTGCAGCGTGCAGGATGCTGTGTTGCGCGAATTGGGCATCACGTCGGTGTCTGGCTTGGGCCGCCGGGTGTCGCCATGAAGCCATCCAGTTTCGATCCGGTCGCCACGCCGCTGCGGACCCGGGCGCCGCGGGCGTCGCATCGGGCGTACCGGGACCGAACGGGCAGGTTGCACTACGGCATGGACGCAGATGCAAAGGATTGCGGATCCTGGTTGACGCGATGCCGTCAGTGGCTGCTCAGGTGCGAGTCGCTGAGGCCCGACGAACCGGCGTTCCTATTGCTGTCGCTGATCACATTCGACGCGATCGCGACGCCCGCGGATCTGGACGCCGCATGGGACGCCGTTCCGCGAATCTATCGCGACGGCGAAACGGTCTGCCTTGAGTGGTGTTCCGCCGACGGCCGGCAGGACCGCCGCGTCCTCTCGGCGGTCACCGTGCTCTCCTGGTCGGCTCAGGCGTCCCACGAAACCCGGCTTGCGACCGTCATCGACACCGTCATGAGCCGAGTGCGCTTCGGGATCGATCCCTCGTTGCAGCGCCTCCCGACAGAGGTTCCGAGCTCGTTCGATCAGCTGCTCGACTGGGTGCGGCACGCCTTGCTGACGGCGTTGTCGGGAGATCTCTTCGCACATGTGTCAGGTGTCGACCCGTTGACCGCAGTGCCTCGGTCCTGCCTCGCCCGACGGCGCCGACAGCTCGCGCTGCGAATGGACGAGGCGGCCGTTGACGTCCTGCCCGAGCACGCCGACAGCACGATGGTGCTGATGGACGCAATGCAACGAGGCGACTCCGAAGGAGGTGCCCAGCTGATCGAACAGATCCGTGAAGCCTGCCGGCCCAACCCCGATGAGCCGAACGTGGTGGCACAGCGTCGACGGATGCTCACCGACCTGCACGTGCTGGCCGCACCTGCCGCAGCCGCCAATCAATGGGCCGCCGTCCTCCTCCTGCTCTGGGCGGTCGACCTGGTTCGGCGTGGCACCCGTCGCAAGCGTCCGCTCAGCCCGTACACGATCGAACCCTACATCCATCTGGCGCTCGGCCGGCTATGGAACGCGCTGCGAGGCCTTCGCGCCGATGAGTTGGACCAACTGGACTTGTGGCGTGTCTACGAGCAGATCCTCGCGGATCCCGGCATTGAACCATCTCAGCGCGGCAAGGCAGCGGCAGCCCTGACGGCGTTCCATGAGTTCGCTGAAACAGTACTCGATGTCCCGAGGCTCGCCCATGCGCTCGATGCCGACATGCCGGTCCTCGCGCCGCGTGCCAACGTCGTCTGGCCGCACGAATTGCACTGGATGCTGGACCGTCTTGCCGACACGTCGCCTGACGATCGACTTGTGCGTCAGCTCGAAGTGGTGGTTGCGCTCCTGATGGGAGCGTGCGTGCGCATCCAGGACGCCTGGCACGTCCACGTGTTCGGCGTCCAGATCTTCGATGAGGAGGTCGTTGTCGCCATCGATCCCCTGCGGAGTGCCGGTAGCGGGAAGTCAGCCTGCGCCCGTCGGCAGGTCGAGATCCACGATCCACGATGCCGCGCGTTGCTGAGCCGATGGCACGAGCGCCGACTTGCGGAAGGCGCGCTGCCGCGAGATCTGCTGTTCGGCGATCCAGGGGAGCCTCGCCGTGCCTGGCGCGCCGGAGCCACCGAGCTCCTGCTCAATCGGTGGCTGAAGGCTGCCACCGGCGATGCAGAGATCGGCACACACGCGTTGCGGCACTCCTTCGCGACGATCGCGCGCGCGGCCATGGTCGACGGCGACCAGCGCAAGCTCGATCGGATGTCGACCCAGGCCGGACATGCTGCCACGCGAACGACGTTGACGAACTATGTTCACCTGTTCGAGCTGCCGCTGCGACGGCAGCTCGATCAAGCCATTCATGCGCTGCGCATGACGGAAGCACAGGCTTGCCGGCTGAGCGCAACACGGCCGGGGTGGATTCGCAAGCGCCGACAGCGATCCGCTTCGGATCCGGTACGAGTCGCCTGGGCGGCGATTGAAGAGCGTGCCGCACGGGTAGACATTCCGGATGTCGCCAGCGAGCTCGTTTTCCAGTCACCGCGTGCGCCGGAGACGGCGAAGTCACCCGCGTGGTCGTTTGAGCTTGTCCTTCAGTGCCTGGCGGACTTGGCACAGGATCGAAGCGCGGATCAGGTGCGATTGCGCAGGGGCATATCGATCGAACAATGGCATTCGATTGACGCCGCCGTCCGATCGTGGCGCGAAGCGCAGCGCGGAGGTTCGCCATACTTGGCCGAAAACGTCGCCGACAACCACCTGCCGTTTGGCGAAGGATTTGCGCGCATCAACCACGAGAAGTGGCGTCCACTCCTTGCGACGCTCAGGCAGACGACCCATCCGGACAAGGTACGGCCGGTGTGCGACGCGTGGCGGCACCTGCTGCGGGGCCGTTATCTGTCGCTGGCCGGCGTCGCGACGGCATTGCCGTTGCTGCAGTGGTTGGCGGACTCAGGCGTTAGGCCAGAGCAACTCGTTGTGTTGCACCAGACTGCTCACGAGGACTCGGCACTCGATGCTGCGCTGGAGGCGATCGAAGCGGTCGTTGGTGGGTTGCCTTGTGTCCACGCTGAACGGCCACGACGGGGTCGCCCACCGGTGTATCTGACACTACGCTGCGCAAGAGTCATCGGCAACAAGCCGAGCAACGCGGGCCTGTCGATGACCGGCCTGCACGCCCTCCTGTTCAGCGCCTGGGTCTGGGTCGAGGTGTTTGGGGATCGGCCATGAACGAGGGCTTCATCGCCGACTTGAAGATGCTGCAGCCCGAAGGCGGAAGCGAGCCGGACCAACTCGTTCGACGGCAGAAGGAAATGCTGCTGGACCTCTATCGCCTGGTCCCACGCCTGGCGAGTCTGTCGCGCAGCGAACTTCGCGCGAGATGGATCGCCCGTTCCGAGACGTGGTGGCTTCGCCTGGAACTCGTCCCTCGAAGGCAGGGATTGCTGTTCGACTCTCTGGCCAGCGGCCGCTCGCGCCCGGCCTCGTTGCATGACGAAGCGCAACTGGTTCGCAAGGACCTCGGCGACTCGCCGTTGCGGGCTCGACAGGCGGCAGCTGGTTTGAAGAAATGGGCCGCCAGCAGCGTGCCTGCACCGCTCGACCCGGGCCACGAATTGGCTTATCGCCGATCGAGGACGCAATGGATCTTCGAGAGCGAGTCGGGTCAGCTCTGCCTGATGTTTGCTGAAGCGCCTCGATACAAGGTCGACCCCAAGCCATGTCAAGTGAGCGGCACGGTTGCTTCGGTGTCGTTGAGGGCCATCGAGTTGAGACAGGTGTATAGCGGACTGGAAGACCAGTCTCCAGCGAACTTGGACCAGAGAGGATTCTTGCGCGTGATCCCATGCGCCATCGGCGAAGGGAAGCTACGCGCGGTTCCCTGGCAGCTTGCACAGCAGGTCCGCCCAGGCGAGATTGTCTCGGTCAACGTCACCCTGCATCGATGCTTGTTGTCGAATCAAGTGATCGGTGCAGTCGTGGCTGAAGTCTGACGAACTGACGTCGGCCCGATGTCCGCGGCCACGAAGGACGCGATCGTCCGTGTAGCACAACGCGATGTCCACCCTTGAAAAAGCCTTCAGCGCGCCCGCGGGCGCTCGTCCATCTCCTTGAGCGCGCCGCATCGCCACCACCAACCACCTCAGGGATTCATGATGCCGACAAGGACAAGGACGTCGTCATTGCCCACGGCCGCTGCCGTCCACCGAGATCGCCAAACCAACAGGCGCGACCCGACCCGTGCTGTCTTTCAACCCACGCCAGCGGGCGACAGCAATGCAGCGTATCCGGTCGGTGGTGGCCACACCCTGAACTCACGGTCTCTGCCCCAATCCGGTCGTCCAAGCGCCCAGACACTCGCGGCACCAACGACAGGTCTCAAGGTACTGCAGACATCGCCCGCCGTTCGCGCGCAGCGATGAAATCTC
>JBGQEX010000066.1:0-20295 GCA_041496605.1 Piscinibacter sp.
CGATGCCGGTGGCCCAGCTGACGCGCAATTGCGCCTGCGCGTCAGCGTTGGCGAACTTGGCATCCTTGACCTGCACGCTCAGCTTCGGCGCCGCGCCCGCAACCTTGGAGGGCTCCACGCGCCACAGCAGCTGCGCGCTCAGTTGGTCCATCGGCAGCACTGCGTCGTCGAAAACGCCGGGCAGTTCCAGGCTGCCATTGGCGATGCCCAACTGCGCCTCGCCGCCCTTCTCGCTGGCGCTCAGCGCGAGCGTCGCATTGCGCAGGCCGGGCCGACCGATGCCGTTCGCCTCGCTCGACGGTTTGGCGGCAAGCGACAGGCCGCTGAGCACGCCCTTGATCTCGTACGTCGACGGGGCGTCGAGCGCGCCATCCCAACGCGTGGCCAGGTTGCTGACGATGCCCTGCGGGTTCAACTCGGCGAGCAGCTTGCGCACCGCGTCGCCGATCGGCACCCGCGTCGCGACTTGCGCGATCAGCCCGAGGTCGAGTCGCTGGGCACTGAATTCGCCGCCGCCGGACGGCTGGCCCTCGCGCTGGCGCCAGCCGAGCCTCATGTCGCTGCGTGGCCAGCGCACGCCGTCGCCGGTGATGAAACCGAACTGCTGCACGGCGAGCGTGAAGCCGTCGGTGCTTCGCTGCCCCGCGAGCCGGCCCTCGATCTGCTCGAGTGCCAGCGGTTCGACCGTGCTGGCCAGCTGCAGCACCACTTCGCGCAAGGCCAGATCGACGGTAGCGCCTTGCGCCTGGCCGTTTTGAACGTCGATCCACGCACGCACGCTGCCGTCGCCCTGGTTCAGCGCGAACGGCAGGTCGACATGGCGGCGCAACTCGCTGACGTCGGCGTGCGGCAGGTCGACGTACATGACGCCGCTCCAGCGGCGCCAGTCGCCGCTGTCGCCCAACAGGGGCTGGGTGAAGCGGCCGCGCATGCTGAAGCGGTCGCCCCACTCGGGCGGCGGCGTCGCGTCGAGCCGCATGTCGTGGTGGCGCAGGCCGTTGCGCACGACGAGCTGCACGTCGGTGAGTGCCAGCGCGGGCGCGCCGCGCTGCTCGTCGGCCCAGCGCAGCGAGCCGCCGCGGATCACGAACTCATGCTGCCGGAAGAACCAGTTCGCCGCCGCGCTGTCGCCGCTCGCGCCGCTGAAATCGAGGCCGGCGACGAACAACCGGCCCTGCGCGTCGCGCCGCACCTCGAGGTGCGCGCCGTCGATCAGCAGCTGTTCGAAGCGCAGCTCCAGCGCCAGCAGCGAGCGCGCCGACAGGGCCGCCACCACCCGCGGCAGCTCGAGCGCCGTGCGCAACTGCCGGTCTTGCAGCACCACGTCGCGCAGCTCGACCGACGGGATCCAGCCCCCGCTGCGCACCTGGATGTTGCCTATGCGCACCGGAACCCCGAGCGCCCGGCTGGCATGCGCCTCGATTTGAGGGCGCCATTGTTCGATGTGCGGCAAAATCCCCCAGTGGAGTGTCAGCCAGGCAATCAGCAATAAGCTCCACGCCACGATCACCAGACTCGTCAGCGCGCGCGCGATCCAGCGCATGCGCGCTGCGACAAGAGCCAGCCGGGAGCGCGGCGCTGGTGCAGCGGCAGTGACAGGCGCAACGATGGACATGAACGAGTTGGGGAGCCGGAAAACGGCGGGGCAGTGTGTGGATAGCCGCCGCGCTGGGCGTTTCTTGGGGTTCGGCGCTGCGGGGTCCGCTGCCGTTGCCGGTGCCGCGGCAATCTAGCACAGACCCCGTTGCGCGCCATGGGTTCCGTACCAGCCATTCCCGCCGAAGTGCCACCCGAGACCTGGCTGCCGCCGGCGCTGGCCGAGCACAGCCGATTCGTCCAGCGCGTGCGCCGGCGCTACGCCGCCGAGCTGGCGCTGTTGCCGCCCGGGCTGCCGCGGCGCGACATCATCACCGCGCTGGTGCAGCGATTGCAGGCCGACGGCCGGCCGCTGGGCAGCGCACTGCGCGTCGCGCGCCACCTCGTGCTCGAACGACTGGCCGTGCTCGACATCGAGCAGGGCGCAGCGATGCCCGACATCACGCTGGCGATGACCGAACTGGCCGAGGCCGCGCTCGACATCGCGCTCGGAGCGGCGCACAGCGAGCTGGACGCCCGCTACGGTGCCCCGATCAGCGAAGCCGGCCAGCGCATCGACTTCTGGGTCGTCGGCATGGGCAAGCTCGGCGCGCGCGAACTGAACGTGTCGTCGGACATCGACCTCATCTACGTCTACGAGGAAGACGGCCACACCGATGGGGCGCAGCGGCTGTCGGCCCACGAGTATTTCTCGCTGCTCGCGCGCGGCCTGTACACCTTGATCGGCGACAACACCGACGATGGTTTCGTGTTCCGCGTCGACCTGGCGCTGCGACCCAACGGCAAGTCGGGGCCGCCGGTGGTGAGCCTGGCGATGCTGGAGGAGTACCTGCAGGTGCAGGGCCGTGAATGGGAACGCTTCGCGTGGCTGAAGAGCCGCGTGGTGGCGCCGCGCGAAAGCGTGCGCAATGGCCGCGCGCTGGCGCTGCGGTCGATCGTCGCCGCCTTCGTCTACCGCCGCTATCTCGACTACGGCGTGTTCGAAGGCTTGCGCCAGCTGCACCGCAAGGTGCGCGATGAGGCGCAGCGCCGCGCCGCCGGCCGGCCCGAACGCGCCAACGACGTCAAGCTGTCGCGCGGCGGCATCCGCGAGATCGAATTCATCGTGCAGCTGCTGCTGGTGGTGCGCGGCGGGCAGTACCCCGAGATTCGCACCCGCTCGACGCTGAAGGCGCTCGACAAGCTCGCCGCCGGTGGCTTGATGAAGACGCAGAGCGCGCAGCGGCTCGCGCAGGCCTACACCTTTCTGCGCCGCGTCGAGCATCGCATCCAGTATCTCGATGACCAGCAGACGCACCAACTGCCCACCTCCGACGTCGACCTCGGCTGGATCGCGCGCAGCCTGGACCTGTCATGCAATGCCGACGCTTGCGAGTTGCTCGACTGCCTGTGCGAGACACGCGAGGTGGTGGCGACCGAATTCGACCTGCTGCTGCACGACGGGCGGGCGCCTCAGCCCGGCGCCAACGGCGCCTGTCGCACGTGCGGCCCGGCGCCGCAACCGGTGGACAGCGCGGCCTTCATCGAGCGGCTGCCGCCGGAGCTGGCCGAACGGGTCCAGCGCTGGTGCGAGCAGCCCAGAATCCAGGGCCTGCGCGACGACAGCAAGATGCGCCTGGCCAAGCTCATCGTCCGTGCTGCGCAGGCGGTGCAGGACGGGCTTTGCACGATGGATGCGGCGACACGTTTCATCGACTGGCTGGAGCCGCTGTTGCGGCGCGAGAGCTATCTTGCACTGCTGGTCGAGCGGCCCGAGGTGCACAAGCGCCTGCTGCGCCTGCTGGGGCTCGCGCGCTGGCCGATGCGCTACCTGATGCTGCACCCCGGCGTGATCGACGAACTGGCTGACGAGCGTCTGCTGCACCGGCGCTTCGACGCCGCGGAGTACATCACCGAACTGGAAGCGCGCCACGCCGCCTGGGAGCGTTCGGGGCAGGCCGACGAAGAGTCGCTGCTCGACACGCTGCGCCGCGCCCACCACGCTGAGGTGTTCCGCGTGCTGGTGCACGACGTCGAAGGCTACTTGAGCGTCGAGCAGGTGGCCGACGAGCTGTCGGCGTTGGCCGATGCGACGCTGAGCTGCGCGCTGCGCTGGGCCTGGTTGCACCTCAAGCAGCGCCACCGCGACGAGCCGCGTCTCGCGGTCATCGCCTACGGCAAGCTCGGCGGCAAGGAGCTCGGCTACGGCGGCGACCTCGATGTGGTGTTTCTGTACGACGACGACGATGAGCGTGCCGGCGAGATCTATGGCGCCTTCGTGCGCAAGCTGATCAGTTGGCTGACGCTGCGCACCGCGACCGGCGAGCTGTTCGATATCGACACCGCGCTGCGGCCGAACGGCAACTCCGGGCTGCTCGTCACCTCGCTCAAGAGCTTCGAGGACTACCAGACCGGGCGCGGCAGCAACACGGCCTGGACCTGGGAGCACCAGGCGGTGACGCGGGCGCGCCACTGTGCGGGGCTGGCCGAGCTGGGGCCGCGCTTCGAGCGGGTGCGTCGCACCGTGCTGAGCGCGCCGCGCGATGCGCAGGCCTTGCGCACCGAGGTGCAGGCGATGCGCGAGAAAGTGCGCGCCGCGCGCCCGGTGAAGCCGGAGCTGTTCGATGTGAAGCACAGCGCCGGCGGCATGATGGACGTCGAGTTCGCGGTCCAGACGCTGGTGCTTGCGCACAGTGCCGCGCACCCCGAGCTGATGGACAACGTCGGCAACATCGCGCTGCTGCAACGCGCCGAGGCCTGCGGCCTGCTGCCGGCCGGTGTCGGCGTGGCCGCCGCCGATGCCTATCGCGAGCTGCGCCGCGCGCAGCACCGCGCGCGGCTCGACGAGCAGTCCACCCAGCTGCCGGGCGACGCGATGATGGCGCAGCGCGACGCCGTGATGGTGCTGTGGCGGGCCGTGTTTGGCTGAACCCCGTTACGCCTGGGGTGGGGTGGCCGGCCTGCTGGGCCTGGGCGCGGTGCTGCTGCGCGGGCTCGACACCACGTTGATCGACTGGCAACCGGCGCTGGCGGCAAGCCAGCCGTGGCGCGCCTGGAGCGCCGTGTTCGTCCACTACAGCGGCATGCATCTGGGCGCCAATCTGGCCGGTGCGCTGCTCGTCGGCGCGCTCGGGTTTGCGGCGCGCGTGCCGGCGCGCAGCGTGCTGGCGTGGTGTGCCGCCTGGCCGCTGACCCAAGCCGGCCTGCTGCTGCAGCCCGAGTTGCTGCACTACGGCGGCTTGTCGGGCGTGCTGCATGCCGGCGTCGCCGTCGTTGCGGTCCATGTGCTGTTCGCCGGCCACGCGGGCCAGCGGCGCATCGGTGCCGCCATGCTCGTCGTGTTGGCGGCCAAAGTGCTCAGCGAGGCGCCGTGGGCCGGACCCTTGCGCTTTCCGACGGGGTGGGACATCGCGGTGGCGCCACTCGCCCATGCGAGCGGCGTGCTGGTCGGCGCCCTGGCCTCGGGCCTCGCCGAAGCGGTGCATCGCCGCCGACGGCAGTTGCCGGGGGTCAGCCCCTGATGCGTCGCACCAGCGCGGTCGTCGAGTAGCCGTCGATGAACGGCAGCGCGCGCGCGTCGCCGCCCCAGCTGCGCACCCACTTTGTTTCCTCGAGGGTTTCGATGTCGTAGTCGCCGCCCTTCACGTAGAGCTGCGGCTGCACCAGCTTGAGCAGCTCGACCGGCGTCGGTTCGTCGAACAGCGTCACCAGGCTCACGCTTTCCAGCGCCGCCAGCACGCAGGCGCGGTCAAGCTCGCTGTTCAGCGGGCGGTCGGGGCCCTTGCCGAGCAGCCGCGCCGACGCGTCACTGTTCAGGCCGATCAGCAGGCTGGCGCCGAGTTCGCGTGCCTGCGCCAGGTAGCTGACGTGGCCGCGGTGCAGGATGTCGAACACGCCGTTGGTGAACACCACCGGGCGCGCCAACGCCGCCACGCGGGCGGCGAGTTCGCTGCGGGGGCACAGCTTGTCGAGAAAGGTCGGCATGCGCCGCATTGTCGCCTGCGCGGCAGGCGCCGGCCGCTGCCGCACTTAGACTCGAAGCGGCTTCAACTCAGGGCACCACCATGATCACGCTGTGCGGATTCTCGCTTTCCAACTACTACAACAAGGTCAAGCTGGTGCTGCTCGAGAAAGGCGTGCCGTTCACCGAGGAAGTCGTCAAGACGCACAGCAAGGACGAGGCGGTGCTCGCCTGCACGCCGCTGGGCAAGGTGCCTTTCATCCGCACCGAGCACGGCGCGCTGTGCGAGAGCCAGGCCATCGTCGAATACATCGAAGCCGTGCACCCGAACCCGCCGCTGCTGCCGGCCGACCCGTGGCAGGCGGCCAAGGTGCGCGAACTCACGACCTTCGTCGACCTGCACCTCGAACTGGTGGCGCGCGAGCTGTACCCGAAGGCCTTCTTCGGCGGCGACATCAGCGACAGCAATGCAGCGCGCGTGCGCAAGCTGCTCGAGAAGAACATCGCCGGTTTCAAGCGGCTGGCGAAGTTCTCGCCCTATGTGGCCGGCGACCGCTTCACGCTGGCCGACTGTGCTGCCTGGGTGAGCCTGCCGCTGGTGGCGTTGGCGACCAAGATCGTCTATGGCGAAGACCTGTTGGCGGCCGGCGGGATCGACTGGAAGCCGTACAGCAAGCTGATCGGTGAACGGCCGAGCGCGCAGCGCGTGAGCGCCGACCGCAAGGCCGACCAGGAGAAGTCTGCGGCGAAGGCCAGCTGAGGGGCGCGCAGCGCCGAGCGATCCAGCCGACGCCGGCAGCGATCAGCAGCGGCGCGGCGGCCGCCAACACGTTGCGGCGTTTGTCGAGGCAGTACGGGCTGCCGTCATGCGGGCAGCGGGCCCGGCTGGCCCTTCGCGGCAGCGGTCACGGCCGCCGCCATTTCCTTGCGATAGCGGTTGAGCTCCTGCACGCTCGCGAAGCTGCGCTCCATCAGCAGGCTCAGGTTGTGCAGGATGCGCTCGACGACCTTTTTTTCCCACACGGCGTCGAACTGGATCTGGCGGTCGAGCCATTGTTCGAGCCATTCCGGGTTGGGCAGCCGGCTTTGGATCGTGTCGCGCGGAAACAGCTTGACATTCACATGCAGGTTGGTCGGATGCAGCGCTTGCGCCGTGCGCCGAGCACTGGCCATCAGCACGCCCACCTTGGCGAATGCCGCCTTGGCCTCGTCGCCGAACTTCTGCATGGCACGCTTCATGTAACGTAAATACGCGCCGCCGTGGCGAGCTTCGTCGCGCGCCAGGGTTTCATAGATCGACTTGATGACCGGCTCGGTGTGCCATTCGGCGGCGCGTCGGTACCAGTGGTTGAGGCGGATCTCGCCGCAAAAATGCAGCATCAGCGTCTCCAGCGCCGGCGCGGGGTCGAATTCGAAGCGGATCGCGTGCAGCTCGGCTTCGCTCGGCACCAGATCAGGTCGAAATCGCCGCAGGTACTCCATCAGCACCAGCGAGTGCTTTTGCTCCTCGAAAAACCACACGCTCATGAAGGCGGAGAAATCGCTGTCGTCGCGGTTGTCGCGCAGGAACATTTCGGTGGCCGGCAGGGCCGCCCACTCCGTGATGGCGTTCATCTTGACCGTCTGCGCCTGCTCGTCGGTGAGCAGGCTGGCGTCAAACCGGTCCCAGGGGATGTCCTTGTCCATGCTCCAGCGCACGGCTTCGAGTTGCTTGAAGAGTTCGGGGTAAAGCATGGTCACGGCCTTCACAAAGTGCATTAATTTTAGTCGCCCGCGTGTGACAGGCTCCGCAAACTTCAATCGCGACGCCGCCGTGGGCTGGTTGGCCCGGAGCGCATCCGCTTGAGTTGGCCGCGTCATTGACGTGGTTTTCGGCTGCGAAATTGACGTTTGTCAACGCGTCGCCAGCGCGTTGTTCGCACATTCGATGGAACTCGACGGACACGTTCGCATCAAAATTGTTCGCCGGGCAGTAGAGGTGAATGTTGTTGTCCGGCCCGAACGCGCCAATCGCACACCGTGCCCCTGGCGCGCTTCAGAATACAGTTTTGGTGTTGCACAGCCTGCCGGTATCCCCGGCTGAAATCCCGGAGCGGTTTTCCTCCTCCCTCCTCCCTCCCTCCTTCGCTGCGGGGCGCTGTGCAGCCTTCTTTCTTCTCGATACGCCGTGATGCCGAGCGCGGGGCTCAGAGCCAGCCCTTGCGCCGGAAGTACCAGAACGGCGCCACCACGCTCACCACCATCACGCCAAGCGCAAACGGATAGCCGAGCGACCAGTCGAGCTCGGGCATGGCCTTAAAATTCATGCCGTAGATGCTGGCGATCAGCGTGGGCGGCAGCAGCGCGACGCTCGCCACCGAGAACAGCTTGATGATCTTGTTCTGGTTGATGTTGATGAAGCCGACGGTGGCATTCATCAGGAAGTTGATCTTGTCGAACAAGAAGGTCGTGTGGCTGTCCAGCGAATCGATGTCGCGCAGGATCTGCCGCGCTTCTTCGAACTGCTCGGCGTTGAGCAGGCGACTGCGCATCATGAAACTCACCGCACGCCGGGTGTCCATCACGTTGCGGCGGATGCGCCCGTTCAGGTCCTCCTCGCGCGCGATGGCCGACAGTGCCTCGGCCGCGATGGCGTCGTTCACGTTCTGCTTGAGCACCCGGTTGCTGACCGCCTCGAGACTGTCGTAGATGCCCTCCAACGCATCGGCGCTGTATTCGGCGTCGGCATCGTAGAGCTTGAGCAGCACGTCCTTGGCGTCTTCGATCAGCGCCGGAATGCGCCGCGCGCGCAGGCGCAACAGCCGAAACACCGGCAAGGCCTCCACGTGCACCGAAAACAGTACTTTCTTGTACAGAATGAAGGCGACCCGCACGTTGCGCGGCGTCTGATCGTCGTCGATCAGAAAGTCACTGCGGATGTGCAGCTCGCCGTTGTCTTCCTCGTAAAAGCGTGCTGACTCTTCCAGATCGTCGTCGACGGCGTCTTCGGGAATGGTCACGCCGAAGTGCTGCGCAATCCAGCCCTTTTCCTCGGGTGTGGGCGCTTCGAGATCGACCCACACCGGCTGCACGTGCGCCAGCGCTTCGGGGCTTTCGATCTCTTCCTGGAACAGCCGGCCGTTGGCCAGCGTGAAGACATTCAGCATCAGGGCTCCAGCAAAGCGAATGCGCACGACGCGCATTCGGGCCAGGGTGAAAACGGAACTCGCTACCGCCTCACTCCGGCCAGCCGCGTCAATGCGCTGCTTGCGTGGAGTGGACGGTCACCGAGTAGGGGCGACGTCCAAGACGAACTCCAGGAAACTTGGGTCTCAAATTATCGCATCGGCGATGCGCCAAATCGCGCGGCAAGCACTCGCGATCGAGCACTTTTCGCGCGCGCCAAATCTTGACGCCAAAGGCCGCTGTCACCCGCTTGTCACTGCGCAGGAACGCGTGCACACTGGGTTCAACGACGCCCCCGTCGAAGCCCACTTCCCCCAGCCTTTCGGCTCCCCTTCCAGCTTCCCTCACCCCCGCGAAAGGAGTACCCATGAACCTGACAATCAGCGGCCACCACCTCGAAGTGACACCCGCCTTGCGCGAGTACGTGCTCACGAAGCTAGACCGAGTGACGCGCCATTTCGACCAGGTGGTGGACATCAACGTGCTGCTGTCAGTGGAAAAGTTGAAGGAGAAGGAACGAAGGCAGAAGGCGGAGGTGACGCTTCATGTGAAGGGCAGGGACATCTTCGTCGAGAACACCCACGAAGACCTGTACGCGGCAATCGACCAGTTGATGGACAAACTCGATCGCCAGGTCTGTCGTCACAAGGACAAGCTGCAAGACCATCACCATGCATCGGTCAAACGAATCGACACGATGCCAACCTGAGCTCGCGATGGCGGCACAGAACGGGAGCGGCCTGCGGGCCGCTTTTTTCTGCTACATATCGCACATCCCCATGACCGCGGGGGCCCAAACCGTTGCTGCAACGCAGCACCCCGTGCACAATGCTTCGGCACCCCGGGTGCGTTTGTCACTCGGCCCGACTGTCATTTTTATAATCGGGTGTTTTGGATTCACGCCAGCAATCGACCCAGCCCTCCAGGGTGAAGTCGGTGCACGGACCCTCCGATGAACCGTCTCGCCGCCATCCTGCCTGCCAGCAACGTGCTCGTCGATGTAGACGCCACAAGCAAGAAGCGCGCGTTCGAACATGCCGGTCTGCTGTTCGAGAACCAGCACGCCATTGCGCGTGCCACCGTCACCGACAATTTGTTCGCTCGCGAGCGGCTGGGCTCCACCGGCCTCGGCCACGGCGTGGCCATCCCGCATGGGCGCATCAAGGGTCTGAAAAACCCGCTAGCGGCGGTGCTGCGGGTCCAGCAGGCGATTCCGTTCGATGCCCCCGATGACGAACCGGTGACGCTGCTGATCTTTTTGCTGGTGCCCGAAGCGGCCACTCAGAGGCACCTCGAGATCCTGTCCGAAATCGCCGAAATGCTCAGCGACCGCGAACTGCGCGAACGGCTCAAGACCGAGGAAGGTGCGGCCAAGGTGCACGAGCTGATCTCGAACTGGGAACCGTTGAAGTCGGTGGCCTGACCACCGATCGTCCAACCGCGTGAAACCCACCGTCATCAGCGCCGAGGCGCTGTTCGAAGAGCACCGCCAGGCATTGCGCTGGGAATGGATTGCCGGCCACGCGCATCCGGAGCGGCGTTTCGACGAAGCAGCCGTGCGCAATGCGCAGTCGGCCGCCGACTTGGTCGGCTACCTGAACTACATCCACCCGTACCGCGTGCAGATCGTCGGGCGGCGTGAGGTGGCCTATCTGAGCCAGTCGAGCGACGAGGTGATCGAGCGGCGCATCTCACGCATCGTCACGCTCGAGCCTCCGGTGCTGATCGTCGCCGACGCGCAGACGCCGCCGGACAAGCTGGTGGCGATGTGCGACCGGGCCGACATTCCGCTGTTCGCCACCGACGATTCGGCAGGCCAGGTAATCGACGTGGTACGTGGCTACCTGGCGCAACTGTTCGCCGAGCGCACCACGCGCCATGGCGTGTTCATGGACATCCTCGGCCTGGGCGTGCTGCTCACCGGCGAGTCGGGCCTGGGCAAGAGCGAACTCGGGCTGGAACTGATATCTCGCGGCCATGGCCTGGTGGCCGACGACGCGGTGGACCTGTACCGCGTCTCGCAAACCGCGCTCGAAGGGCGTTGCCCCGAGTTGCTGCTGAACCTGCTCGAAGTGCGCGGCATCGGCCTGCTCGACATCAAGTCGATCTTCGGAGAGACCGCCGTGCGCCGCAAGATGCGACTCAAGCTGATCGTGCACCTGGTTCGCAAGGAAACGCTGGAGCGCGAGTTCGAACGCCTGCCCTACGAGCCGCTGTACGAGGCGATTCTCGACGTGCCCGTGCGCAAGGCGGTCATCGCTGTGGACGCGGGTCGCAACCTGGCGGTGCTGGTGGAAGCGGCGGTGCGCAACACGATCCTGCAGCTGCGCGGCATCGACACCTACCGCGAGTTCATCGAACGCCACCAGAAGGCGATGGGCCGACCGGAGTAGCACGGTCCGGCGCCGGGCAGCGCCCGTCGGGGAATCTCACTTCGCCTTGTGCGGGCAATTCTTTTTCGTGCACACCGCGTACAGCGACAGCGCGTGCTCCTGCAGTTCGAAGCCGCGCGCCTGTGCGACCGCCTTCTGCCGCCGCTCGATCTCGGCGTCGAAGAATTCCTCGACGCGCCCGCAATCGATGCAGACCAGGTGGTCGTGGTGCTTGCCCTCGTTGAGTTCGAAGATCGACTTGCCGGTCTCGAAATGATTGCGCGACAGGATGCCCGCCTGCTCGAACTGCATCAACACGCGGTAGACCGTCGCGAGTCCGACATCCGAACCTTCGGCGAGCAGGACTTTGAACACGTCTTCCGCCGTCATGTGCCGCTGCTCGGTCTTCTGGAAGACCTCGAGGATCTTGATGCGTGGCAGCGTGGCCTTGAGGCCGCTGCTCTTGAGTTCGTCGGCGTGCGTCATGGGGGCTCCGGGCCGCGGCGGGCGCGTGCCGCCCAACCGCTAGAATCGTTCCATCATATCGAGGTTGGCGCCCGCTGCCGGCGTTCCCATTCCGTCATCATGCGTTCGCTTCTCCGTTGCCGTCCGCTCGCCATCGCGTTGGCCATCGCTGCCCTTGCCGGCTGCCAGTCGCTGCAATCGTCGGACAACCTGCTCGGTGTCATCACGCCGTACCGGGTCGAGGTGGTGCAGGGCAACGTCGTCACCAAGGAACAGGCGGCGCTCATCAAGCCCGGCCTGAGCCGCGCCCAAGTACGCGACGTGCTCGGCTCGCCGTTGCTGACCGACGTGTTCCATGCCGACCGTTGGGACTACGTATTCACCATCCGGCGTCAGGGCGCCGAGCCGCAGCAGCGCCGCATTGTCGTGCTGTTCGACGGCGAGAAGCTCAAGAGCATCGATACCGGCGGTGAGCTGCCGGCCGAGCGCGAATTCGTGGCCTCCATCGACACATTCAAGACCTCGCGCGACGCGCCGCCGCTGGCGCTGACGGAAGAACAGATCAAGGCGCTGCCGGTCCCGAAGCCGGTGGCCGCAGAAGCCGCGACCGCCGCATCGGCGCCGACCGCGCGCGCGTACCCGCCGCTCGAGCCGCGCTGAGCATGGGCGCACCGCGCGCAGCCGCTGACGGCGACCATCGACTGCGGGTCGCCGTGGCCGGCGCATCGGGCCGGATGGGGCACATGCTGATCGAGGCCGTGGCAGCGGCCGACGACATCGTGTTGGCGGGTGCGCTCGACGTCGCGGCCAGCCCCGCCATCGGACACGACGCCGGCGCCTTCCTCGGCCAGCCGAGCGGCGTGGCCATCACCGCCGACCTGCAACAGGGCCTGGCCGATGCGCAGGTGCTGATCGATTTCACGCGTCCCGAAGGTACCCTCGCGCACCTGGCCGCGTGCCGCCAGCGCGGCGTCAACGTGGTCATCGGCACCACCGGATTCAGCGATGCGCAGAAGGCCGAGATCGCCGAACACGCCCGCCACATTGCGGTTGTGATGGCGCCCAACATGAGTGTCGGCGTCAACGTGGTGCTCAAGCTGCTCGATATGGCGGCGCGTGCGCTCAACCAAGGCTACGACATCGAGGTCATCGAGGCCCACCACCGCCACAAGGTCGATGCGCCGAGCGGCACGGCGCTCGCAATGGGCGAAGTGGTGGCGGCGGCGCTCGGGCGCGACCTGAAGAGCTGCGCCGTTTATGGCCGCGAAGGTGTCACCGGCGAGCGCGATCCGTCGACCATCGGCTTTGCGACCGTGCGCGGCGGCGACATCGTCGGCGACCACACGGTGCTGTTCGCCGGCACCGGCGAGCGCATCGAGATCACCCATAAGGCGTCGAGCCGCGCCACTTTCGCGCAGGGCAGCCTGCGCGCGGCGCGCTTCCTGTCCACCCAATCGCACGGGTTGTTCAGCATGAACGACGTCCTGGGCATCGACTGAGAGGGCACACCTTTGACCGGCTTCGAACACTTCTGGCAACAAGGCGACTTCATCACGCGCAGCGTGGCGGCGCTGCTGCTGGTGATGTCGGTCAGCGCCTGGGTGGTGATCTTCTGGAAAGGCTGGCTGTTGCACCGGGTGCGCTCCGACATCGGCCGTGCCGTGCCGGCGTTCTGGGCCGCCCCCGATCTGCAGGCGGGCAACGAGCAGCTGGCCGCGTTCGACCGCGAGCGCGTGTTGGCGCCGCTGCTGCAGGCCGCCACTGCGAGCCCGAACGTCAACACGCTCGAGGCCAAAGGCCACCTCGACTCCCAATTGACGCGGCGCCTGCGCGACGCGCTGCACGCGGTGCTCGCGCAGCTTCAGTACGGCCAGGTGCTGCTGGCTTCGATCGGCAGCACCGCGCCGTTCATCGGCCTGTTCGGCACCGTATGGGGCATCTACCATGCGCTGATCAGCATCTCGGCCGCGGGCTCTATCACCATCGAGCGCGTGTCGGGCCCGGTCGGCGAGGCGCTGGTGATGACCGCTGCCGGCCTCGCCGTGGCCATTCCCGCGGTGCTCGCCTACAACATCTTCGGCAAGCGTGTCGGTGCCTGCGAAGCCGAACTGGAAGGCTTCGCGCACGACCTGCGCGAGATGGTCTCGGACGCTGCCCGCGCCGCCTGAGCGTCATGGCCTTCGGTCGCCTCGAACGCAGCACCGGCCCGCAGCCGATGAGCGACATCAACATGACGCCGTTGATCGACGTGATGCTGGTGCTGCTGGTGATCTTCATGATCACCGCGCCGCTGATGACCAGCAGCCTCAAGCTCGACCTGCCCAAGACCGACGCGGCCCAGCCCAGCGACGCACCGCAGTTCATCAGCGTTGCGATCGACCCCGCGGGCAAGCTCTACTTCGGCGATGAAGCCGTCGACGCAGCCGTGTTCGCCGCGCGCGTGGCCGACGCTGCCCAGCGCAATCCGCAGACCGAAGTGCAGTTGCGTGCCGACCAGTCGGTGCCCTACGGGCGTGTCGCCGAGTTGATCGGCGTGGTGCAGAAGGCCGGGCTGAACCGCATCGGCTTCATCGCCGCATCGGGCACCGCTGCGGCGCCGCGCTGACGCGCTCGCGCATCGCGGCCCCGTGCATTTCGCGTGCGCTGCACGCCGGAGCGAGGGCTGCTTCCTATAATCGCGCGACCCCGTAGAGCGCGCTGCGCACCCCCATGAATCCCGAATTCAAGCCCGACGAGATCGAACGTGCCGCGCAGGCCGCCTGGGCCGCGGCCGATGCCTACCGCGTCAGCGAAGACGCCAGGCGCCCGAAGTTCTACGCCTGTTCGATGCTGCCCTATCCCAGCGGCAAGCTGCACATGGGCCATGTGCGCAACTACACCATCAACGACATGATGGCGCGCTACCTGCGCATGAAGGGCTTCAACGTGCTGATGCCGATGGGCTGGGACGCCTTCGGCCTGCCGGCCGAGAACGCCGCCATCGACAAGAACGTCGCGCCCGCGCAGTGGACGCGCGACAACATCGCCGACATGAAGGCGCAGATGCAGCCCTTGGGGCTGGCGCTAGACTGGTCGCGCGAGATCGCCACCTGCGACCCCGGCTACTACAAATGGAACCAGTGGTTCTTCTTGAAGATGCTCGAAAAGGGCATCGCGTACAAGAAGACGCAGGTCGTCAACTGGGACCCGGTCGACCAGACGGTGCTCGCCAACGAGCAGGTCATCGACGGCCTCGGCTGGCGCAGCGGCGCACCGGTGGAGCGGCGCGAGATTCCGGGCTACTACCTCGCGATCACCCATTACGCCGACGAGCTGCTGGCCAACGTGGCCGAGCCCGAGAACCCGAACTACCTGCACGGCTGGCCCGAGCGCGTGCGGCTGATGCAGGAGCACTGGATCGGCAAGAGCGAAGGCGTGCGCTTCGCGTTCCCGCACGACATCCGCGGTGCCGACGGCGAGCTGATCCAAGACGGCAAGATGTGGGTCTTCACGACACGCGCCGACACCATCATGGGCGTGACCTTCTGCGCCGTCGCGGCCGAGCACCCGCTGGCCACGCACGCCGCGGCCGGCAACCCCAGGCTCGCGGCGTTCATCGAGCAGTGCAAGCAGGGCGGCACCAGCGAAGCCGAACTCGCGTTGAAAGAAAAGGAAGGGCTGCCGACGGGCCTGCAGGTGCAGCACCCGCTGACCGGCGAGCCGGTCGATCTGTGGGTCGGCAACTACGTGCTGATGGGTTACGGCGACGGTGCGGTGATGGGCGTGCCGGCGCACGACGAGCGCGACTTCGCGTTTGCCAAGAAATACGGCATCGACATCCTTCAGGTCATCGGCATCGACGGCGAGCACTTCAGCTACGACCATTGGCAGGACTGGTACGCCGACAAGCAACAAGGCGTCACGATCAACTCCGACAACTTCAGCGGGCTCGACTACTCGAGCGCCGTCGATGCGGTGGCGACCGCACTCGAACACAAGGGCCTGGGCGGCAAGAAGACCACCTGGCGCCTGCGCGACTGGGGCATCAGCCGCCAGCGCTACTGGGGCACGCCGATCCCGATCATCCATTGCAGCGCCTGCGGCGACGTGCCGGTGCCGGAACGCGACCTTCCGGTGCTGCTGCCCGAAGACCTGATCCCCGACGGGTCGGGCAACCCGCTGAACAAGAGCGCCGCGTTCCTAAACGTCGCGTGCCCGAGCTGCGGCAAGCGCGCGAAGCGCGAAACCGACACGATGGACACCTTCGTCGATTCGGCGTGGTACTACATGCGCTATTGCTGCCCCGACAGCGACGGCGCGATGGTCGACGCGCGCAACGACTACTGGATGCCGATGGACCAGTACATCGGTGGCATCGAGCACGCGGTGCTGCACCTGCTGTATGCACGCTTCTGGACCAAGGCGATGCGCGACATCGGCCTGGTGAACTTCGGCGAGCCGTTCACCAAGCTGTTCACGCAGGGCATGCTGCTCAACGAATCGTTCTACCGCGAAGACGCGGCGGGCAAGAAGCGCTGGTTCTACCCGAGCGAGGTCGAGGTCAAGTACGACGAGCGCGGTCACCCGGTCGGCGCGACCGCACGCGAAGACGGAGCGCCGGTGCAGCTGGGCGGCATCGAGAAGATGTCGAAGTCGAAGAACAACGTGGTCGAACCGCGCGACATCATCGCCAAGTTCGGCGCCGACACGGCACGCCTGTTCACGATGTTCGCCGGGCCGCCGGATCAGAGCGCGGCCTGGTCCGATTCGGGCGCCGAAGGGTCGTTTCGCTACCTGCGGCGGCTGTGGGCCTTCGGCGTCAAGCATGCCGGGCGCATTCAGCGCGCCGGTTCCAGCTTCGAGGACCTGAGCCCCGGCGCGAAGGCGCTGCGCCGCGAGGTGCATCTGCTGCTGCGCCAGGTGAGCCATGACTACGACCGGCTGCAATACAACACCGTCGTGTCGGGCGCGATGAAGCTGCTCAACGCGCTCGAAAGCGCGATGCTTGCGGACACCGCGGGCGACTCGGCCGCGCTGCGTGAAGGCGCGAGCGTGCTGTTGCGTGCGCTCTACCCGGCAGCCCCGCACATCGCGCACGCGCTGTGGAACGAACTCGGCTTCGTGGCCGCCCACGGCGAGCTGCTCGACGCGCCGTGGCCGCAGGTCGACGAGGCGGCGCTGGTGCAAGACGAGATCGAGCTCGTGCTGCAGGTCAACGGCAAGCTGCGCGGCGCGATCAAGGTGCCGGCCGGCGCCGACAAGGCGGCCATCGAGCACGCCGCGCTGGCCAGCCCCGACTTCATCAAGTTCGCCGAAGGCAAGCACGCGAAGAAGGTCATCGTCGTGCCCGGACGCTTGGTCAACGTGGTCGTGGGATGACCGCCCCCCAGTCGCTGCGCTCCTGCCCCCGAGGGGCGCGGTCGGGCTTGGAGCGGCCCGGCGCCCGACCCGTCGCGACCGTGCAGCGCCGCACCGTGCTCGCCGCCGCGGCGGCGGTGCTGGCCGGCTGTGGCTTCGAGCTGCGGCGCGCGCCCGAGCTGCGCTTTCGCAGCATCCAGCTCATCGGCTTCAAGGCCCGCTCGCCGTTGGCCGATGAGCTGCGCATGAACATCGACAGCAGCAAGACCACGCTGGTCGTCGAGTCCGCCGCCCAGGCGCAGGTCGTGTTCGAGGCGCTGACCGATGTGCGCGAGCGCAGCGTGGTGGCCAGCACCGCGGCCGGCCAGGTGCGTGAACTGACCCTGCGGGCGCGGCTGAACTTCCGCTTGCGCACGCCGGCCGGCAAGGAGCTGATTCCGGCCACCGAGATCCTGCTCAGCCGCGACATGAGTTACAGCGAAAGCGTGGCGCTCGCCAAGGAGCAGGAGGAAGCCCAGTTGTTTCGCGCCATGCAAAGCGACATCGTGGCGCAGGTGATGCGCCGCCTCGCGGCGGTACAGAGTCTCTGATGCAGCTGCGTCTGGACCAGCTCGCCGGGCATCTGCAGAAGGGACTGCGTCCGCTGTACACGCTGTGGGGCGACGAGCCGCTGCTCGCGCAGGAGGCCGGTGATGCGATTCGCGCCGCGGCGCGCGCGGCCGGCCACAGCGAGCGCCAGGTGCATGTGGTGAGCGGTGCGCATTTCAACTGGAGCGCGCTGCTCGGCGCGGCGCAGGCGATGAGCCTGTTCGCCGACAAGCAGATCATCGAGATCCGCATTCCGTCGGGCAAGCCGGGCAAGGACGGCTCCGATGCGCTGCAGCGCTACTGCGAAACGCTGTCCGACGACGTTGTGACGGTGATCCAGCTGCCGCGCCTCGACCGCCAGCAGCAAGCCAGCGCCTGGTTCACCGCACTCGATGGCGCCGGCGTGACGATCCGCATCGACGCGGTCGAGCGCAAGGCCCTGCCGCAGTGGATCGCGCAGCGCCTGTCGGCACAGTCGCAACGCGTGCAAGGCGGCGAGGCCGGGCAGCACACGCTCGCGTTCTTCGCCGACCGCGTCGAAGGCAACCTGCTCGCCGCCCACCAGGAGATCCAGAAGCTCGGCCTGCTGTACCTGCCGGGCGAGCTGAGCTTCGAGCAGATCGAGGCGGCGGTCCTCAATGTCGCCCGCTACGACGTGTTCAAGCTCGGCGAAGCCGTGCTGGCCGGCCAGGTGGCGCGCTCGCTGCGCATGCTCGATGGCCTGCAAGCCGAGGGCGAGGCCGCGGTGCTGGTGCACTGGACGCTGGCCGAAGACATCCGCGCGCTCAAGCGCGTCAAAGACGCGCTGGTCGCCGGCAGGCCGCTGCCGATGGCGTTGCGCGAAGCGCGTGTGTGGGGCGCCAAGGAGCGGCTGTTTGAGCACGCCGTGCCGCTGTTCACCGACAACGCACTGGCGCAACTGCTGCATGCCGCGCAGGTCTGCGATGGTCTGGTGAAAGGGCTCAAGCACCCCGACTGGCCACTCGATCCGTGGCAGGGTCTGCGCCGTTTGGTGCTGATGACGGCGCAGTGCACCGCGGCGGCCACGCCGGGCAAGATGGTGCGGATCGCGCTGAGCGCTTGAGCGCCGCGCCTCCAGTCCCTCTCAAGGAAACGCCGGGCCGCTCCCAAGTTTCCTTGACCCCCTCGGGGGGCCTGACGCAAAGCGACAGGTTTGGGGGCGCTCAATAGCCGCGCGAGCGATCCACAAGGTACTGCGGCGCACGCCCTGCGCGCCAGTCGCGGATGCTGCGCGCCGCGATCAGCGCCGCGCTGCGCGGGTCGGTCTGTGCGGCCACGTGCGGCAGCAGCGTGAGCTGCGGATGTGCCCAGAACGGATGCGCCACCGGCAGCGGCTCGGTGCCGAACACATCGAGCACGGCGTGCTGCAGGTGGCCGCGGTCCAGCGCGGCCAACAGGTCGGCCTCGACCACATGCGCACCGCGCGCGAGGTTCACGAGGCAAGCGCCGCGCGGCAGCTGCGCCAGGCGGCGCGCGTCGAACAGCCCATGCGTTGCCGGTGTGAGCGGCAGCAGATTGACGACGATGTCGGCCGCAGCCAGAACCGCGGGCAGTGCTGCGTCGCCGCACCACGATGCGATGTTCGCAACCTGCACGTTATGTGTGCTCCAGCCACTGACGCGATAGCCGTTGGCGGCCAGGCGCTGCGCCACGGCGCGTCCCATCTGGCCGAGGCCGAGCACCGCGACGCCGATCTCGTCGGCACGCCGCTGCGGCTGCGCCTGCCATTGCCGCCGGCGTTGCTGCTCGGCATAGCCGAAGAAGCCGCGGTGCAGGCTGAGCACCGCCCACAGCGCCGTCTCGGCCATTGCCGCGTTCATGGCCGGGTCGACCATGCGCGCCAGCGGCACGTCGGCGGGCAGCGTGGCATCGCGCAGCAGCGTGTCGACGCCGGCCCACAGTGATTGGATGAACTTCAGCTGGCGCAGGCCCTGCAGCGTGCCGGGCGGCGGGTTGGCGACGATCGCTACGTCGATCGAGCCAGGGTCGCACGCCGACCGATCAGTGACCCATGTTTCGCCCGGTAGCGCGTCACCGAGCAGCGTCAGCCACTGCGCCTGTTCGTCGCGGCTGAAGTCGGCGGCGAGCAGGATCACAAACGTCACGCGGCCGCGAGGGCCGCGTTCAACGCACGCAGCGCGTGCTCGACCGTCTGCTGCCGCACGGCCGCGCGGTCGCCGCGCAATTGAAGCAACTCGGCCGAAGTGGTTGCGCCATGGCGGGCAATGGCCAGCCACACGGTGCCGACCGGTTTGGCAGGCGTGCCGCCGGTCGGCCCGGCGATGCCGGTCACGGCCACCGCGATCCGTGCCGTCGAACGCGCGAGCGCGCCGTCGGCCATCGCGCGCGCCACTTCGGCGCTGACCGCGCCGTGCTGCTCCATCAATGCGGCGCTCACGCCGAGCATCTCGGTCTTGGCCGCGTTCGAATAGGTCACGAAGCCGCGCTCGAACCAGTCGCTCGAACCGGCCAGCGACGTGCACGCCGCCGCGATCAGACCGCCGGTGCACGACTCGGCGCTGGCGAGCATCCAGCTGCGCGCCTTGAGTGCCGCGGCCAGGGCCTCGATCTCGCTCACAGCCATTTCCACAAGGCCATGGCGAGTAGCGTGCACAGGGCTGCCACCAAGTCGTCGAACAGGATGCCGAAACCCTGGGCCCAACCGATCGGCTGCCCGCGCCGGCCCTTGAACAGCTCGTCGGCCCAGGCCACCGGCCCCGGCTTGGCGGCATCGAAGAATCGGAACAAGGCGAAGGCCACGAGTTGTGCCCACCAGCCGGCCGGGGTGACGAGCCACAGCACGGCCCAGAA
>JBGQEX010000067.1:0-20167 GCA_041496605.1 Piscinibacter sp.
CAGCTCGACAAGGCCGCCACCTCGCAGGCCTGAGGCAAGACCCCGCTCGCACTGAGCTTGTCGAAGTGCCGCACCGTGAGGCGCGCTGGCTTCGATACCTCAGCCCGAACGGAGGTTGCGGCGTCATGCGTTTGGACGGTCTCTCAAGAAGCCGACCCCGTTCGGGCTGAGGTATCGAAGCCTCGCTCGGTGTTTCTCCCGATATCAGCTTTTCCGCACGCGCTTATATTTGTGCCTGCTTATATCTGGATATCAGCGCTTCCAGCCATGGAACCCACCACCCCCGCCACCGACGCCGACCATGTGTTCGAACAGGCCGCCGAGCTGTTCGGCCTGATGTCGTCGCCGATCCGGCTGCGCATCATCGGCGAGTTGTGCCGCGGTGAACTCAACGTGACGCAATTGCTCGAGCGCGTGGCCGCCACGCAGCCGAACATGTCGCAGCACCTGTCCACGCTGTACCGCGCCGGCGTGCTGGCGCGGCGCCGCGACGGCTCGCAGATCTACTACCGCATCGGCAACGAGCGTGCCGCGTCCGTCTGCCGCGCCGTCTGCACCGACATCGCCAGCGCCGGTTGAGGCGATTCAAGGACCCGCCCGTGAATCAAGACACCCCCATTTCTGGACGGCTGCTCAAGGCGCCGGAAAACTTCCTGACGCCCGAGGCCGTGCGCACCGTTCGCAGCGAAGCCCGGCAGGGCCGGCGCGATTTCATTCGCAGCGCGTTTGCGGCGGCCGCCACCGGCCTGGCCGCACCCGCCGCGCTGGCCCAAGCCAACCCGGTCGCAGCCGGCGACGGCGACCCCAACATCCTGCAGTTGCCCGAACACAGCCGCGGGCTCGGGCAGCCGGTGGCAAGCGCGGGCTACGGCAAGCCGTCGCAGTACGAGGCCAACGTGCAGCGCC
Source organism: Piscinibacter sp. (assembly GCA_041496605.1). Lineage (GTDB taxonomy): Bacteria > Pseudomonadota > Gammaproteobacteria > Burkholderiales > Burkholderiaceae_C > Albitalea. Next base: position 907 of record JBGQEX010000067.1, read on the forward strand.
GTCCGAGCCCGGGCTTGACGCAGACCGGGCAGGCCTCGGTGTCGTTCGCGCCGCTGCAGTCGCTGTTCGGCATCGTCACGCCCAGCGGCCTGCATTTCGAGCGCCATCACCAGGGCTGGTGGGACATCGATCCGTCCAAGCACCGCCTGATGGTCAACGGATCCGACGCCACGATGCTGAAGACAGCCAAGGTCTTCACGATGGACGAGCTGATGCGGCTGCCGTCGGTGTCGCGCTTCCACTTCATCGAGTGCGGCGCCAACACCGGCATGGAGTGGGGCAACGTGGCCGTTCCCACCTGCCAGTACACGCACGGCATGCTGTCGTGCAGCGAGTTCACCGGCGTGCCGCTGCGCACGCTGCTCGAGCTGTGCGGGGCCGACTGGAAGCGCGGCCGCTTCGTGCTCGCCGAGGGCGCCGACGGGTCATCGATGACGCGCACGATCCCGATGGCGCTGATCGAAAGCGGCGAGGTGATCGTCGCCTATGGCCAGAACGGCGAGATGCTGCGCCCCGAACAGGGCTACCCGCTGCGCCTGGTCGTGCCCGGCGTGCAGGGGGTGAGCTGGGTGAAATACCTGCGCCGCATCGAGCTCGGCGACAAGCCCTATGGCACCAAGGACGAAACCATCCACTACGTCGACCTGATGCCCGACGGGCAGCACCGCCAGTACTCGGGCATCCAGGAAGTGAAGAGCGTGGTCACCACGCCGTCGGGCGGGCAGGTGCTGCTGGACAAGGGTTTCTACAACGTGTCGGGCCTCGCGTGGTCGGGCCGAAGCAAGATCCGGCGTGTCGACGTCTCGGTCGACGGCGGGCGCAACTGGCGCCAGGCGCGGCTCGAGGCGCCGGTGCTGTCGAAGTGCCTGACACGCTTCAACATCGACTGGGTCTGGGACGGCCGACCCGCGCTGGTGCAAAGCCGCGCCACCGACGAGACCGGCCAGGTACAGGCCACGACCGCACAGTTGCGCGCGGTGCGCGGTACGCGCTCGATCTATCACAACAACGCCATCCAGACCTGGCTGGTGCAGGAAAGCGGCGAGGTGCGCAATGTTCAGCTGTCGTGAGTTCGCCGCCGCAGCCGCGTTGACGCTCGCCGCGTCGGCCGCGCTGGGTCAGAGCGCGGGCTTTCCGGGCATCGGCCGGCCAGCCACCGACAAGGAGCTGGCCGCGTGGGACATCGACGTGCGCCCCGACTTCAAGGGCCTGCCCAAGGGCTCGGGCTCGGTGGCCCGGGGCCAGCAGGTCTGGGAAGCCAAATGCGCCTCCTGCCACGGCATCTTCGGCGAGTCGGGCGAGGTGTTCAATCCGATCGTCGGTGGCACCACGCAGGCCGACGTCAAGAGCGGCCACGCCGCACGCCTGATGGACCGCGCCTACCCGGGACGCACGACGCTGATGAAGGTCTCGACGCTGTCGACGCTGTGGGACTACATCAATCGCGCGATGCCGTGGAATGCGCCGAAGTCGCTCAGCACCGACGAGGTCTATGCCGTCACCGCCTACCTGCTGAACCTGGGCGGCGTGTTGCCCGACGACTTCGTGCTGTCCGACCAGACCGTCGCCGACGCGCAGATGCTGCTGCCCAACCGCAACGGCGTCACCACGCGGCACGCCCTGTGGCCGGGCAAGGAGTTCGCCGGTGCAGCCAAGCCGGATGTGCAGGGCTCGAGTTGCATGAACCGCTGCGCTGGGGAACCGAAGGTCGCATCCTTCCTGCCCGACTTCGCCCGCGGCGCGCATGGCAACCTCGCCGAGCAGAACCGCAGCGTCGGCGCGCAGCACGGCGTCGACACGTTGACGCCCAAGGGGGCGGGCGCAGCGACGCCGCCGCCCCGCGCGGACAGCACAGCGAACGCGAGCGCGGCCATCGCGCTCACGCAGAAGTACACCTGCGTGGCCTGCCACGGCATCACGCAGCGAATCGTCGGGCCGGCATTCCAGGAAGTCGCCCGCAAGCACGCAGCGCGCGCCGACGCCGTGGCGTACCTGAGCGCGAAGATCAAGTCCGGCGGCAGCGGCGTATGGGGCGCCATCCCGATGCCTGAACAGAACCTGCCCGACGCCGACGCGAAAGCGATCGCCCAATGGCTCGCAGCCGGTGCCGCCCCCTGATAGGGATGACACTGATCCTTCGTTCCCATGCATTCATTAGCATTCACTGAAGTTTAGGAGACCCGCATGAACTCTCGTCGCGAAGTACTCAAGCGCAGCGCCGCTGTCGCCTCTTTGATGATGGCGGCGGGCCTGCTGCCCACCGTGGCCACCGCGCAGACGGCGACCTTCAACACCGCCGCGTTCGACGCCAAGAACATGGCCGACCTGATGAAGGCGCTCGGCGCATCGGCACCCACCGAGAGCAAGGACGTGACGATCCAGGGCCCGGACATCGCCGAGAACGGCGCCGTTGTTCCGCTCGGCGCGTCGACCACGCTGGCCGGCGTGAAGCGCATGCTGCTGCTGGTCGAGAAGAACCCGAGCATGCTGTCGGCGATGTTCGACTTCACCGACGCGGTCGAAACCTCGATCTCCACGCGCGTGAAGATGGGCCAGACCTCCAACGTGATCGCGGTGGCGATGACGAACGACGGTCGCGTGCTTTTCGCACAAAAAGAGATCAAGGTCACGCTAGGCGGCTGCGGCGGCTGAAGCGCTCGACACGGCATTCCCTCCCCTTTACGAATTCACGCCTCCAAGGAGTAACACCATGGCAGATCCGATGCGCATTCGCGCCCAAGCCGCTGGTGGCAAGGCCACCGTTCGAGTGTTGATGAGCCACGAGATGGAAACCGGCCAGCGCAAGGACGCCGCCGGCAAGGTCGTGCCCGCCTGGTACATCCAGCACGTCACCGCCAAGCACAACGACAAGGTCGTGCTGTCGGCCCAGTGGGGCCCATCGGTGGCGAAGAACCCGTTCCTGCAGTTCTCGATCAAGAGCGCGAAGGCCGGCGACAAGGTCGCCATCACCTGGGTCGACAACCACGGCGACACGCGCACCGACGAAGCCGTCGTGTCCTGACGCCCGCAGGCCCGCCCCGCACCACCGCAAGGAGACAGAGCCGATGAAGCCATCGATGCAAGCCGCCGCCGTGTTCGCCATCGCGCTTCTCGGCGCGGGCGCGGCGCCGGCACAGCAAGCCAAGAGCGCTGCCGACGGCATCGCCGAATACCGCGCCATGCTCGCCGACGGCAACCCGGCCGAACTGTTCGAAGCCAAGGGCGAGGGTCTGTGGAAAACGAAGCGCGGGCCGAAGAACGCGACGCTCGAGGCCTGCGATCTCGGCCGCGGTGCCGGCGTCGTCAAGGGCGCGTTCGTCGAGTTGCCGCGCTACTTTGCCGACACGAAGCGTGTGCAGGACCTCGAGTCGCGGCTGCTCAGCTGCATGGAAACCGTGCAGGGCTTCAACGCCGCCGAGATCGCGAGGACGCCGTTCGGCAAGGGTGAGCAGGCGACCATCGAAGCGCTGGTCGCCTGGATCTCGGCCGAATCGCGCGGGCTGAAGATGAACCTGCCGCAGTTGCACCAGCAAGAGAAGACGATGTATGAAATGGGCAAGCGCGCGTTCTTCTTTCGCGGCGGCCCGTACGACTTCTCGTGCGCCTCGTGCCACGGCGAGGACGGCAAGCGCATCCGCATGCAGGACCTGCCCAACCTGACCAAGAACCCGGGCGACGGCATCGGCTTCGCCGCCTGGCCGGCATACCGCGTATCGAGCGGCGAACTGTGGGGCATGCAGCGGCGCCTCAATGACTGCTACCGCCAGCAGCGTTTTCCGTTTCCGGGCTACGCCTCCGACGTGACCATCGCGCTGGGCGTCTACATGGGCGTCAACTCGCGCGGCGCCGAATCGATCGCGCCGGCCCTCAAGCGCTGAACCGGGGAACCCATGAACAAGTCGTCCATCTTCACCATCGCGGCGGCCGGGGCGATCGCCGCCGGCTGCGCCTCGATGCCCTCGTCGCAAGAGCTCGACAGCCAGGCGCAAGCCATCATCACGGCCTCGTTTCGCGACCAGGGCATTGCCACGGTCGACCGTCTGAACCAGGACCTCGGTCAACGCGCCTGCTCGTCGGACAAGCCGCCGAGCGAAGCGCTGGCCAAGGAGATCGAAGCGGCGTCGCTCGCGACGATCCAATGGCCGGCCGGCGGGCAGTACCTGGGCGACTGGCGCGAGGGCGAGAAGCTCGCGCAGAACGGCCGCGGCATGACCTGGACCGATGCCTCGCCGGCCAACAACGGCGGCAACTGCTACAACTGCCATCAGATCAGCAAGAGCGAAATCTCCTTCGGCACCATCGGCCCCAGCCTTTACCAGTACGGGAAGCTGCGCGGCGTGAGCGACCCGGCGAGCCCGACGAGCGCGGCCATCGTCCAGTACACCTGGGGCAAGCTGTGGAACAGCAAGGCCTACGCGGCGTGCTCGAACATGCCGCGCTTCGGCCATGCCGGCTTGCTCAAGGAGCAGCAGCTGCGCGACATCATGGCCTTGCTGCTCGACCCGAAGTCGCCGGTCAATCAGTAGGCCGCTGCAAGCCCGCACCCACCCCCGCCTACCGTCATACCGGCGAAAGCCGGTATCCACCGGTGGAGGCGTCCACGAGCAGTGGATCCCGGCGTTCGCCGGGATGACGATCTCTCTACAACATAGTGACGACAAGACCATGAGCCTGAGCAAACGCGAGTTCCTGCAGGTGCTGGGCGCCGCGTCGGCCGCCGGCATGGGCCTGGCGCGCTTCGGCGATGCCGATGCGGCGACGGCCGAGAGCGGCTTGTACGAGCTGCCGCGCTTCGGCAACGTGCACCTGCTGCACATGACCGACTGCCATGCGCAGCTGCTGCCGATCCACTTTCGCGAACCGAGCGTCAACCTCGGCGTCGGTGCGATGGCCGGCCAGTCGCCGCACCAGGTGGGCGAGCAGTTGCTGCGTGCCGCCGGCATCCGGCCCGGCACCGCGCTGGCCCACGCGTTCACCTACATCGACTTCGACAAAGCCGCACGCCGCTACGGCAAGGTCGGCGGCTTCGCGCACCTGGCCACGCTCGTCAAGCGCATGAAGGCGAGCCGCCCCGGTGCGCTGCTGCTCGATGGCGGAGACACCTGGCAGGGCTCGGCCACCTCGCTGTGGACCAACGCGCAGGACATGGTCGACGCCGGCAAGCTGCTCGGCGTCGACGTGATGACCGGCCATTGGGAGTTCACCTACGGCCAGCAGCGCGTGAAGGACATCGTCGAGAAGGACTTCCAGGGCCACATCGACTTCGTCGCGCAGAACGTGAAGACCACCGACTTCGGCGACCCGGTGTTCAAGCCCTACGTGATGCGGCAGGTCAACGGCGTGCCGATCGCGATCGTCGGCCAGGCCTTCCCCTACACGCCGATCGCCAACCCGCGCTACATGGTGTCCGACTGGAGCTTCGGCATCCAGGACGACAACATGCAGGCGGTGGTCGACGAAGCGCGCGCCAAGGGTGCGCAGGTCGTGGTGCTGCTGTCGCACAACGGCATGGACGTGGACCTGAAGATGGCCAGCCGCGTGCGCGGCATCGACGCGATCCTCGGCGGCCACACGCACGACGGCGTGCCGCTGCCGGTGCGCGTGGCCAACGCCGGCGGCACGACGCTCGTCACCAACGCCGGCTCGAACGGCAAGTTCCTCGGCGTGCTCGACTTCGACGTGAAGGACGGCTTGGTCAGCGACGTCCGCTACAAGCTGCTGCCGGTGTTCTCGAACATGCTGCGCGCCGACGCCGAGATGCAGGCCTTGATCGACAAGGTGCGTGCGCCCTTTGCCGGGAGGCTGGCCGAAAAGCTCGCCGTCACCGACGGCCTGCTGTACCGACGCGGCAATTTCAACGGCAGCTGGGACCAGCTCATCGTCGACGCGCTGATGGAGGTGCAAGGCGCCGAGATCGCGTTCTCGCCGGGCTTTCGCTGGGGCACTTCGCTGCTGCCGGGCGACGTGATCACGCGCGAACTGATGATGGACCAGCTCGCGACCACCTATTCGTACGCGACGCTCACCGACATGAGCGGCGAGATGATCAAGACCGTGCTCGAAGACGTCGGCGACAACCTGTTCAACCCCGACCCCTACTACCAGCAGGGCGGCGACATGGTGCGCGTGGGCGGCCTGAGCTACGCCATCGCGCCGGCCGCAGCGATGGGCGAGCGCATTCGCGATCTGCGGCTGAACGGCAAGCCCATCGATGCCGGCAAGACCTACAAGGTCGCCGGCTGGGCGCCGGTCGCCGAACAAGCGCGCGATGCCGGCAACAAGCAAGTGTGGGACGTGGTCGAAACCTGGCTCAAGGCCAAGGGCCGGGTCACGCCGCGCAAGCTGAACGCACCGCGCCTCATCGGCATGGAACGCAATCCGGGGCTCGCGTAGCCGGCCTCGCCCGCCTGCAGCAGCAGGGCTGCGCATACCTCGAGCCCTGAGCAGTCCGGCGCGGAGCGGCTGCATGGCGGGCCCGCCCCGCGGGGGCGGCGTGCCGTCGCGCTATGCGTCGGCGCCGTGGGCCAGCACCGGCTTGACGTCGATGACCGGCGTGCCATCGATGGCCTCGATCGGTCCGATCCGCAATCGGATTCCGCAGATCTCGCGCACGGTCACGCGATGCAGCCCCAACGGGTTCGGCCGGTGCGGCTTGCATGGCGAACTCATAACTATCTGGTTATGAGTCCGTCAAGCCATGGCAGCGCAGGGCCTGGTCCGTCGACGGCTTGCCGACGCCATGGCGGGGTCGACGGGCTGCTCCGGGTCCTTATGCCGCGGATGGCAGAGCGAACCAGAACACCGCGCCCTGGCCGGGACGGCCGTCGGCCCACACCCGGCCGCCATGGCGCTCGACGATGCGGCGGACGATCGACAGACCGATGCCGTGCTGCGACAGCGTGCCCTCGTGCAGGCAGCTGAAAGGCTGGAACAGGCGCTCGGCAGCCTCCGGCGGGAAGCCGGGGCCGTTGTCTTCGACGAAGATCGCCGGCGCCTCGCCGGCGTGCGGCGCGGCACTGCCGATGCGCACCGTCGGCGCGCGTCCGCCGCCGGCGGCGAAGCGCAGTGCGTTGGCCAGCAGGTTGACGAATACTTGGCGCAGCAGCGTGGCATCGACCACCAGGCGCGGCAGCTCGCCAACCTCGACGACCGCCTTGCGCAGCGCATCGGCGCAATCGGGCTCCATCGCCAGCTGCTCCAGGGCTTGGTGCACCAGGGGTTCCAGTGCTTGCTCGCGCTGGTTGAGCGTGGCGTCACCCAGCCGGCTCAAAGTCAGCAGGTCGCGCACCAGCGAGGCCAGATGCTCCAGCTGCGGCGACATCACCTGGAGCATGCGTCGTGCACGCGCGAGGTCGCCGCGGGCCAACGCCTGCTCAGCCATCCGGCTCAGGCTGGCTGCTCCGCCGAGCGAGCCGCGCAGGTCGTGCGAGACCGCGCGCGCGAACGATTCCAGCCCCTCGATCATCACCTGCAGCTCGGCGGTGCGTTCGGCCACGCGTCGCTCGAGCGACGTGTTCACCTCGGCCAGGCGCGCTTCCGCCGCCTGCCGGCGCCGCAGCTCGACCTCGGTACGCAGCGACGCACGCAGCAGGCTGACGACCAGGATCGTGATGCCAACGATCACAGCTGGCAGCGCGACCAGGTAGGACAGGTTCGAGCGCGCGGGCCAGCCGAGCACCATCGCCGCGCCCACCATCACCACCGGATAGGACGCAAAGGCTGCAGCCACGTAGGCATGGCCGACGTTCGGCTCGCGCCGCGAAGCCTGCCAGGCCATCACCGCGCACAGCCCCATCGCGACGATCATGACGACGTAGATGGCCCCTGGATCGTTGGGCTGCCATTGCCGGTACGCGACCACGACCAGCGCGCCGGCCAGCGTACCGGCTGCCACCAGCGCGCGGCGACGCGCGTTGGCACGGCCAAGAAATTCATCGAGTGCCCAGACGGTGACGCCCAACAGGGCCACGCCGACCAGTGCGGAACCGATCGGGATCGCCTGCCCGGTTTGCATTCGGCCAGGGTGGGCAACCCACCAGCCAAGCGACGCGGCCGCATAGCGCAGCGCGAAGATGCGCAGGGCCCGGCGTTCCACCTGATACGACGCCAGCCACAGTGCCAGCGCGATGATCAGCATCACGGCGGCTGTCAGCCGCGCGAAGACGTCAAGCGGGTCCGACCGCGTCAGCCATTCAATGATGTCGGCTGGAGGCATGCGTGGCCAAGCGCGAACTTGGTGGGCTGCAACACGGCGGATTGTAGGCGGGGGTGGGCTTCGCACGCCGCGGTGACGATCGACGCTGTGGTGAATCAGCGCTGCCATTCATGGGGCATGCGCAGCGCGCGCAGGCGCTGCCGCCGTAGACCGGATGCGCCTGCCTACGAGGAAGACGGGCTGGCACCGTTCGAGTCCGCCGCGATCGCGATGCACTTCACCGCCGCGGACCTGCTGATGACGACGGTGCTGCGCAAGCTGCGACACGTCGACCTGCTCGCGATGCGATCGCGCGGCGGCGGCGCGAGTTCACAGCTCGCGCAGCGCTGTAGTGACCGGCAGCCGCGCGGCGCGCACGGCAGGGAACAGGCCGCCGATGAAGCCGATCGCAAGCGCCCATTTCAGGCCGGTCCATAACAACTCGGGCGTGACGCGCAGCTCGAAGCTGAGCTGGCCGACCGTGCCGGCAGCGAGGGTCGAGGCGCCGTAGCCGTTGAAGATGAGCCACGCCAGCGCGCCGCCGACGATGCCGCCGATCAGCGCCAGCAGCATCGTCTCGAGCAATACCGCCACCACCACGGGCAAGCCGGAGAAGCCGATCGCGCGCAGGGTTGCGATCTCCCGCGCGCGCGCCGCGACCGCGGCGAACATGGTGTTGAGCGCACCGAACATGGCGCCGATGGCCATGATCACGCCGACCGTGATGCCCATGATGCGGATCACCTTGGTCATGCCTTCGGACTGCTTGCTGAAGTAGTCGATCGTCGTGCTGGCGTCGACCTTGAGCTGCGGGTTGGACTCCAGTGCGGTCTTGAAGGCGCCGAACGCCTTCGGATCGGTGAGCCGCACGGTGACCGACGTGCGGCTGCTGCCGCGCCCGTAGGTGTCGGCGACCACGTTGGCGTCGCCCCAGACCTCGGACTCCATCGCATCGCCGGAGGCGAACACACCGGCCACCATCCACTTCTGGCTGCCGAGCCGGATCTCGTGGCCCGGCACCAGGCCCGCGAACTGCTTGGCGGCGCCGCGGCCGACGATCAGCTCGCGCAGGCCCGGCTGGAAGCGCCGGCCGTCGACGATCTTCACCTGCGGCCGCACCGCCCAAGCCTGGTCGCCGACGCCGCGCAACTGCACGCTGCCCTCGTCGTCGGGGCCGCCATTCTTCAGCGGCAAATTGGCGGCGACCACCAGTTCGGGCGACGCAACCGGCTCGCCGTTGGCGTCGCGCGCGATGCCGGGCGCCTGCGGGATCAGCGTGACGCTGTCGTGGTCCAGCCCCGACATCACCTCCGAGGCTGAAGCGCCCCGCATCACGATCGCCGTGTCGGCGCTGCCGGTCTTGCGCAGCGTCTCGCTGTAGCCCTCGGCCATCGCCAGCAGCGCGACCAACACGCCGACCACGCCGGCGATGCCGACGACGATGACCGCCGACGGGCCCAGCCGTTGGCGCAAGGTGCTGACGCCGACACTCGCCACCGAACTGGCTTGGCGGCCGCGCCGCGTCAACACGAGCCAGGCGGCGAGCAGCACCGCGAGCAACAGTGCGCCCGGCCAGGGCAGCATCACCCAGATCGCGAGCGCTGCGATCAGGACGAGCAGCAGGAGCAGATTCCGCAGGAAAGCCATGGGCAAGTCCTCCTCAGCGGCCTGCAAGGCCATCGACGATATTCAGCCGCATCGCGCTCGACGCCGGCAGTGCGCCGACCAGCAGGCCGATCAGCACCATCAGCGCGACGCCCAGCAGCCAGCTGTCCGCGCCGACCACCGGCAGGTTCAGCATGCCGCCGCTGTTCGCGCTCACGACCGGGATGATCGCGCTCGCGAGCGCCAGCCCGATGACGCCGCCGAGCAGCAGCAACAGCAGCGATTCGGCCAGCACCATTGCCAGCACGCTGCCGTTCGAGAAGCCGATCGTCTTCAGCACCGCCAGCTCACTGGTGCGCTCGCGCACCGCCTGCATCATCGTGTTGCCCGACAGCAGCAGCAGCGTGAAGAACACCGCGCCCATGATCGAACCGACGATGAGGCCGATGTCGGCGAGCTGCTTCATCCAGCTGGCGGTGGCGGCCTGTTCGGTCTGCGTGCGCGTCTCGTGGTCGGAGTTGGCCGACAGCGCATCGATGGCCTTGGCCACCCGGTCGGCCTGGTTCACGTCGGTCACGCGGGTGACGTACCAGCCGACCGTTCCGCGGTTGTAGGGCGTGGTGTCGTCGAAGTAGTTCCAGTGCAGCAGGAACATCTGGTCGAAGAAGCCGCCGGACTTCTTGTCGGTGGAATGTAGGATGCCGACGACGTCGAACGACCAGTTCTTGCTGCCCGCGCGATCCGGAAAGATCGTCGACTGCAACGGAATGCGGTCCCCCACCTTCCAGTGAAAGCGCTGCGCCAACTGCTCGCCCACCAGCGCGCCGGTGCGCGTCTCGGCGAAGGCCTTGCGTTGGTCTTCGCTCACCGCGACTTCCGGATAGAGATCGAGGTAGTTGGGCGCCACCGCAAAGCTGAACACCTGGTTGTGCGGATCCTGGTAGGCGCCGCCGAACCAGTTGGCGTAGGTCACGTTCTTCACGCCCGGCACCTGGGCCATCTGTGCCTGCAGCGATTGCGGCAGCGTCTGGATGAACGAGAGCTTCGAGCCGGTCTGCAGGCGCTCGGCGCCGTTGGCGCTTTGCCCCGCCTGGTTGAACGACGTGCGCACGGCGTCGAGCAGGCCGAACAGCAGGAACGCCGCGATGATCGACACCAGCGTGAGGATCGTGCGGGTCTTGCGCCGGAACAGCGAGGCCCAGACGAGGTGAAGGTATTTCATTGCCGTCTCCTCAGGCCGCCACGACCGGCTCGACCAGCGTGCCCTTGTCGAGGTGCAGCGTGTGGTCGGCGTAGCCGGCGGCCTTGGGGTCATGGGTGACCATCAGGATCGTCTTGCCGTGGTCGCGGTTGAGCGTGCGCAGCAAGGCGAGCACCCCCTCGGCCGACTGTCGGTCGAGGTCGCCGGTGGGCTCGTCGCAGACCAGCAAGGCCGGGTCGGAGACGATCGCGCGGGCGATCGACACGCGCTGCTGCTGCCCACCCGACAACTCGGCGGGCTTGTGGGTGGCGCGATCGCCAAGGCCCACCAGCTGCAGCGCGATGCCTGCGCGCTTGCGCCGCTCCGACGCCGACAGCTTGGTCAGCAGCAGTGGCAGTTCGACGTTGCGCTGCGCCGAGAGCATCGGCATCAGGTTGTAGAACTGGAACACGAAGCCCACCTTGGCCGCGCGCCACTTCGCGAGCGGCCCCGCGCCGAGCTCGTCAATGCGCTGGCCGCCGACGCTGATGCTGCCGCCCGACGGCTTGTCGAGCCCGCCGATCAGGTTGAGCAACGTGGTTTTGCCCGAGCCGGAGGGCCCCATCAGCGCCAGGAATTCGCCCTCGTCCACATCCAGGTCGATGTGGTGCAAGACCTCCACCTTCTGCTTGCCGCGTTCGTAGACCTTCGACAGGTCGCGGATTTCGATCAGCTTGCCCATGGGATGTCCTCTCCTTGATGTTGGTGTTTCCGACCGCCGTGCCGATGGTCAGCGCGGCGCGTCCTCGATCCTCACGCTCGCGCCATCGTGCAGCGAAGGCGGCGGCGACAGCACCACGCGCTCGCCGGCCACGAGCGCCTGCGGCACGAGCTTCATCTGGCCGACATCTTGCGACGCCGGCGCGACGGTGCGCTGTTGGACCTTGTTGTCGACGACGACGAATACCACGCTGTGACCGTCGCGCTGGGCAATCGCCTGCGGCGGCACGAGTACGCCCTTGGGCGCCGGCGTGGCCGCGCTGCCCTTGCGCCCAAGGAAGGAGACGCGCACGCCCATATTGGGCACGATGCGGGCATCCTTCTGCTCCAGCGCGACACGCACTCTCACCGTGGCCTTGCCGCGATCGGCGGCCGCCACGATGGCGACCACGTGCGCCGGGATCCGCCAGTCGGCGTAGGCGTCGAGCACCGCCTCGGCCGGCATGTCGGGCGCCACCTGGCCGATGTAGGCCTCGTTGACATCGACATCCACTTCCAGCGAGTCCATGTCGACGATGGTGCCGACGCCGGTGCGTGTGAAGCCGCCGCCGGCCGACAGCGGCGAGACGATCTCGCCGACCTGCGCGGCCTTCTCGGTGACCACGCCGGTGAACGGTGCACGGACCACGGTGAAATCGAAATTCACCTTGGCCTGCGTGAGCTGGGCGCGCGCCACGTCGGCCTCGCGGCGTCGGGCATCGAGCTGCGCGCCGATGGTGGCGACGGCGGTGCGCGCCTGCTCGGCCGCCTGCCTGGTGATCATGCCGCTCGCGACGAGCTCATTCTGCCGGCGCGCATCGGCCTCGGCCTGCGCCAATTGCGCCTGCAACTGCGTCACCTGTGCCTGCGCCGCCTGCACGCCGGCCTGCGCCGCACCGAGCGCAGCGCGCAGCGCCTTGTCGTCCAGCCGCGCAATGACCTGGCCCGCCTTGACGTGGTCGCCTGCCTCGATCAACACCTGCGTGAGCGTGCCGGTGATCTGCGTGGACACGGTGGCCTGCCGGCGCGCGGTGACGTAGCCGGTGGCCTGAAGCACCGCGCCGGCTCCGGGTGCGACCGCGGTCGCTGTCCGCACCGCGATCAGCTGTCCACCCAGGAACCACCAGCCGGCCACCGCGAGGATCGCCACGACCAGTGCGCTGCCTGCCAACACCCAGGGCCAGCGGGGCGACCGGCCGCCATCGTCCTCTCGCTGATCGTGCGCGATGCGCAACTCGTTCAACAGATTCGCATCGATTTCGCTGACCTCCGAATCTCCACGGGGCGGCTGGATGAGAGCCCCGGTACAGCTGACTGCTATGGATGGCGCAAGGTCCGCCGGCGTCCCATCGGGGGATCACGCGGGGCTGCCGTTGGACCTTGTCTCTGTCCTGCATGGAAGCCGCGCACGACGTCTTGCGCCCGACGATGACAGCCACCGGCTCGAATCCCCGGCGCGAAGCAGCGGGCTTCGCGGCGCTGCACAACACCGGCAGGCGCCGCACGATCGGAGAAGCGCGCTCCGGGATTCCAGTGGGCGCCGACATCATACTCAAGGCCCCCTCAAAGCATTCCCACGCAGGAACTCCGCGCGATGCAGCGCGACGAACGGCGTCCACAATCCAAGCCGTCGCGCGTGCTCAACCGGTGGGTTCCGGCGTCACGAAGTCCCCCCCTGAGCTCGCCGCGACCGTACCCCAGCTTGGAATACAGCATGACCAAGATCACCAAGTCGATGCCGACCAGCGCCTATGCGGCGGTGGGCGGGAACACTTATCGATCCAGCGCGCTCACACGCGGCCCCTGGCACCCCGACCATCAGCACGCCGGCCCGCCGATCGCGCTGGTGTGTCGCAGCGTCGAACGTGCCGCGCTCGACCATGGATTGACCCACATCTCGCGGCTCACCGCCAACTTGCTGCGCCCCGTGCCGATCGGCGAACTGGCGGTCGAGGTCGCCACCGACTATGCCGGTCGCAACGCGGGGCATTTCTCGGCGCGCCTCGTGGCCGGTGACAAGGAGATCGCACGCTTCACGGCGCTCGCCCAGCGCGAGAACGACGTGAAGTTGCCCGACAAGCTGCCCGGCCACCCGGCACCGTCGGCGCCACTGGGGCCGGACGAGTCGCCGCTGGCCACCTTCCCCTTCGCCGGCCGGCATGTCGGGTACGCCGACCTGGTGGAGACCCGCGTCGCGCGGGGCCACTTCTTCAACGGACCCTGCGCGATCTGGTTCCGCCTGCGCTACCCGTTGCTGGACGATGAAACCCCCAGCGTCTACCAGCGTGTTGCCGTGGCCGCCGATTCGGGCAATGGCATCAGCGCGATTCTCGACTTCGCAAAATACAGCTTCGTCAATTCGGATCTGACCATCAACCTCTTGCGCCGGCCTCAGGGTGAATGGATCTGTCTCGACGCCCGCACCCATCTCGGGCCGACCGGCTGTGGCCTCGCCGAATCGACGCTGTTCGATGTCCACGGCCTCGTCGGCATGGCCACGCAGAGCCTGTCCATCCGTTCGCGCGACTGATTCATTTGCGCGCAGGTGAAACAACTGGGTACGGCCCACAGTCAATGGGCGGTAGCATTGCCGTGCATCTCGTCAACAGCAGGAATCACGATGACCAAGTTTCACCAGTGCCTTGCCTCCTTCGCGTTGCTGTTCTGGGCGACCGCCATGCCCGCCCTGGCGGAAAGCTCGGCAGCGTCGTCCGCTTCGGACAGCGTCTCCACATCGGTGGGCAGTCTTTCGGGGTCGATCCAGAAGTCGAGCGACAGCTCGTCCAAGACCACCGGCGTGGCCGATGGCGACTACAAGATCATCGACGTCGCCGCGGTTGCCGAGCGCCCGGGCACCGTGCGAATGACGCTGCGTGCCGTGCCCGACCGCGGCGCAGATGGTGAGTTCTTCCTCTACCTGCCTCAACAAGCGTTCGAGCAGGGTCGCCTCGGCCAGGGCCACATCGTGACGGCGCGCCAACGCCCGTATGGCGTGGAATTTGCCAATTCCCAGACGAAGCAGGCCTTCTTCCTGGTGCTCGGTGACGACTGGTATCGGGACCTGCAAACCAACGCCGTCGTGCTGTGAGCACTGGGCCACTGGGCGCGAGGCCTGCGGCGGGTGTCGACGCAACAAGGTTCACCGGGCTCGTCCCATGTGCCGGCTATCCAGAGCCTGGGGGCTGATCGGGCTGTGCGCCTTGTCTTGGGCCTGTCAGGCCGGCACGCTGCGCTTGTGTGACCAGCAAGCCCAACTCAGCGCCGATCAGCAGGACAAGCTGATTCGCTTCGGCAGCATCATCAAGGCGGAACTCGAGAACTCCGGCCAGAGCCTGGCGCTGATCGCCCGCTCCGGCCTGAACCTGCACCGCTTCGGCGTGCGCTACTCGCATGCCGGCCTCAGCCTGAAGGCCAGCCAGAACACGCCGTGGTCGGTGCGCCAGCTGTACTACGCCTGCGACGAACGCAAGCCGCGGATCTTCGACCAGGGCATCTCCGGCTTCATGCTGGGCACCGATGACGCCTCGGTCGGCTATGTCTCGGTCGTCTTCCTTCCCGCGGCCGAAGCGGCCGAACTGGAGCGTGCGGCGCTGGACAACCGGCAGGCCCTGCAACTCCTCGGCCCGACCTACAGCGCCAATGCCTACCCCTTCAGCCTGCGCTACCAGAACTGCAACCAATGGGTGATGGAACTGCTGGCCGCCGCCTGGGGCCATCTGGACGACGCCGAGAACCTGCGAGCCCAGGCCCAGCGCTGGCTGAAAGACCAGGCCTACATGCCCAGCGTCATCGACGTGGCCTTCCGCCCCTTGATGTGGCTCGGCGCCTTCATCCCCTGGGTGCACGGCGACGACCATCCGCCCGAAGACATCGACCAGAAGATCTACCGCGTCACCATGCCCGCCTCCATCGAAGCCTTCGTGCATGCCACGCTGCCGGGTGCCACCCGCATGGAGTTCTGTCACACCGACCGCCACGTCGTGATCCGGCATGGCTGGGATCAGATCGCCGAGGGTTGTCAGCCCGGCGAGCAGGACACGGTCATCACACTGGAGTAGGTGTCCTGCCCGGGCGCTCAACCCGAGATGTTCTTCGTGTGGCGGAACAGGTTGTCGGGGTCGAACTTCTTCTTGAGCGTGGCAAGTCGTTCGAGGATCGGTTTGCCATATGCCGCCTCGATGCGCTCGCGCCCTTCTTCCTCGGTGAGGAAGTTGATGTACACGCCGCCGGTCGAGAACGTTCGCGTGGCCTCGAAACAGTCGCGGCTCCAGCGCAGGTTCAGCGCGTCGTCCGCGGCGTTCTCCCACGAGCCTGCGATGTTGAGCACGTAGGCGGCATCCCGATTTCCCGCCGGCGAGTGGCCCGCAGGCAACTCGCCGAGCGCGCCTTGCAGCTGGAAGAAGATGATCGCCGAGTGGGGTGACGGCAAACGCGTGGCGTGATCGATGACGACGTCGATGGCCTTCGGATCGATCGCCGACAGGTAGTGCGACTTCCAGTAGTAGCGCCGCCCCTTGGGCTGGGTGGCGTCGAGCAGGCTCTGCATCTGCGTGTAGGGACGGCGGGTCACGATGTCGGCCACCGGCCGGCCGAAGGCGCGCAGCGGCGCAACGACCTTCTCGCCGTCCTCGATGCTTCCGCTGTGGCAGACGAAGATGGCAACGATGGGCTTGCCGTGGATCTCCTTGGGCAGCCACGGCGCGGGCGGCGCGATCCGCAGCACGGCCACGCAGGTGGTGTCGCGCGGCGTCTTCGCGGTGAACTCGCGATAGAAAGCGAGAACCTCCTTCGCGTCTTCGGCGCGCCACGCGATGGCCCCGCCGAGGATCTCGGGCCCGACCGGGTACAGCTTGTATTCGAAGGACGTGACGATGCCGAAATTCCCGCTGCCGCCGCGCAGCGCCCAGAACAGATCCGCGTTCTCGTCGGCGGAGACTCGCACCGCTTGGCCTTGCGCCGTCACGACCTCCATCGACACGAGGTTGTCGCAGGTCCAGCCGTGGCGGCGTGTCAGGTAACCGAAGCCGCCCCCGACCGTGAGGCCGGCGATGCCGGTGGCCGAGACGAAACCGAGCACAGCAGCCAAGCCATGCAGCTGGGTCTCGCGGTCGACGTCGCCGAGCGTGCAGCCGGCCTGCGCGCGCGCCGTGCGCCCCTTGGTATCCACCCACACGCCCCGCATCAGCGACAGGTCGATCATCAGGCCGCCGTCGCAGACGGCCAGGCCGGCGATGTTGTGGCCACCGCCGCGCACGGAAACCAGGAACTGGTGCTGGCGCGCGAAGCGCACGGCGGCAACGACATCGGTGGTGCCGGTGCAGCGCACGATGAGGCCGGGACGGCGGTCGATCATCGCGTTCCAGATCTTGCGCGTCTCCTCGTATTCAGCGGCGTCGGGGCCGAGCACCGGTCCGCGGAATCCGCTCTTGAATGCCTGCAGGATCTCGGGCGAGACCTGCACTGCACCGCCGTCGGCGGCTCTGAGTTCGATCGTCATGGTGACTCTCCTTCAAAGGTTGGAACGGCGCTGGGGCCATGGCTGCTTCTTGCGCGAAGCGTGTCATTACAAGACTCCTCGATTCATCGCACCGGCTTTCGGGTGGAGCGCATCGCTCGGCGGCCGGAGCACCACGCTGGGCGCCTGCGCAGTCTGCGCGTGGCGCGCCACGGCGCCATCCACCAAGCTGATAGTTCTTCGGCGCGGCCGCGATGCGCCGCGCGATAGTCAGAACTGACTAACTGGGCCCCCCAGTCGCTGCGCTCCTGCCCCCGAGGGGCGAGCCCGCCTTGGGGCGGCCCGGCGGCGGGCTATGCCGGCGGCATCAGCCCGTGCCGAACCGCGAAGGCAGCCGCCTCCGCGCGGTTGGCCGCTTGCGTCTTGCCGAGGATGTTGCGCACGTGGATCGCCACCGTGCTCGGGCTGCGACACAGTGCCGTTGCGATTTCCTGATTGGTCTTGCCCGCGGCCACCAGCCGCAGCACCTGCACCTCGCGTTCGGACAAGCCGGCGGCGCGGCCGTCTTGCGGGTGGACCTCCGGCCTGCGACCCTTCGCCAGCTGCTGCTGCAACCCGAGGGCGCGTTCCTCGAGCCCGCGCATGCCGAGCTCGCGTGCATCGGTCAGTGCCGCGGCGAGCAAGGGCAGCGCGCGATCGGGGTCGCCGGAATGCGCCCTGCGCATCAGCATCGCGGCGAACTCGCAGCGCGAATGGGCCAGCCACGGGCGTGCGCCGGTGCGGGCATCGAAGGCCAGCGCGTAGTCGAAATGCTGCTCGGCGGCGTCCCAGCGCTGCAGTGTCGTCGCCAGCATGCCGAGCAGGCGCGCTGCGGCGCCGAACGATGCGGTGTGCGCGCCGAACACGATGTTGCGTTCGGCGTAGGGCATCAGCAGGTCGTACAGCCGGGCCGCGCGCGCCGCGTCGCCGAGCCAGACGCAGACTTCGGCGAGGTAGGCGATGCTCGCGACCCAGATCGCGTCGTTCGCGATGCCGGCAAAACCGTCGCCCGCGAGCTTCTCGAAAACATCGCGGGCTTCGTCGCGGGAACCCAGTTCGCAGTGCAGCACGGCCAGGCCCGGTCGCCATGTCGCGGCCTGCGATTCGCTGTCGAGAAATTGCCTGAGAACGGGTGCCAGCTCGCCCAGCCGGCCCTGTTGGCGCCGGATGGTGAACATCTGAACGCCGAAGATGCCGGACGCATTGGCGCGGTCGAAACGTGCGCCGCAACGCAGCGCCTGGAGGGCCAACTGCTCGGATTCGGCGAAGCGGCCTTCGTGCGCAGCGATCATCGCCAGCGCAACCAGGGCCGTGGCCTCGTTGAACGGCTCGCGCGTCGCCTCGCTGGTGACGAGGTGGAATCGAACGGTGGCCGTGGCGGCTGCCGTGTCGCCGAATTCCATCAGATCGCCGGCGTACCACCCGGTGAGCGTAGAGACCGGCCAGTCCAGCTGAGGGGCGCGCCGCATCAGTTCGATGGCTTCGCGTGCGGCGTCGATGCGCAGCGCCAGCCGGTCGGGATACCAGCGCCCGGGCACGATCGCGATCAGCGCCCTGAACAGGGTCAAGGGATCGTCGATCCGGCGCGCGATCGCGACCGCCTCGCGGAAGGCCGCTTCGGCCTCGTCGGGCCGGTTCGAAAACAGCAGCGCCCGGCACAACGCGCTCAGCAGCGAGACGCGCTCGCGAGTTTCGGCCGGCGCCGCCAGCGTCAGCGCCTCGCGGATCAGCGCAACCGCTTTCGAGCCTTCGCTGCCTTGTCGCCACTGCGCGTTGCCGAAGCCGATCGCCGAGCGTGCCAGCAATGACGCGTCGCCAAGGCGCCGGGCGCACGCGGCAGCGTCGGCGAAGGTGGCGAGCGCCCGTGAACTGTCGCCGGCGCTGTTCTGGGCGTCGCCCAGGCACAGCAGCAGGCTGCAGCGCTGCGCGTCGGTGGCCGCGTTGCTTGGCAGTGCTCCGCAGGCGAGCAGGTAGTGGCGCACGGCCTCTTCGTGGGCCTGCATCGCCGTCGCGCGCTCGGCCGCCCGGG
>JBGQEX010000068.1:0-20072 GCA_041496605.1 Piscinibacter sp.
CAAGGTGCCGGCCGACCTGAAGGCCAAGGTGGACGCGGTGAAGGCCGGGCTGAAGGACGGCAGCTACGTGATCTGGAAAGGCCCGCTCGTCGGCTCCGACGGCAAGACCATCTTGAAGAAGGACGAGGTCGCCGACGACAAATTCCTCGGCGGCATCAAGTTCTACGTGAAGGGCGTCGAAGGCAAGGTGCCCGGCGGCGACAAGTGAGCGCCTGATTCGAGGAGCCGTCCGCGGGCTTGCAGCCTCGGACGGCTCCTTGCGCGCCACTGCGCCGGCCAGGCGTTCAGACCAGCGAGCGCAACTCCCGCAGCAGCACCGACAGCATCGCCATGTCGAGTGCCGGTGTCGGCCTCAGGTCGGACAGAAGTTGGCGGCAACGCGCGAGCTGGAACTCGCGCTGCGCCTCCCAGGCACCCATCATCGCCGACGGCTGCGCCGCCGGCGCCGCCTCACCGGTGCGCAGCACCGAGCGCGCCAGCGCGCGCGCAAGCGAGGACAGGTCGTCGCGCATCGCCACCCGTGCCAAGCCCTGCCAGTGGCTGTCTGCCGGAAGCTGGCCGATCTGCTCCGACAGCCAGCCGAGGTCGAGTCGTCCGCCGACGCCGAAGTAGATGCCGGCCACCGACCCCACGGCGGCGCCGATCTCCGCACCGACCTCGACGATGTCCAGCGCCGCCATCTGCGCGTCCAGTCGCGCCACGCGCTGCGCCAACGCTGCCGGCACGCCCTGCGACACGAGCCGTGCCACCTCGGCATCGAGCGCCTGTCGCTCGTGCGCGGCCAGCCAGCGTTCGAGGCCGGCACCGACTTCCGCAACACCGGGCGCAAAGCGGCGGATCGTGGCGTCCAGATCGCGCAGCGCGTCGCGCTCGTGCAGCAGCCAGACCGTGCCGCGCTCGATCAGCCGCATGCTGGCCATGGTGATGTCGGCCTGCGTCTGCACGCCGACTGTCTGATCGAGCGCTTCGTTGGCCTGCCACAGCGACACGAGATCGAACGCCTGCCGCGTGCCGATGTAGGCGCGCACGATGTCCGGCGGCGCCGCACCGGTCTCCTCGTGCAGCCGGTGCACGAAGGTCGGTCCGACGCGATTCACCATGCTGTTCACGACATACGTGGCGATGATCTCGCGGCGCAGCGGGTGGCGCTTGATCTGCCCCGGAAACTGCTCATGCAGCCGCAGCGGGAAGTAGCGCTCCAGCGCGGTGGCGATGTACGGGTCTTCGGGCACGTCGGAGGCGAGCACCTGCTCGTACAGCTCCATCTTGTTGTAGGCCAGCAGCACCGCCAGTTCGGGCGCGGTGAGGCCGCTTCGGGCCTGCAGGCGCTCGGTCAGCGCGTCGTCGCCGGGCAGGAACTCGATCTTGCGGTTCAGCCGCCCGGCGCTGGCCAGGTGGCGCATGTAGCGCCCCTGTTCGTCGATCAGCTCGACGCCGCGCGAACGCGTGACCGCAAGCACCTGGTTCTGGAACGTGTTGTCGCGCAGCACCAGCGCCGCTACATCGTCCGTCATCTCGGCCAGCAGCTTGTCGCGCTGCTTGGGCGTGAGCTCGCCCTCGGCGACCACCGCATTGAGCAGGATCTTGATGTTGACCTCGTGGTCGGAGCAGTCGACACCGGCCGAGTTGTCGATCGCGTCGGTGTTGATCAGCCCGCCGCGCAACGCATACTCGATGCGGCCGCGCTGGGTGCAGCCGAGGTTGCCTCCCTCCGCCACCACCTTGCAACGCAGCTCGGCGCCATTGACGCGGATCGCGTCGTTGGCGCGGTCGCCGCACTCGGCGTGGCTCTCGGTGCCGGCCTTCACGTAGGTGCCGATGCCGCCGTTGTAGAACAGGTCGGCGGGAGCCAGCAGGATGGCGCGCATCAACTCACCGGGTGTCAGGTGCTCGGTGTCGCCGGTGATGCCCAGCGCCAGGCGCGCCTCGGACGAGACGGGAACCGATTTCGCGCTGCGCGGCCAGACACCGCCGCCGGCCGAGATCTTCGACGTGTCGTAGTCGGCCCATGACGAGCGCGGCAGTGCGAACAGGCGCTCGCGCTCGGCGAAGCTGCTCGCCTCATCGGGGTTCGGGTCGATGAAGATGTGCCTGTGGTCGAACGCGGCGAGCAGCCGGATGTGACGCGACAGCAGCATGCCATTGCCGAACACGTCGCCGCTCATGTCGCCGACACCGACGACCGTGAAGGCTTGCGTCTGCGTGTCGTGGCCGAGGCTGCGGAAATGGCGCTTGACCGACTCCCAGGCACCGCGTGCGGTGATGGCCATCTTCTTGTGGTCGTAGCCCGCCGAGCCGCCGGAGGCGAAGGCGTCGCCGAGCCAGAAGCCGTACTCGGCGGAGATGCCGTTGGCGATGTCGGAGAAGGTGGCCGTCCCCTTGTCGGCTGCCACCACGAGGTAGGGATCGTCGCCGTCGTGCCGCACGACGTCCGGCGGCGGCGCCGCGCGGCCGCCGACCAGGTTGTCGGTGAGGTCGAGCAGCCCGCGCAGGTAGGCCTGGTAGCAGGCGATGCCCTCTTTCATCAGCGCGTCGCGGTCTCCGGCCGCGGCGGCCGCCGGCAGGCGCTTGAGCACGAAGCCGCCCTTGGAGCCCACCGGCACGATGACCGCGTTCTTCACCTGCTGCGCTTTCACCAGCCCCAGCACCTCGGTGCGGTAGTCCTCCATGCGGTCGGACCAGCGCAGCCCGCCGCGCGCCACCCTGCCGCCGCGCAGGTGCACGCCCTCGACCCGCGGCGACGCAACGTAGATCTCGAACATCGGACGCGGCTCGGCCAGGCCCGGCACTTTCGAAGGGTCGAACTTGAACGACAGCACCGGCTTGTGGCCGCCATCGGGCGCGCGCTGGAAGAAGTTGGTGCGCAGCGTGGCCTCGATCAGCGCCAGGTACTGGCGCAGGATGCGGTCCTCGTCGAGGTTGGACACGTCGTCCAGCGCCGACGCGATGCGCGCGGCGATGCGCTCTTGGGTGGTGTCGCGCTCGTCGGCGAGCGCGGGGTCGAAGCGGGCATGAAACAGCGCCACCAGGTCGGCGGCGATGTTCGCATGCGCGGCCAGCGCCTGCTCGATGTAGGCCTGGCTGAAGGTGAACGCGGCCTGCTTCATGTAGCGCGCGTAGGCGCGCAGCACGCTCACGCCGCGCCAGTCGAGCCCGGCCAGCAGCACGAGGCGGTTGAAGTCGTCGTTCTCGTTGTCGCCCCGCCACGTGCGCAGCACCGTTTCCTGGAAGCGCGGGCGCAGCCCGTCGATGTCGATGTCCTCGCACCCTGGAACGCTCATGCCGAAGTCGTCGAGCCACAGCTCGGTGCCGTCCGCGCGCTTGACCTCGAAGGGGCGCTCCTCCATCACCTGCACGCCCATGTGCTCGAGCATCGGCAGGCTCTGCGACAGCGGCACCAGCTGGCCGGCGCGGATCAGCTTGAAGCGCAGCCGCCCGGTTGGCGCCTCGAGCGGCACGTACAGGCTCATCGCCAACGCGTCGGGCCCGGTCAGCGACTCCATCAGTTCGATGTCGCGCACGGCGATGCGCGGTGCATGTTCGTCGCGGTAGCCGGCCGCGAAGCCGCCGGCGTAGCGCTCGTACAGGGCGTTGCCGCGTTCCTCGCCGCAGGCCTCGAGCAGCGCCTCGCGCAGTTCGTCCTGCCAGCGGCGCGCGACGCGGACCAGGCGCTGTTCGAGCTCGCGCACGTCCACCTGCGGCGCCGCGCCGCTGCGCGCGCGCACGACGATCAATACGCGTGCCAGCGGCGAGTCGGAGAACTGCACCGAGAAGTCGGACGAATTGCCGTTCAGCGCCTCGGTCAACAGCGCCTGCATGCGCGCGCGCACGTCGGTGTTGTAGCTCTCGCGCGGCACGTAGACCAGGCACGAGCAGAAGCGGCCGAAGGCATCGCGGCGCAGGAACAGCCGCGTGCGTTGGCGCTCGCCCAGACGCAGGATGCCTATCGCGGTGGCGTACAGCTCGTCGACCTCGATCTGGAACAGCTCGTCGCGCGGGTACTGCTCGAGGATGGTGACCAGTGCCTTGGCGGCATGGCTCTTGGGCAGGAAGCCGGCGCTCGATATCACCGCCGCGAGCTTGCGCCGCAGCAGCGGGATGTCGGACGGGTCAGCCTTGTACGCGATGGAGGTGAACAGCCCGAGAAATCGCCGCTCGCCGACCACGCGGCCCTGCGCGTCGAAGCGCTTGACGCCCACGTAGTCGAGATAGCCCGGGCGGTGCACGGTGGAGCGCGCGTTGGACTTGGTCAGTACCAGCACCCGGGGCTCGCGGGCGCGTGCGCGCACGTCGGCCGGCAGCGCAGCGAACGAGGCCGAGGCGGTTGCCGTTTCGGCGCCTGCGCGCAAGATGCCCAGCCCCGAGCCGGGCACCACACGCAGTGCGTCGTCGACGAGGTCATAGTCGCGTTGTCCGAGCAGCGTGAAGTTGTCGTCGGCCAGCCACTGCAGGAAGGCCAGGTGTTCGGCGAGGTCCGCGCTCGGCACCGGCGGTGCGCTTTTCGTCAGCTGGGCCACCATGTCGAGCACGCCTTGGCGCATCGGCTTCCAGTCCGCCACCGCCACGCGCACGTCGCCCAGGATGCGCAGCAGCCCGTCGTGCAGCTCGGCGAGCCGCGCTGCGTCGGTGCGGCGGTCGACCTCGACGTGGATCAGCGATTCGAAGCGCCCCTCGGCTTCGTCGCGCTGGCGCGCCAGCCCGAGCAGCCGGTGTTCGGCGTCGCGCCGCACCTTCATCACCGGGTGCACGATCAGGTGCAGCGTCAGCCCCTGGCGGTTGACCTCCATCGTGATCGAGTCGACGAGGAAGGGCATGTCGTCGTTGACGATCTCGATCACCGTGTGCGTCGACTGCCAGCCATGCTCCTCCAGCCGCGGGTTGTAGGCGCGCAGCTTGGGCGCGCCGCCGGTGAAGCTGCGCGCGAAATTCCAGTGTGACAGGACTGCGCCGTAGATGTCGGCCAGCGTGCGCTCGGCCAGGTCCTCGGGCGCCACCTCGCTGTAGTACTGGCGCGTGAACTCGGCCGCCTCGGCCGCCTGCTCGGGGGGCAGCTTGCTGCGCACCCGCTCGACGAGCTGGTCTATGAGAGCGCTGGAACCACCGTCGTATGGCTTGTCGTTTGCGTTCACGGCCGTCTCCTGATGTGACGCGTGCCCGACCCCGCCCGTCTGACGGCGGTGCTGCACTGCTTCGTTCAGAGCCTTGCAGTATCGGCCATTCAGGTGATCCGGCGTACCCGATCGTCGGCGAGCATGTGGGCGCCCCACGGCATGAGGTGCAGCTCAGCGCGGCCGTCTGACCCTGGGTCAGCTCCAGGCCGTGTCGGCCGTCGACCCGACGGCGGCGAATGCCGCCGTTGTATGGCCGCGTCAGCGCTGGCGAGATCGCCGTTGCCGCAAGACCTGGCGCACGGTCTCGCGGCGTGCGAGAAGGAAGGGCACGCCAAAGGCTGCAGCCACGACCAAGGCCATGGCTGCGGAATTCCAGTGCTGCGGAAGGAGAAGCAGCGATGCGCAAACAGCGCAGAGCAAGCCCAGCAGGGCCTCACGGACGACGAACCAGCCCCGGTCCGCGTTCTGGAGCGCGTCGCGCAGCACGCCTTCGCGTTCGCTGGGAGCAAATTTGTCGAGTTCGCGCACGCGGTAGAACCAGGCGATCCGCGCCGCCGGCGTGCGCCGAGTGCCGAGATCCACCTCCGACAGCCAGATCTCGTCGTCGGCACTTGATCGATTCGAATGGATCATTGGTGGGCTCCGTGCAAACAACGGTTTCAGTGTCCTCCGATCCGCAGACTCGTTGAAGCGTCGGATGCACCCCGTTCGCGGGGGTGGCTTGGTCGTTCGAAGATGAACCGCCAAAAAGTCGACACGACATCGCACCGAAGGCGTGCGTCGTCGTGTGGATCGGACCCCGGCGGGCCTCATCGATCGCAAATCAACGAAAAGCGAAGCTCAAGCGGTCGATACCCCCCCCGGTTCAGGGGGTCGCACCGAGCACCCGCTGACGAGCGTGACATTCATCCTTCGCCTCGCACGCGCGCCGTCGATACATTGGCTCAACGGCTGCAGCGCGCGGCGCCGTCAACAGAAGGGGTACACCATGTTCCACTTGCCGACTCGAGACCACGACGCGACTTCCAGGCGCCTTCGAACCCGCGCCAACGCCTGTACCACCGGCGGGTCCGGTGCGAACGGATCAGCGGCCATGTCGAGCGAAACCGACACGCTGACCGGCGAGGCGGGAGCCTGGCTCGCGTCATTGCCCGCGCCGGTTCGCGTTCACTGCCTCGTGGAACACGCGCCCGAGATTGCCAACCAACTCGCGGCGTCGTGGAACAACATTCCGTCGACCGCCCTCCTGCTCGAGCAATTGCTCGTCGACGGTCATGCGCGATCACTGTCGCCGGTGATCGCCAGCGATCTGTTGCGCCTGTATGAGTACCACGTGCGTTGCCGAGCCACCGACGCGCCGAACACCACCTGGGAACTGCCCGCGTCCGGGCTCCAGGACCTCCCGCCGGCCACGGCATGTCGCATTGACCGCCGATGAACACGATCGTCAACCTGTGGCCCGTGGCCCTGGCCCTCGGCGTGGCGGTCAGTTTGCAGTGGGCCGTGCTGCGGACGAAGTATCGAATCGAGCTGACCAGGCAGCGCGCCCGACACGTGCAACAGCGACACACCACGAGCCGCAACCTCGAGCAGTTCAAGCGGCAGATCGGGCAACTGCAACACGACCTGGCCGCAGCGAGGATGCAAGCCAAACGGCTCTCACACGACGGTGCTGCGTTGCAGCGAAGGGCGAGGGAGGAGCTGTTGCGGACACTCGACGACGCCCCGACATCGCGGCATGGCCTGCCGATCAATGGCTTCGCCGATACGCAGCCATCACCGCTGTCCCCGCCTTGCGTCGGGCTGATGTTTCGTTGAGCCCCGGCGCCCTCACTCCTTTCGGCGGTCGCGCTGGCCGTTGACGTAGAAGGCTCGCTTTGACGCGTACATCTGCTGGTCGGCGCGGTTGACCGTGGCCTCCAGCCGGTCTCCCTTGACGCAGGTGGCGGCGCCCAGCGCGAAACTCAGCTTGGGGCCGCCGTAGAACTGGTTGTTCAGCTCGACCAACTCCTGAATGCGTTCGATCACCTGCTCGGCGCTTCGCTCGTCGGTGCCAGGCAGCAGCAGCGCGAACTCGTCGCCGCCGATGCGCGAGGCACAGCCCGGCTTCTCGATCGCCTTGCCCAGCACCTCGCCGGCGCGGCGCAGAAGGGCGTCGCCGGCAGCGTGGCCGAGTTCGTCATTGGCGCCTTTCAGGCCGTTGAGGTCGGCCACGACCACGGTCGCAGGAAAGGGCCCCTTGCGTTCGATCCGGTTCAGTTCGTCGGCGAAGAAGGAACGGTTGCGCAGCTTGGTCAGCACGTCGTGCTTGCCGAGGAATTCGAGATACGCCTCGGCCTGCTTGCGCGCAGTGATGTCGGTGAGCGACACCAGCACCAGGTCCCACAACTGCTCATGGCCGGGCAGGACGGAGAACTGCAGCAGCACGTGCAGCTTGTCGCCGTTGAGCGCGTAGTTCACGACCTCGCGGTGCTGGAACAGCTTGCCCTGCCACAGGTCGATCAGTTGCTCGGTGAAGCTCGCCTGCATGTCATCGCGAAACACCTGGTCGAGCGACTTCAGCAGCGTGTCGCGGTCGGGTGCGCCGAACATCGTGAGCGTCTGCTGGTTGACGTCGATGACCCGGATCTCGGACATGCAGCGCTCGGCAAACTCGGGGTGCACGTCGGTGAAGGTGCGGAAGTCGTTGATGCCCTGCATGCGCGCGTCGTCGAGCAGGCGCTTGACCGCGCTGAAATCCTCGACCCACAGCGACACCGGCGAATGCTCGAAGAGCCCGCGCGCATACAGCTCGCTGGCGGCCAGCTTGTGCTGGGCCTGGACGCGCGCCGTCACGTCCTCGACGGACAGCAGCACGCGCGACCAGTCGCTTTCGTGGCCGGGCAGGATCTGCGCGTTGAGCAGGATGTCCAGCCGCTGGCCCGAGAGGCTGTAGTTGATGGTCTGGCTCGAAAAGCGCGTGCGGCCGTCCCACAGCTGCGCCATCTCCTCGATGTGCTGGTCGAACATCGCGTCGCGGAACACCCGGTCGAGCTTGCTCACCAGTTCTTCGAGGCTGCCCGCGCCGTACAGCTCCAGCGTGCGGCGGTTGACGCGCAGCACGCGAATGCAGCGCGAACACTCGGCGACGCGCCGAGCGTCGGCGCGCAAATGCATGCGCAGGTCGCTCACGCCTTCGGCACGCCAGCGATCGAACAGCTGCTTGAGCTCGCTGTAGTCCTCGAGCCAGAGCGAAACGGGCGCGAGCTCGAACATGTCGGAGAACTCGTCGGTCATGGCAGTCATCGTGTCGAATGTAAGCCACCGGCGGCTGCAGTCGCGCCCTGATGTGCCGGCTCGCAACGTGCGCTTGCTACCGCGCTGCCGGTCGCTCACACTCGCCGACGCCAGCTCGCGCTGTTGCCTTGCTGGTGGATCCTGCTTCACTCAACGAGGTCAAGCATGTCAAACATCGAAGAGCGTTTGCGTACCCTCGGCCTGGTGCTGCCGCCGCAGCTGCAGCCGCCCGGCGGCATGGTGTTTCCGTTCCAGTTCGTGCGCGTCGTCGGTCGCCGCGCGCTGATTTCCGGCCATGGCCCGCAGAACGCGGACGGCTCGCTCGCCGAACCGCGGGGCAAGGTCGGACGCGAGCTGAGCCTGGAGCAGGGTTACGCCGCGGCGCGCCTGACCGCGCTGTCCATCCTCGGCAGCCTGCAGCGCACCCTGGGCAGTCTGGACCGAATCGCAGCCTGGACGCGCGTCTTCGGCATGGTCAACTCCGCACCCGGTTTCAACCGGCAGCCCAGTGTGATCAATGGCTTCTCCGATCTCATCATCGAGTTGTTCGGCCCGGAGATCGGTGCCCACAGCCGCAGCGCGGTGGGCATGGCCGAGCTGCCGGTCGACATCCCGGTCGAGATCGAAGGCGAAGTCGAACTCGTGTCCTGATCGCGCCCGCGCGGGGCCGTCGCGTTGCTGGGCCCTGCAGCAGAATCCCCCCACATGGATCAAGTCGATGCTGTCGTCATCGGAGCCGGCGTCGTCGGCCTGGCCGTCGCTCGCGCGCTGGCGCAGCGCGGCCTGGAGACCGTGGTGCTGGAACGCGCCGATGCCATCGGCACGGCCACCAGCTCGCGCAACAGCGAGGTCATCCATGCCGGCCTCTACTACCCCACGGGCTCGTTGAAGGCGCGGCTGTGCGTCGCCGGGCGCAAGCAGCTGGTCGCCTATTGCGAGTCGCACGGCGTGGAGCACCGGCGCTATGGCAAGCTGCTGGTGGCCGTCGGCGAGGCGCAGTGTGACAAACTGGCGCGCATCGAAGCGACTGCCGCCGCCAATGGCGTCGCCGATTTGCAGCATTTGAGCGCGGCACAGGCCCGCGCCCTCGAACCGGCGCTGGTGGCCGATGAGGCCCTGCTGTCGCCATCCACCGGCATCGTCGACAGCCACGGCCTGATGCTCGCGCTGCAAGGGGACCTGGAGCGTGTCGGCGGCGCGGTGGTGCTGCGCTCACCGGCCGAGTCGGTGCAGTGCGGGGCATCGATGCACGAACTGCATGTCGGCGGCGAATCGCCGGCCGAACTGTCGGCGCGCGTCGTGGTCAACGCGGCGGGTCTGTGGGCGCCGTCGGTCGCGCGGCAGATTCGGGGCATGCCGGCGGCGCTCGTTCCAGCGGCCCACTACGCCAAAGGCAGCTACTTCGCGCTCGCCGGCCGGGCGCCGTTCTCGCATTTGATCTACCCGGTGCCGGAAGGCGCAGGTCTCGGCGTGCACCTCACGCTCGACCTCGCGGGCCAGGCCCGCTTCGGCCCCGACGTGGAGTGGCTTGCCGCCGCATCGCCCGATGCGATCGACTACCGCGTCGACACCGCTCGTGCCGCCGCGTTCTACGCCGCGATTCGCCGCTACTGGCCGGGCCTTCCCGATGACGCGCTGCAGCCTGCCTACAGCGGTGTTCGCCCCAAGCTGCAAGGCCCGGGTGATGCGGCCGCGGACTTCGTGCTGCAAGGTCCCGAAACGCATGGCGTGGGCGGCCTCGTCAACCTGTTCGGCATCGAGTCGCCGGGGCTCACCGCCTGCCTCGCCATCGCCGATGAGGTGATGACGCGGCTGGGGCTTTGACTTCAGCCGGCGCCGAGCCGCCTCAAGGCGGCTGAGCGCCCCCCCGGGGGGCACGAGCGAAGCGACGTGGGGGTCGACATCTCAGCCCGGGCCAGGCACCCAGCGCCCGTCGATCAGCTGCTCGTGCGGGCGGAACTGCGACTTGTAGGCCATCTTGGCGCTCTCGCCGATCCAGTAGCCGAGGTAGACACGCGGCAGCTTGAGCAGCTTGGTCTGCTCGATCTGCCACAGCACGTTGTAGGTGCCGTAACTGGTGTGGGGCTCGGGTTCGTAGAACGTGTACACCGCCGACAAGCCGTCGTTCAGGATGTCGAGGATGGACACCATCTTCAACACGCCGGGGCCGTGCTCGGCCGGCTCGCGGAACTCCACCAGCCGCGAGTTGACGCGGCTTTGCAGCAGGAACTGGGTGTACTGGTCGATGCTGTCGTGGTCCATGCCGCCGCCGCTGTGGCGGCCGGCCTGGTAGCGCAGGTAGAGCTGGTAGTGCTCGGGCACGAAGCACAGGCGCAACACGCGGGCCTGCAGGTTCTGGTGCGCCTTCCACGCGCGGCGCTGGCTGCGCGTGGGCTCGAAGGTGGCCACCGGAACGCGCAGCGGCACGCAGGCGCGGCAGCCGTCGCAGTAGGGGCGGTAGGTGAACATGCCGCTGCGCCGAAAGCCGCTGGCCACCAGGCCCGAGTACGCGTCGGCGTGGATCAGGTGGCTGGGCGTGGCCACCTGCGAGCGCGCGAGTCGGCCCTCGATGTAGCTGCACGGGTAGGGGGCCGTGGCATAGAACTGCAGCGATGCGAGCGGAAGCTCTTTCGGGTGGGTCACAGGCCGGGATCCTTCGGCGCGGGGCGTCTCATTTCAGGCTCAACAGATGGCCCCAGAGTTTGGAATGATAGGTCCAATCGACGATGGGGGCTTCCCTCAGGCTGGGGGTCAGGCGGCGCTCGAACTCGCTGCGCGCCAGCTCGCGCCCGCCCAGCGATGCGAGGTGTGCGGTGCGCTGTTGGCAGTCGATCATCGCCACGCCGTGCTCGCGGCAAAAACACACCAGCGCGGCAAGCGCAATCTTCGACGCGTCGGTGCGTTGCGAGAACATCGACTCGCCGAAGAACATGCGCCCCAGGCTCACGCCGTACAGGCCCCCCACCAGCTCGCCGGAGATCCAGGTTTCGAAGCTGTGCACGCTGCCGAGCGCGTGCCAGCGGATGTAGGCGTCGACCATTTCCGGCACGATCCAGGTGCCGTCCTGCCCTTCGCGCGGCGTGGCGGCGCACGCGGTGATCACGCGCTCGAAGGCGCTGTCGATGCGCACTTCGCACTCGGGCGAGCGCGCGAAGCGTGCGACGGTCTTGCGCAGCGAGCGCGACAGCCTGAACTCGTCGACCAGCAAGACCATGCGCGGGTCGGGCGACCACCACAGGACGGGCTGGCCCTCGCTGTACCAGGGAAACACGCCCTTGGAGTAGGCCTCGGTGAGCCGGGCGGGAGTCAGCTCGCCGCCGGCCGCCAGCAGGCCCGGCGCTTCCGACCCGAGCGGCAAGGCGCGGGTGGTGTCGGGCAGCGCGTCGCGTTCGCTGCGCAGCCAGGTGATCATGGGCGGGACGCCACCGCGCTATGGCCACCAGCCGATGCGCGGCTGGTCATTGCATTGCGCAAGTTCGGCCTCGCTCACGTCGATGCTCATGCGCAGCAAGGCCGCCGCCATCGACTTGCCGAGGTTGTCCATGCGCAGGTTGCGCGCGCCGCCGCCCTGCAAGGCGTTGTGCAGCACCAGCTTGATCGCGAGGATGTTGGGCAGCGGCCAGCAGTCCACCTCGCCCGGCAGCCACGGCGCAAAGTGGGCCTGCACGCGTTCGGCGCTGAGCTCGCGCACCAGCACGGCGTAGCCCGCGGCGTTCCAGGCGAACACGCCGAAGTCGACCCAATCGGCCTTGTCGCCGCTGCGGGCATGGGCGATGTCGGCGAGGCGGATCTTCATGCTTCGCTCAACTCGATGCGCACCTGCGGCTCGACCGCCTCGCGCGCGATCAGCGTCGGCCAGATGCCGAGCAGCTCGCCGGTGTGGTGCAGGCCGTGGAAGCCGCAGGTGTAGGCCGGGCCGCTCAGACCCATCCACGGGAACAGCCGGCCGAACCCATCGGCAGCGGCTTTCTCCTTCGTGCGCAGCACCATGCGTACCCACACTTCGTTCAGCTCGTCCACATTCGCCGGCAGCGGGGCCAACGCGCCATGTGCCGAGTTCAGACCCGGGTACTCGATGAACAGCTCCTCGTGCGGCACGCGCCGATCGGCCAGCTGTGTCTTGACCATCGCCACGGCGGCCTGCGCGCGGGCCAGCGCATCGGGCCAGCTGAAGCCCCAGGTCACCTCTGCACTGTGGCCATCGCGAAAACCTGCCACCACCTTCAGCTGCGCGGGCCGTGGCCGCCCGGTGGCGCCGCGCACGCGCACGCGGTCGTCGCCCAGGTCGTCGAGCGCGAGGGTCGACATGTCGAGCACCACGTCGGGCGACAGGTAGGCGTGCGGGTCGTGCACTTCGTACAGCAGCTGCTGCCGCAAGGTGTCGAAGTTGATGCGCCCGCCGGTGCCGGGTGCCTTGCTGATGAGGGCGCTGCCGTCGTCGCTCACCTCGGCGATCGGGTAGCCGATGTGGGCCAGGTCGGGAATCGACTGCCAGGCGCCGAGGCTGCCGAAGTTGCCGCCGCTGCCCTGGCCCGAACATTCGAGCAGGTGGCCGACGGTGAGGCCTTGTGCAAGACGATTCCAGTCCTGCGGCGTGGCCGCGTCCTCGAGCTTCCAGCCGAATTCGTGCACCAGCGGCGCGAGGAACAGCGCCGCATCGGCCACACGGCCGGTGATGACGATGTCGGCCCCTTGGCGCAGCGCGTCGATGATGGGTCGGGCGCCGAGATAGGCGTTGGCGAACACCAGGCGTTCGCGCACCGTCTCGACGCCGGCGCCGTTGAACAGGTGTGCGAATCGCGGCACCGCCGGTTGGGCGTTCATCAGCAGGCTCAGCACGTCGTCGCCGCTGACGACAGCGATCTTCGGCTTCCATCCCTTTGTCGCCAAGGCGACACGCAAAGCCGCAGCCGCTCCGGCAGGATTCAGCCCGCCCGCGTTGCAGATGAACTTCACGCCGCGCTCGCGCATCAGCGGCCACAGGCGCATGAGCATCGGAACCAGGTCGCGCGCATAGCCCATGGCCATGTCGCGTTGACGGTCTTTCTGCAGGATCGCCAATGTCAGTTCCGCCAGGTGGTCGCTCGCGATGTACTGCACGCCACCGCGTTCGATGCTGGCGACCACGGGCTCCCACGCGTCGCCGTAGAAGCCGAGGCCCGATCCGATGCGCACCGTCTTTGCCATGCTGCCATTTCCACCGATGAACCCCCGTGCCGCAACCCCGGAACAACCCCGAGCGATGGGCCGGGTCCCGCAGGTAAGAATCCGCTACAACCAAGGAGGCAAGGTGTGCAGTTTCTCCAGCTGATCATCAGCGGGGTTGCGCAAGGGTGCATCTACGGGCTCATCGCGCTCGGCTTCGTGCTCATCTACAAGGCCACCGAAACGGTCAGCTTCGCGCAGGGCGACCTGATGATGCTCGGCGCCTTTGCGGGCCTGGCCGGCATGACCTTCATGGGCTTCGCCTACTGGATCGCCGTGCCGAGCGCCATCGTCGCGATGGCGCTGTTCGGCGTGCTGCTCGAACGGGTGGTGATCCGCCCCATCCTCGGCCAGCCGGCGTTCTCGATCGTCATGCTGACGATCGGCATCGGCTATGTCGCGCGCGGCGTGATCACGATGGTGCCCAACATCGGCACCGAGACGCATGCACTGCCGGTGCCCTACAAGGACCAGGCATGGAAGGTCGGCGCACTGGTGCTCAACGTGGAGCAGATGGTCGTCATCGGCAGCACCGCGTGCCTGAGCCTGCTGCTGTTCGCGATGTTCAAGTACAGCAAGCTCGGTGTCGCGATGCAGGCGTCGTCGCAGAACCAGCTCGCGGCCTACTACATGGGTATTCCGGTGCAGCGGTTCAACGGCCTCGTCTGGGGGCTCGCGTCGGCGGTGGCGGCGATCGCCGGGCTGCTGCTCGCGCCGATCACCTTCGTGCACGCCAACATGGGCTTCATCGGGCTGAAGGCGTTTCCGGCTGCGGTGGTCGGCGGCTTCGGCAGCCTGCCGGGCGCGATCGTCGGCGGACTCATCATCGGCATCGTCGAGTCGCT
This sequence comes from Piscinibacter sp., assembly GCA_041496605.1. Classification (GTDB taxonomy): domain Bacteria; phylum Pseudomonadota; class Gammaproteobacteria; order Burkholderiales; family Burkholderiaceae_C; genus Albitalea. The sequence goes on from JBGQEX010000068.1 coordinate 14,438, forward strand.
GTCGGGCTTCTACCTGCCCGACGGCTTCAAGGACACCGCCGCGTACATCGTCGTGCTGATCATGCTGGTCGTGAAGCCGAACGGCTTGTTCGGCGAGAAGCTGCGCAAGAAGGTATGAGATTCACTTTCAAGACCGACTACGCGCAGGACATCAAGCTGGTCAAGCACGGCGGCCAGCGCTTCTGGTATTCGCTGCTGCTGGCCGCGCTGCTCGCCGCGCCGTGGATCGTCAGCGAATACTGGCTGGCGCAGTTCACCTTCATCCTCATCTACTCGATCGTCGGCCTCGGGCTGATGCTGCTGGCCGGCTTCACCGGGCTGTTCTCGCTCGGCCACGCGGCGTTCCTCGGCGTCGGCGCGTACACGCAGGCGGTGTTGACGAACATGGGGCTGCCGTTCCCGCTCGCGCTCGCCTGTGCCGGCGGCCTGTCGGCGGCGGTGGGCATGGTGGTGGGGCTGCCGGCGCTGCGCGTCAAGGGCATCTACCTCGGCATCGCGACGCTGTCGTTCGGCTTCATCGTCGAGGAGGTGTTCGCACGTTGGGAAAGCGTGACCGGCGGCAACGCGGGCATCCACCTCAAGACGCCCGAGATGTTCGGCTGGAAGTTCGACAGCGGCAACGATTTCTACTTCCTCTGCCTGGTGCTGACGGTGGGCGCGACACTGGTCATCCTGAATCTGCTGCGCTCGCCGACCGGCCGTGCCTTCGTCGCGATCCGCGACTCCGAGGTGTCGGCGCAGAGCATGGGCATTCACTTGGCGCGCTACAAGACGATGTCGTTCGCGATCTCGGCGGCACTGGCCGGCGTCGGCGGCGCGCTGTATGCGCACAAGCTGCAGTTCATTTCGCCTGACCAGTTCGACATCCTGCAGTCGATCGATCTGCTGCTCATGGTCGTGATCGGCGGGCTCGGCTCGGTGCACGGTGCGTTCCTCGGCGCCATCTTCCTGATCAGCATGCCGCAGCTGATCGCCCTCGCGAAGGACTACCTGCCCACGGTGGTCGGCCAGGCGCCGGGCCTGCAGGGCCTGGTCTACGGCGTGGTGCTGATCACCTTCGTGTTGTTCGAGCCCCTGGGCCTGTATGGTCGTTGGCTCAAGGTTCGCACCTACCTGCAAATGTTCCCGTTCTACCGCCGCGGCACGTTCAAGCGGCAGAAGAGCTTTCAAAAGTCGGACCGGCTGAAATGAACCACCCCCGAAGCGCCTTCGGCGCTCCCCCTTGTATGTTTCTTCATGGTGGAAATCATGTTGAACCATAGTGGTGGAGCGCGGTGGGGCTTGTGGACGAAGGCGGGCGCGGTGGGCAACGGCGCAGCCGTTGTCCACGGCAAGCCGGCCGGTGCGGCGTCAGCCGCATCGTCCACAAATCCACCGTGCGGCGCGCCTGTGGTTGGGCATCTCCGGTAGAGGTTTCGCAAGTGTGTGCACAGCCCGTCTCCCCCTTGAGCGCCGAGCTCGTCCTTGAGCAGTTGGGCGTGCATGCACTGGCGTTCGTTGCCAAGCCCGAACAGTTACCCGAACGCACTTCGCATCTTGCAAGGATGGGATATGACGAACGCTGCTCGTGAAGCCGCAACCGATGCGCGGCCCGTGGACTACATCGGCATCGACATGGCCAAGGCCCGCTTCGAATGGGGCGTCCATGGCGCACGCTCCACTCAGGGCGCCAGCAACGACGCGACCGGCTTCGAGGCCTTGCTGGCCGACCTGCACGATCGTCGCGTGGGCCTGATCGTCATCGAGGCCACCGGCGGCCTGGAGCACGCGCTGGCCAGTCTGCTACTGCAGTTGGGCTTGCCGGTGGCGGTGGTGAACCCGCGCGCGGCACGCGAGTTCGCACGCAGCATGGGTCACCTGGCCAAGACCGACGCCATCGACGCGCTGGCCTTGGCGCACTACGCCCACACCCTGGCTCACAAGGCCAATCAGGCCGGCGTGCGCTTGCACCCGGTGCCGGAACACCTGGAGGCGTTGCAGGTCATGGTGCTGCGCCGCAAACAGCTCATGGACATGCGCACCGCCGAACTCAACCGGCGCGGCGGTGCGATGCGGGTGTTGCGTAAGAGCATCGACGCGGTGATCAAGACCTTGAACGAGCAGATCGCTGCCCTGGACAAGGATATCGGCGCGCATCTGGAGGAGCACTTCAAGGACCTGGACCAGCGCTTTGAGCGCATCGAGGGCATCGGCCCGACCACCTGTGCCTCGGTGATCGCATTCATGCCCGAGCTCGGCCAGATCAGCAGCGCCCGCGCGGCCAAGCTGGCAGGCCTGGCGCCGCTGAACAACGACTCCGGCAACTCGCGCGGCAAGCGCAGCATCTGGGGTGGTCGCAAAGTTGTGCGCTGCGCCTTGTATATGGCCACGCTCAGCGCCGTGCGCTTCAACCCCGTGATCAAGACCTTCTACCAGCGATTGCTCGCCGCCGGCAAACCCAAGAAAGCAGCTATGACGGCTTGCTCGCACAAGCTGCTTCGCATCCTCAACGCCATGGCCCGCAGCGGCAAGCCTTGGAATGCCGAACTTCATGGGGTCACCGCTTGACACCGAACACAGTTGCTCAAGGGGGCGACGCCAGTGGACCGGCAGAGCCGGATCCACGGCGTCCGCTTGGTGGCACCTGTTCCGTGCGACGTGGGTGGCGTTTGGCGCCATGGAGCCAGTGAGATGAACGACGTGTTGCTGTCGGCCAGGAACCTGAGCGTGCGCTTCGGCGGCGTGCTCGCCGTCAATGGCGTGAGCTTCGACGTCCGGCGCGGCGAGGTGTTCACGCTGATCGGCCCCAACGGTGCCGGCAAGACAACGGTGTTCAACCTGATCAGCCGCATCTACACGCCCACCGCCGGCGAGATCGAGTTCGAAGGCCGCAAGCTGGCCGAGCTGGCGCCGCACGACGTGGCCCGGCTGGGCATCGCGCGAACCTTCCAGAACATCGAGCTGTTCGAGCACGCGACGGTATTGCAGAACCTGCTGATCGGCCGCCACACCCATCGCGAGTCGGGGTTGTGGAGCGACGTCTTCTTCAGTGCCAAGACACGCCGTGCCGAGCTGGCCGCGCGCGAAAAGGTGGAGCAGGTGATCGACCTGCTCGATCTGCAGCACCACCGTGAGTCGCTCGTGGCCGGCCTGCCTTACGGTGTGCGCAAGGTGGTCGAGCTGGCGCGCGCGCTGTGCACCGAGCCCAAGCTGCTGCTGCTCGACGAACCATCGTCGGGGTTGAACAGCGAAGAGACCGACGACATGGTGTTCTGGATCCGCGACATCCAGCATGAACTCGGCGTCACGGTGCTGATGGTCGAGCACGACATGAGCCTGGTGTCCAAGGTGTCGGACCGCGTGCTGGCGATGAATCAGGGCGAGATGCTGGCGCTCGGCACGCCGTCGCAGGTGCAGGCGCATCCTGGGGTGATCGAGGCGTATCTGGGGTCGGTGGATGACGTGTCGGCGTTGCGGAGGGCGGCGTGAGCGCGGCATCTGCAGTCGCATGTCATACCGGCGAATGCCGGTATCCATTCGCGCAGGTGCACGGCGTCACCCGTGGCGGTGCGGCGGAAGCAGTGGATCCCGGCGTGCGCCGGGATGACGGGCAGACAGGATCGCGACCTTGAGCGACACCATGCTCCAGCTCTCCAACGTAGAAAGCGCCTACGGCCCCATCAAGGCAATCCGCGGCGTCAGCCTGAAAGTGCGCCAGGGCGAGATCGCCACCGTGCTGGGCTCCAACGGTGCCGGCAAGACGACGATCCTGAAAACCATCTCCGGCATCATCGACCCTCGCAAGGGCAGCATCGAGTTCAAGGGCCAGGACATCACCGCGCGCGATCCGGCGGCCATCGTGCAGCTGGGGCTGAGCCATGTGCCCGAGGGCCGCGAGGTGTTCCCGCTGCTGTCGGTGCGCGACAACCTGATGATGGGCGCCTACACCCGGCGCGACCGCGACGGCGTAGCGCGCGACATGGAAACGGTGTTCGGCTACTTCCCGATCCTGCGCGAGCGTGCCGTGCAGGACGCCGGCCTGCTGTCGGGCGGCCAGCAGCAGATGCTCGCGATCTCGCGCGCGCTGATGGCCGCACCGCAACTGATGCTGCTCGACGAACCCAGCCTCGGCCTGAGCCCCAAGCTGACCCGCGAGATCTTCGAGATCGTCGTGCGCATCAACCGCGAGCGCGGTACGACGATCCTGCTGGTCGAACAGAACGCCAACATGGCGCTCAACGCGGCCGACTACGGCTACGTGCTCGAGAACGGCCGCATCGTGATGGAAGACCGCTGCGACGTGCTGCGCGAGAAGGAAGACATCAAGGAGTTCTACCTCGGCATGAAGGATGTCGGGGTGCGCGGCGAGCGGCGCTGGAAGAAGAAGAAGACCTGGAGGTGAGCACATGAGCAATCTCTGGGATTCAGGCGACCTGCAACCGAACCGCGACATCGTGGTGCCTGGCGAGACCATGCCGGCCGTGTTCTGGAACGCCGTGGCGCTGCGCGGCGACACCGTGTTCATGCGGCAGAAAGACCTGGGCCTGTGGCGCAGCTGGACCTGGGCGCAGACCGCGCAGGCCGTGCGCGAGATCGCCCACGGCCTGATGGCGCTCAGCTTCGAGCCGAGGGACTGCGCTTCGATCCAGTCGCATACGGTGATCGAGTGGGTGCTCTCCGATCTGGCCGTGCTGAGCTGCGGTGGCGTCTCCAACGGCATCTATCCGACCGACGCCGCGGTCCAGGTGCAGTACCTGTGCGAAGACTCGCGAACCACGGTGCTGTTCGTCGAGGACGAAGAGCAGCTCGACAAGGTGCTCGAAGTGCGCGAGCGGCTGCCGCTGCTGCGCAAGATCGTCGTGTTCGACATGGAAGGCCTGCACGACCTCGACGATGCGCAGGTCATGGGCCTGGACGCGCTGCGCGAACTCGGGCGCACGCACGCGCAGCAGCACACCGGCGAGCTCGAGGCGCATGTCGCGGCCGGCAGGCCCGACGACCTCGCGATCCTCGTCTACACCTCGGGCACCACCGGCAAGCCCAAGGGGGCGATGCACAGCCACCGCGGCATCGTCCACACGATCCGCGGCTACAACACCATCGTGGCGCAGGACGAGCGCGACGAGCGGATCTGCTTCCTGCCGCTGTGCCACATCGCCGAGCGGCTGGGCGGCGAGTACTTCGCGATCTACACCGGCTCCAAGCTCAACTTCGTCGAGAACCCCGAGACGGTGCCCGAGAACGTGCGCGAGATCGCGCCCACCGTGTTCACCGCGGTGCCGCGGGTGTGGGAGAAGTTCTATTCCGGCGTGGCCATTTCATTGCGCGAGGCGACGCGCCTGCAGCAGGCGGCCTACGCCTGGTCGCTCGGCGTGGGCATGCGCATCGCCGAGCGCACGCTGGCCGGGCAGCCCATAGGCGCCGGGCTCAAGCTGCAGTTCCGTCTTGCGCGAGTGCTCGCGCTCGACAATGTTCGCAAGCTGATCGGCATTCATCGGGCGCGCTTTTGCGTGACCGGTGCGGCGCCGATCTCGCCCGACCTGGTGAAGTGGTACTTGGCGCTGGGCGTGCCGATGCTCGAGGTCTGGGGCCTCACCGAAACCTGCGGCGCCGCCACCTACACACCGGCGGCGCGCATCAAGCCCGGCATGATCGG
>JBGQEX010000069.1:0-19469 GCA_041496605.1 Piscinibacter sp.
CGCCTGGGCCCGAAAGGGCCAATCGACGAAGAAATGCGCCTTCCAATGGGGCTCGCGGCACTGAAATCGCACAGATTCAGTCCTGCATTCGCGTCCACCACTGGTCAGCGAAAAACACCGGCTTGATCAGCGTTGCCCTAAACGCGGTTCAGCGACATCCCCGCCGTGCTGCGCAGGCGCTCGATCAGCTTCGGCGCAATCTGCGTCAGCGGCAGCACTTCGTTCGCGGCACCCTCGGCGATCGCTTCGCGGGGCATGCCGAAGACGACGCAGCTGGCTTCGTCCTGGGCGAAGTTGTAGCTGCCGGCGTCGCGCATTTCCTTCATCGCCTTGGCGCCATCGGCGCCCATGCCGGTCAGCATCAGGCCGAGGGCGTTGGGGCCGACCACGCGGGCGGCGGACTTGAAAAGCACTTCGACCGACGGCTTGTGGCGGTTCACCGGTTCGCCGTCGGCCACGCGCGCGATGTAGTTGGCGCCGCTGCGCTCGACGCTCAAATGAAATCCACCGGGCGCGATGTACGCATGTCCCGGCAGGATGCGTTCACCGTCGCGCGCCTCGGCGACGCGGATCTTGCAGAGTCCATCGAGCCGCGCCGCGTAGCTTCGGGTGAAGCCCGGCGGCATGTGCTGCGTGATCACCACCCCCGGGCAGTCGGGCGGCAGGTTCATCAGCACTTCCTTGGTGGCTTCGGTGCCACCGGTGGACGCGCCGATGAAGATGATCTTCTCGGTCGACAGGCGGCCGAGCGACGCGATGGTCGGGGCCGGCCGCGCTGTCGCTGCATCCGCGCCGCCATCGCCGCCGGGCGGGTTGAGGCTCAAGCGCCGAAGATGTGCCTTCGACGCGATGCGCACCTTGTCGGTGATGTCCTGCGCCAGCAGCTTCAGCCCGTCGGCCACGCCGATCTTCGGCTTGGCCACGAAATCGACGGCGCCCAGCTCGAGCGCGCGCAGCGTCACGTCGGCGCCGCGTTCTGTCAGCGTGGACACCATCACCACCGGCGTCGGCCGCAGGCGCATCAGCTTGCTCAGGAAGTCGATGCCGTCCATGCGCGGCATCTCCACGTCGAGCGTGATCACGTCGGGGTTCACGTTTCGGATCATTTCGCGCGCGGCAAACGGGTCGCTGGCCGCGCCCACGCATTCCATGTCGGGCTGGCGGTTGATGATCTCGGTGAGCAGGCTGCGCACCAGCGCCGAATCGTCCACCACCACCACGCGAGTCTTGGCCATTGCTGTTGTCCTTCGATGCCGTGGGCTGCCGGTCAGAACAGATCGACCGAGCCGCCGCCGGTGCTCGCCGGCACCGCATGCTGCGCCGCGGCGCGGTCTTGCGCCACCAGCGCGTCGGCGTTGGTGGGCGCCAGGCGCTTGACCATCGCCTTGCCGCTGGCCGGCAGGAAGCACACCTTGCGTGGATAGACGTCGAGCACGTCCTTGGACAGGATCGGAATGCGCTCGGTCTTCAGGTACTCGATGACGAAGCTGGTGTTGCGTTCGCCGACGTTCATCGTGTTCATGCCGCTGATCACCTGCCCGCCGCCGAACACCTTGGCTTCCATCGTCATGCGCGACGCACCGCGCTTCATCATTTCGTTGATCAGCAGTTCCATCGCATACGACCCGTAGCGACCCGAGTCGCCCGCGCCCTCGGGCAGCATGAAGTGGTTCATGCCGCCGATCTTTGCGTTGCGGTCCCACAGGCAGGCAGCGATGCACGAGCCGAGCGTGGTCATGATCAACATGTCTTCGTGGTGCACGAAGTACTCGCCGGGCAGGATCTTCACTGCGTCGTTCTTGAAGTGCGCGTCGTAGAAGAAGAACGAGGCCTCGCCGGGCTTGCGCGCCTGCCCCTTCAGGGCGTCCAGGCGCGACCCGGCAGGGGGCGAAAGTGATGAAACCAGGGCCATGATGTCCTTCTTATCGGCGTGCAATCCAGTGGCTTGAAGGGCAGCTCGAACGTGGGTGAACAGGCCCTAGACGCGCTCGTAGATCGTCTTGCCGCGCAGGCGGAACAGGTCCTTGGCGTCGGAGAAGTTCTCCGAGTGGCCCACGTACAGCACGCCACGCGGCTTCATGGCGGCGTGAATGCGCTCGAGCACGCGGCGCTGGGTGGGTGCATCGAAATAGATCATCACGTTGCGGCAGAACACCAGGTCGAACGGGTCGCCCAGTGACCAGCGGGTGTCCATCAGGTTGTGCGTGCGGAACTCGATCAGCTTCGCGAGTTCGGGTTTGACGCGGATGAAGCCGCTGTTGCCCCCTTTGCCGCGCAGGAAGTGCGCGCGCAGCCGCTCGCTCGACACGCCGCGCGCGTCGGCCGCATAGACGCCGCGCGCCGCAGTGGCGAGCACCTTGGTGTCGATGTCGCTGGCCACGATCTGCACGCCCGCGCCGCCGGTCGCTTCGGCGACGGTCATCGCGATGGAATAAGGCTCTTCGCCGGTCGACGCGGCGTTGCACCAGATGCGCAGAGGGCGCGCGGTGAACACCTTGAGGTCGCGCGCCAGCTCGTGGAAGTGATGCTCTTCGCGAAAGAACGAAGTCAGGTTGGTGGTCAGGCAGTTGACGAATTCCTGCCACTCCTGATCGCCGTTCGCCGCGCTCGGCTGCTCCAACCATTGCAGGTAGCTGGCAAACGAGCGATGTCCGGTCTCGCGCAGGCGCCGCGACAAGCGGCTGTAGACCATGGCCTGCTTGCCGGCGTGCAGGCTGATGCCGGCACGCTGGTAGATGAGCTGGCGAACGCGCTCGAAGTCGGCGACCCCGAAGCTGAACTCCTGCTCGCCGAGCCCCGCAGCAGCGTCGGCACTCACGGCCGGGACAGGGACAGCGGACAGGACAGCGCTCATTCGGGCTCCGACTTCTTGGTGATGCCCATGCGTGCGAATGCCGTACGCGGGGCTGGCAACGGGATATCGGCCACAGTTTCGTGCGCTTGAGCGCCACGCAAGCAGCGAGATGGGCCCGTTTACGAACGCAGTTCGCGCGCTTGCCGCAGCGATGCACTGCTAGACTGGCCCCACAGAAGCGGTTGGGAACCGCTCGTTCGCATTGGGACTCATGGCATGACGGCTCACTTTCGATCTGGCGCATCGCTCCACCCGGAAGGTGAACGCACGACGCCCTCGTGCGACGTTTCGCACCGTGGCCCGAACGCCCTGCACAACAGCTGAGTCACGCCGACCGTGTCAGCCCAACCCACGACCCAGAACAAGTCGGCCGGCACGCTGCGGCTGCAGGCTGCACTGCAGTTGTTGGCGCAATCGGGGCATTCGCTGCCGACAGACGCGCCGCAGGGCTCGCTGCTGTGGCTGCAGGCGGTGATCGACGGCTTGTGCATGCTGTCCAGCCGCGATGCGCTCACCGGCCTGTCCAATCGCCGCCAGTTCGAGCTCGCGATCGCACGCGAGATCGACCGCGTGGCACGCGCCGGTGAGCCGGCATTGGTGCTGATGGCCGACATCGACCGCTTCAAACAAGTCAACGACACCTACGGTCATGCCGCCGGCGACGAAGTCATCAAGGCGGTGGCGCAGGCGCTGCTCGACTGCGTGCGCCCGATGGACACCGTGGCGCGCTTCGGCGGTGAAGAGTTCGCCATCATCCTGCCCAATTGCCCGCCGGCCTTCGGCCACACCGTGGCCGAGCGCATTCGCATGAAAGTGCAGCGCCGGCCGGTCAGCGTGGCGCCGGGTGTCGAGGTGGCCGTGACGATCAGCCTCGGCGGCGCGTTTGCCCCGCAATGGGTGCGCTCGTCGGCGACGCTGTGGATCGAGCGTGCCGACCAGCAGCTCTACCGAGCCAAGGCCGAAGGCCGCAACCGGGCGTGCCTGGAGCAGCCCACCATGCTGCAGGTCAGCGCCGAGGAAAAGGGGCTGCTGTTCGGCACCTCACAGTTTCAGGACATCGAATGACCACGCCTTCGTCACCACCCGCAGCCGCGCGAGGCCCACGCGCGCGCATCACCGCCGTGACCAGCGGCAAGGGTGGCGTGGGCAAGACCTTCATGGCAGCCAACCTGGCGGCCGCGCTGACGCGGCGCGGCGAGCGCGTGCTGGTGCTCGATGCCGACCTCGGCCTGGCCAATCTCGACGTGGTGCTGAACCTGCACCCCAAGATCACGCTGCACGACGTGTTCACCGGCAAGAACGAGCTGCAGGACGCGATCCTCCCGGCGCCCGGCGGCTTCTCGGTGTTGCTGGCCGGCTCCGGCTTGGTCGAGTATTCACGCCTCACGCCCGAAGTGCGCGACCAGCTGCTCGCCGTCATCGAGAAGGTCGCGCCGCGCTTCGACCGCATCCTGCTCGACACCGGCGCCGGCATCTCCGACGTGGTGCTGTATGCCGTTTCGCTGGCCGACGAAGTGATGGTCGTGGCCACGCCCGAACCGACCTCGCTGACCGATGCCTACGCCACCATCAAGGTGCTCGCCAACCAGCAGCAGCGCCACGTGATCAAGCTGGTCGTCAACCAGGTCAGCCGCCTGGGCGAGGGCCGCGCCATTCGCGCGCAGTTGCAGCAAGTGATCGACCGCTACGTCACCAACGGCACCGGCACCCCGCTGAAGCTCGAGCTGGTCGGCGAGGTGCCCAGCGATGTCGCGGTGCGCGAGGCGGTGCAGAAGCGCCAACTGATGCTCGAAACGATTCCCGGCTGCCCGGCCGCCAAGGCCGTCGGCGCGATCGCTGACAAGCTCATCGGATGAGCGACACGCCCGAACCCGACCCCACCGCGACCGCCTTCGAGCGGCTGGGCGGCGAGCCGGCCGTGCGCGCGCTGGTGGATCGGTTCTACGACCTGATGGACCTGGAAGACCAGTACCGCACGCTGCGTGCCTTGCACCCCGCTGCGCTGGACGGCTCGCGCGACAAGCTGTTCTGGTTTCTGTGCGGCTGGCTCGGCGGGCCGCAGCACTACGTCGAGCGTTTCGGCCACCCGAAGCTGCGCGCCCGCCACCTGCCGTTCACCATCGGCATCGCCGAACGCGACCAGTGGATGGCGTGCATGCGGCAGGCGATGAGCGACACCGGCATCGACGTCACGCTGGCCGAGCGACTGGGTGCGGCGTTCTTCAATACGGCCGACTGGATGCGCAACCGCGGTGGGTGATGCCGGCCGGCGCCCCGTGAGGGCCGCCGCGCTACACGTGCAGCGCGTGCCCGAGCGCGCGCAGCGCCGCTTCCTGAACCGCTTCGCCGAGCGTCGGGTGGGCGTGGATCGTGCCCGCGGTGTCTTCGAGCCGCTCGCCCATTTCGATCGAGTGGCTGAACACCGCGCTCAGCTCCGACACGCCGCGGCCCACCGCCTGCCAGCCGACGATCAAATGGTTGTCGCGGCGCGCGACGACGCGCACGAAACCGTCGCCGGCTTCGAGCGTCATGGCGCGGCCATTGGCGGCAAACGGGAAGATCGCGCTGAGGCAGTCCAGCCCGGCTTGCGCCGCCTCCGGCGGCGTGCGGCCGACGACGACCAGCTCGGGGTCGGTGAAGCACACGGCGGGGATCGCTGCCGGCGTGAAGCGCCGGCGCCGGCCGGCAATGACCTCGGCCACCATCTCGCCCTGCGCCATCGCGCGGTGCGCGAGCATCGGTTCGCCGGTCACGTCGCCGATCGCCCACACGTTGCGCATCGACGTGCGGCATTGCTCATCGATGCGAACGGCGCGGCCGTTCATGTCGAGCATCAAGGTTTCCAGCCCGAAGCCGTCGGTGCGCGGCCGCCGCCCGACCGCGACGAGCACCTGGTCGGCCGGTAGCGCGGACTCCTCGCCCTGCGCGTTGCGGATGCGCACCCCGTCGCCGCTCGCGCTCAAGCCTTGCACGGTGCAACCCAGATGAAGTTGCACGCCGAGCCTGCGCAGTGAGCCGGCCACCGGCTTGGCGAGCTCGTCGTCGTAGGCCGGCAGCACGCGCTCCAAGGCCTCGACCACGGCCACTTCGGCGCCCAGCTTGCGATACGCGGTGCCGAGCTCCAGCCCGATGTAGCCGGCACCGACGACGACCAGGCGCTTGGGCAGCGCTTCGGGCGCCAGGGCTTCGGTCGACGAGATGACGCGCCCGCCGAAGGGCATCGCCGGCAGCGCCACCGCCTGCGATCCCGGTGCGAGCAACAGGTGGTCGCAGCCGATGCGCAATGCGTCAGGGCCCGCGCCGGTCGTCACCTCGACCGTCTTGCCGTCGATGACGCGAGCCCAGCCGTTGACGACCGTCACGCCGTTCTTCTTCAGCAGTGCGGCGACGCCACCGGTGAGCCGGGCTACGATGCCGTCTTTCCACCGCACCGTCTGCGCCAGCTCGATGCGCGGCGACTCGACGCGGATGCCGAGCGGCGAGTTCTGCGCGCAGTGGCAGGCATGCTCGAACTGTTCGGCGGCGTGGATCATGGCCTTGGACGGAATGCAGCCGACATTCAGGCAGGTGCCGCCTAGCTTGTCGCCTTCGACGAGCGTGGTGGCGATGCCGAGCTGCGCCGCGCGGATCGCAGCGACATAGCCGCCGGGGCCGCCGCCGATGACGAGCAGGGTGGTCGATCGAGCGTCCATCGGCTACTCCACGAACAAGGTGGCCGGGCACTCCAGCAGGCCGCGCAGCGCCTGCACGAACTCGGCCGCATGCACGCCGTCGACGACGCGGTGATCGAACGACGACGACAGGTTCATCATCAGCCGCGGCACCACCACGCCGCCGCGCATCATCGGCCGCTCGACGATGCGGTTGACGCCGACGATCGCCACTTCGGGGTGGTTGATCACCGGCGTGGAGACGATGCCGCCCAACGCGCCGAGGCTGGTGATGGTGATGGTCGAGCCGCCGAGCTCCTCGCGCGTGGCCTTGGACGTGCGCGCGGCGTCGGCCAGGCGTGCGATCTCTGCGGCGCTGGCCCACAGGTCGCGCGCCTCGGCGTGGCGCAGCACCGGCACCATCAGGCCCGCATCGGTTTGCGTGGCGATGCCGTTGTGCACGGCGCCGTGGCGCGTGACGATGCCGGCCTCGTCGTCGAAGCGCGCGTTGATCTGCGGGAACGCGCGCACGGCCAGCACGACGGCGCGCGCCAGCAAGGGCAGCAGCGTGAGGCGGCCGCGCTCGGCACCCCATTGCGCGTTCAGCCGCGTGCGCAGCGTCTCCAGCTCGGTGACGTCGATCTCTTCGACATAGGTGAAGTGCGGGATGCGGCGCTTCGACTCCTGCATCTTCTGCGCAATCTTGCGGCGCAGGCCGATGACCGGAATCGCCTCTTCATCGTCGCGCTCGGCGTAGCGCGTGCCGGCGGTCGGCAGCCGCGTGCTCGGTCCCCGCGCCACGTAGGCGTCGAGGTCCTCGTGGGTCACGCGGCCGGCCGCGCCGCTGCCGGGAACGAACTGCAGTTCCACCCCCAAGTCCCAGGCGCGCCGGCGCACTGCGGGCGAGGCGATGGGCTTGTCGCCCGCTTGGCGCGCTGTCTGCACGATGGGCGCGGGTTCGCGCGGCGGCGGTGGAGGCGCAGTCACGGCGGCAATCGCCGGCGCCGCCGCAGGTGCCGCCGCCTTCGCCGTCGCCGCAGGGGCCGCCTTCACATTGCCCGCGCCTTCGACCTCGATGCGAATCAACTCGCTGCCGACCGCCATCACCTGGCCGATCTCGCCGCCGAGCCCGAGCACGGTGCCCGCGACGGGTGATGGGATTTCGACGGTCGCCTTGTCGGTCATCACATCGGCGAGCACCTGGTCTTCGGCCACCGGCTCGCCGGGCTTCACACGCCACGCCACAAGTTCCACTTCGGCAATGCCTTCGCCGATGTCGGGCATCTTGATCACATGCACGCCCATCTCATGCCTCCATCGCGCGCTTGAACGCGGCGGCCACGCGCGCGGGCCCGGGGAAGTAGGCCCACTCCTGCGCATGCGGGTAGGGCGTGTCCCAGCCGGCGACGCGTTCGATCGGCGCTTCGAGGTGATAGAAGCAGTGTTCCTGCACCAGCGCCGTCAACTCGGCGCCGAAGCCGCTGGTGCGCGTGGCCTCGTGCACCACGACGCAGCGGCCGGTCTTCTTGACCGAGTTGACCAGCGTGTCCAGGTCCAGTGGCCAGATGCTGCGCAGGTCGATGATCTCGGCGTCGATGCCGGTTTCCAGCGCCGCCGCCTCCGACACGAACACCATCGTGCCGTAGGTGATCACCGTCAGGTCGTTGCCGGGGCGGAACACCGTGGCCGACTCCAGCGGCACCGTGTAATGGCCTTCGGGCACTTCGCCCAGCGGGTGCTTGGACCATGGCACCACCGGCTTGTCGTGGTGGCCGTCGAACGGGCCGTTGTAGAGCCGCTTCGGTTCGAGAAAGATGACCGGGTCGTCGCACTCGATGGCGGCGATCAGCAGGCCCTTGGCGTCGTAGGGGTTGGACGGCATCAGTGTGCGCAGCCCGCAGACATGCGTGAACAGTGCCTCCGGACTCTGGCTGTGTGTCTGCCCGCCGTAGATGCCGCCGCCGCAGGGCATGCGGATGGTGATCGGCGCGGTGAAGTCGCCCGCCGAGCGGTAGCGCAATCGCGCCGCCTCGGAGACGATCTGGTCCGACGCCGGATAGAAGTAGTCGGCGAACTGGATCTCGACCACCGGGCGCAGCCCGTAGGCGCCCATGCCGACGGCGGTGCCGACGATGCCGCCCTCGGAGATCGGTGCGTCGAACACGCGCGACTTGCCGTACTTGGCCTGCAGGCCTTCGGTGCAGCGGAACACGCCGCCGAAGTAGCCCACGTCCTGGCCGTACACGACGACGTTGGGGTCGCGTTCGAGCATCACGTCCATCGCCGAACGCAGCGCCTGGATCATTGTCATCGGTGTCTTGCGCGTGGTCATGGTTGCCTCGTTGGTTCTGGTTTTCATGTCCATGATCAGACTCCGAGTTCAAACGCCGAGCTGTTGACGCTGCTGGCGCAAGTGCTCGGGCATCTCTTTGTAGACGTCCTCGAACATCTCGGCCGCGCTGCGCATGTGGCCGTCGGCCAGCGTGCCGTAGCGCTCGGCTTCCTTCTGCGCCGCGGCCACCTGCGCCTCCAGCTCCTTCTGCGTGTCCTCGTGTTCCTGCTCAGACCAGGCACCGATCGCGATCAGGTGCTGTTTGAGCCGCGCGATGGGGTCGCCGAGCGGAAAGTGCGCCCAGTCGTCGGCCGGGCGGTACTTGGACGGATCGTCCGAGGTGGAATGCGGCCCGGCGCGGTAGGTCACCCATTCGATCAGCGTCGGCCCGAGGTTGCGGCGCGCACGCTCGGCAGCCCACTGCGAGGCCGCATGGACGGCGAGAAAGTCGTTGCCGTCGACGCGCAGCGACGCGATGCCGCAGCCCACGCCGCGCGCCGCGAAGGTGGTGGCCTCGCCGCCGGCGATGGCCTGGAAGGTCGAGATCGCCCACTGGTTGTTGACGACGTTGAGGATCACTGGCGCGCGGTACACATGCGCGAAGGTCAGCGCGGTGTGGAAGTCGGCCTCGGCGGTGGCGCCGTCGCCGATCCAGCCCGACGCGATTCGCGTGTCGCCCTTGATCGCCGAGGCCATGCCCCAGCCCACCGCCTGGATGAACTGGGTGGCCAGGTTGCCGCTGATGCTGAAGAAGCCGGCGCGCTTGTACGAGTACATCACCGGCAGTTGGCGGCCCTTCATCGGGTCGCGCTCGTTGGACAGCAGTTGGCAGATCATCTCGACCATGTCGACGTCGTCGCGCGCCAGCAGCAGGCCCTGCTGGCGGTAGGTCGGAAAGCACATGTCGCCGGGGTCGAGCGCCAGTGAATGCGCGATGGCAATCGCCTCTTCGCCCAGGCACTGCATGTAGAACGACATCTTCTTCTGGCGCTGCGCGATCAGCATGCGGGCGTCGAAGATACGCGTCTTCATCATCGCGCGCAGGCCGCGCCGCAGCAGCTGTGCATCGGCGGGCAACGCCCACGGCCCGACGGCGCGGCCGTCGTCGTCGAGCACACGCACCAGGACATGGGCGAGGTCGTGCGTGTCGACGGGCTGGGTGTCTACCGGCGGGCGCCGCACCGCGCCGGCGGGCGACACGCGCAGGAAGGAAAAGTCGGTGTGTCGGCCGGGGCGCCCGGTGGGCTCCGGCACGTGCAGACGAAGGGCTTCGTGCTCGTGCATTGCGTTACTCCGCGCTCGATCGTGTCGTGCGCCTGGTCGCTTGAGCCGGCTCGACGTCAAGCGGGTAGCCCACGCCGTCCGGAGGATGCTGCCCTGTGAGCGGGGTTGCCGCACGCAGGCCTTGCGACGACAAGCGTAACGGATTTTTCGCGCGCGGCGCGCGGCACCGACATCGGTACAGACCATGACAGGTAGCATCCGCGCGATGTGGTGGACCAGCTTCCGGCGCGTCTTTGCGGCCGACGTCGTCTCGACGTTCGGCTCGCTGATGAGCCGGCTGGCCGCACTCGTGGCCGACGCGTCGAGTTGCCTCGTTCCAGCGTGGCTGCTGTGGCGCGTGAGCGAACCGCCCGGGACGGCGCGCGGCCCGTGGCACGCCGCATGGCGCGACACCTGGCGCGCGCTGGCGCTCGACGTGCGCGAAGGAACACGCGCCGTTGCAGCCGAGCCGACGCTGCGCACGATCGCGTACGTGCACACGGTGTGGGCGCTGGGCAGCGTCTGCGTGCCGCTGTCCGGCTCGGCCCAGTGGGGCGGCATGCTGGCGCTGGCAGCGCAGCAACTGGTCGCCGACGCCGGCGCGGTCGCCGCGCAAATCAGCGACCGCACACTGCGCCAGAGCCACGCCGACGCGGCGGCGCTGCTGGCGGCGTGGAGGTGTCGCGCCGTGGCACGAACGTGCTGAGACGGGTCGGGCCGAAGCGCTCACCTGCAAGCTCTTACAGCTGGTCCCCGTGGCGGCGCGTCGGCAGAATTGCCATGAATTCGAAGGGACGGCCAGAACAACAACGAAACCCGGGGGCAGCGAGGGCCTCGGCAGTCGGTTGTGCCCAGCTTCGCCGGCAACGAAAGGCAAGAACAATGGGCGTGGCTCAGCAGTGGCTCAATCTCCCCAATCCGCACGCGCTGGCCGCCATCATCGACGCGAGCGCGACGCGCAAGATCGTTGCGTCGCAAGACATCGTCGACGATCGGGGCACCAAGCTGTGGGCCCGCGACCAGCCGGTATCGCAGTCGCTGCAGCAGCGCTTGCTGGAACGCAAGCTCAAACAACCGCTGGAGGCCTGCCTGCGCGCCGAAGACGGCGTGACCACCTACCAGCTGTGCGAGGCGCTCGGCGAATTCCTCGACTCCGGCCATGTGCTGGCCAACGCGGTCGGGCAGTGGGCCACCCCGTTGCGCAACGAGGTGCAGCGCCTGCCGCTGCATGCGGCGGCGCAGCTGCTGCTGACGGCGGTGCATGCCACCAGGCCAACGGTCTACGAGCATGCAATCCGCGGCATGGCGCTGGCCGGTGCCATGCAGGCCAGCGTGGGCGGCGAACGCTACGATCTGCGCCTCGCGCTGCTCGGCGGCTTGCTGCACGACCTGGGCTTGATGTACGTCCACCCCCAATACGTCGACCACGCGGGCCTGCTCGACGCGCAAGACTTTCGGCACGTCGCGACGCATCCGCGCGTCGGCGAACTCCTGCTCGCGTCGCTGACCGACTATCCGCCAACGCTGGCCCGTGCGGTCGGCGAGCACCACGAGCGGCTCGACGGCAGCGGCTACCCGTTGCGTCGCAGCGGCGACGCGATATCGCCGCTCGGGCGACTGCTGTGCGTTGCCGAAGCCACCCTGGGGCTGGCCGCGTTACCCACGGCGCCGCTGGCGCGAGCCAGTCTGGCGCTGCGCATGGTTCCCGGCGAATTCGACGGGGTCTGGACCGGCTTCGTGTCTGCCGCGGCGCGCAATGCGGCCGAACAACTTCGCAGCAACGACGCCGGCGACACCGAAGACCTGCTGGTCCAGCTGGCCATGATGAACACCGAAATGGCGATGGCACTGGAACAGGCGCAGGCGCTGGCCGAACAGGCCCACGGGTCGCGCGTGGTGCACGACGTTGCCGCGCGGGCCGCGGTGGCGCTGGAGCGGCTGCGTGCGGGCTGGAACAGCATCGGCCTGTGGTCCGCGCCGAAGTCTGACGGCAACCTCGACAGTCGCTATGAAATCGGCATGGCGGCCACGGAGCTGCGCTACCGCATGCGCGGCGTCCAGCGCGAATGCCTGTGGACACACGACGAGCTGAGCCCGCAGGACGCCGAGCGTTTGGCGCCGCTGTGGGCCTGCCTCGCGGGGCAGGCCGCGTAACAAACAGATTCTTCCCGCCTGCAACGCCTTGTCACGATTGGCGCCTCAGATGCGCGCGCGATCGGTCGAAATCCAGTCAACACCCGCTGGAGACGACCATGAGCGCGCACGCCCCGAAGAACGGCTTTTCCACTGCCAACCCGCATGCGCTGGCCACCATTCTCGAGGCCAGCCAGACCAAGCGCATCATCGCGGCGCGCGACATCTTCGACATTGCGGGAACCAAGCTGTGGGCGCGTGACCTGCCGGTGTCTCAAACACTGCAGCGCAAGCTGCTCGACCGCCAACTGCTGCACCCGCTGGAAAGCTGCCTGCTGGCCGAAGACGGGGTGACGACGCATTCGCTGGTGCGGGCGACGCAGTCGCTGCTGGAGCGCGACACGCCGCTGGCCGCGCTGCTGCGCCCGCATGCCGACAAGATCGTTCGCGAGGTCTCGCATCTGCCGCTGCATTCGGTGGTGCAGCTGCTGCTGACGGCGGGCCAGGCCTCGCGCCCCGAATCGTTCGAGCACGCAGTGCAGGCGATGGCACTGAACGGCGCGCTGATGATCGCTCACGGTGGCGGCACCGCGGAGCTGCGTGTCGCCATGTTGTGCGGGCTGCTTCACGACCTGGGCGAGATGTACATCGACCCCAAGCACGGCGAGGCCGATGCCGACCGCGCGCTCGATTTCCACAGCTACCAGCAACTGGTCGTGCACCCGCACGTCGGCAAGCTGCTGATCGATCAACTGACCAACTACCCGAGCGCCGTGGCGCGCGCGATCGCCGAGCACCATGAGCGGCTGGACGGCTCGGGCTACCCGCATTGCCTGACCCGCGACCAGGTGTCGCCGCACGGGCGCCTGCTGGCCGTGACCGAAGCCACGCTCAGCGTGCTGCGCGGCGAACACCCGCACCTGGCACGCGCCAGCGTTGCGCTGCGCGTGGTGCCCGGCGAATTCGACCTGGGCTGGGTCGGCCCGATCTCGCATGCGGCGCGCGCGCAACCGGCCTTGCATGCGACCCTCGGTGCCGAGGAAATCCAGGCGCGGTTGGCCGGGCTGGACGCGGCGCTGCGGGCGGCGCAAGACAGTGCCAGCGTCCTCGCGTCCGGCGCCGAGTCGCCGGCGCTGAAAGACGCGCTCGGCCTGGCGCAGCATCTGTTGAGCCGCCTGCGCGCCGGCTGGAACGCCAGCGGGCTGTGGAGCAAGGAGATGGTGGCCGCAGTCGATGCCGGCGAAGTCGAGGCGGTCGAAGACGAACTGCTGTTCCGCCTGCACTCGATCCGCCGCGCCGCGCTGCTGCGCGCCGGCGCGTTGCCGGCCGGCGACGCACAGCGCTTGAACCTGCTGTGCGAGCGGCTGAACGAGGCCGTCTGCTGAATCGCCCACGCGGCGCCGGGAACAACTCGACCGCGCGCCGCATCACTCGTTTGTAGTTTGTATTCACGTTGACGATCGGGCGCGCGGCGCCTACCGTGTCAAGTGTCGCCGCGGAACGCGGTGCGCACTCCAAGCGCACCCGGCGCGGTCCGGCTTGGGGGAGAACGTGAAGCACAACACCCGACTCGCCGCATTCGGCACCACGCTCGCCGTCGCCTCGGTCGCCGCATTGGTGGCCGCTTGTCAGCATGCCCCGCCTGCACCGCCCGACCCGAAGGCGGCACTGATCGCCAAAGGGCGCCAGTTGTTTTTCAACGAGACCTTCAATGGCAACGGGCGCACCTGCGGAACCTGCCATCCGGCGACGAACAACTTCACCATCGACCCGGCGTTCATCGCCAGGCTGCCCAAGAACGACCCGCTGTTCGTCGCCGAATTCAACCCCGACTTGAAGAACGGTTTCGAGAACCCGCGATTGATGCGCGAGTTCGGACTCATCCGGGAGAACCTGGATGGCTTCGACGATTTGGAAAACAAGTTCGTGATGCGGGGCGTGCCGCATGTGCTGGGATTGCGGAATTCTGTCGCCAGCCCGCAGGGCCCGCGCACCGGCTGGTCGGGCGATGGTGCCCCGGGCGACGGCGCGTTGCGTTCGTTCGCGGTGGGCGCGGTGATCCAGCACTTCACGCGCACGCTGAACCGCGTCGCCGGCGTCGACTTCCGCTTGCCGACGGAGGCCGAGCTTGACGCCCTGGAAGCCTTTCAGCTCTCGCTCGGCCGACAGGAAGACCTGAAGCTGCCGCTGCCGCTGAAAGGCACCGTGGCCCGGCGCGGGCAGGAGATCTTTCTCGACAACTCGCTCGGCAAGTGCAATCTGTGCCACGTCAACGCCGGGGCCAACGCGCAGATCGGCGCCAACAGCCTGGGCAACGCCAACTTCAACAGCGGGGTCGAGGACCTGCCTGACCAACCCGCGCGCCTGACCGGCGAGCGCGTCCCGCCGGACGACGGGTTCGGAACGCCGGGCGACGGCACCTTCAACGTGCCACCGCTCGTCGAGGCAGCGGACACGGGCCCGTTCTTCCACAACAACGCGGTCGCAACGCTGGAGGCGGCCGTCGGTTTCTACGACGGTGAGTCGTTCAACAACTCGCCGGCGGGGCTGTTTCTCGCCGGCATCGACCCGGAACACAAGGGCATCGAGCTCGACGGCACGCAGATCGCGGCCATCGCGTCGTTTCTGCGCGTGTTGAATGCGCTGGAGAACATCCGCAGCAGCATCGAACTGCTCGAGACGGCGCGTGTTCGCGGCGACGGTGCCGACGACGCCTCCGCGTTGCAGCAGGCGATCTCGGAGACCGGCGACGGCATTCGCGTGTTGACGGAAGGCGGCTTGCATCCGCAGGCGGTGCTGTACCTCGAACAATCGCTTCGACTGTCGCGCCACGCGGCGCACAGCTGGTTTCGCAGGGCCGACCTGCTCGGCGAGGCGATCGCGGCGCAGAAGAGCGCGCGGGCGGAACTGGTGCAATGACTTCACACGGCCGGCACGGCGCGCAACGGAGGTGGCAGCAATGAAACGGCATTCGTGGTTGACCTTGGCGGTGCTCGTCACCCTGATGGTCGGGACCTCGTACGCGCACGGGCAGAAGTCGACCGAGCGTTACATCCCGATCGGTCAGTCGCCGGGCGTCTCCGGCAAGGTCACGGTGGTGGGCGTGATTGAGGCGGTCGACCCGAACGCTCGCACGCTGGCGGTGACCGGGTGGACCGGCCCGCGTGTCGTGGTGACCGCGCGAACGCGCATCTGGATCGACCGCAGCGCGTCGAAGCTGTCGACCCAGCCCGGCGCGTTCGGCGACCTGCAGCCGGGGCGCCGCGTCGAGGTGAAATTCGAGGACGGGGCGACGAAGAGCGCCGCCGAGTGGGTCAAGGTCGAAGCCCTGACGCCCTGAACGGCAGCGTGCCATTCCGCACGCCCGGCCATTGCCGCCGCTAAAGAATGGCCGGCACGGGACGAAAACAACGACACGCTGCTGAGTAGGGGGAACGTGCCCTGCGTTGCCATTGGCTTTGCGGCGCGCAAGCATGTCCAGCTCCAACTCATCCAAGCGCACCAGCGCGCCGACCGGCGGGCCGGGGCTGTTGCGTCCGTTGCATTGGCTGAAGCTCGTCTTCGCCACCCCGATACGCGTGCAGCGCCGCGGCCAGAACCTTCGCCTGGTGTTCGACGACAAGCCGCCCCGCACGCCGGCCGCGCCCGAGCCGGTCGGCACCCCGTCAACGCAGGACGTCTCGCTGCGCGCGATGCGCAAGGCGCTGCGACACCTGCTCGACCAGCACGCCGATGTGCGGCGCGTGATGCGCCACCTGTGTCACCTCGAATCGGCCCTCAAGCGCTCGGGCGACCAGGCTTTCGACGAACTGCCCGTCGAGCTGCTGAGAACGGCCCTGACGCAGTTCGAAGGGCTGGTGACCGATTGGTCGCCCGGCGGTCTGGCCGAGCTGCGCTCGCGCTTGGCCGTCAGCGTGATGGCGCAGGAGCAACCGGCGCAGTACGAGCCCGCCGGCAGCAAGCTGTCGGACTTCTGCACCTCGCAACGCATGCAGGTGCAGGAGATCACGCACTCGGATTTCGAGAAGATGGCCAACAGCTGGGTCGGGCGCCAGCCCGAGGCGGGGCCCGACGGCACGCCGTGCGAGCCGGCCAATCCGGCAACCCCGTGACATGACGCCGGGCGCCGTGCGCGCCGGCGTCCGGTCTGCTTTCTGCGCATTTCAAGCGTGTGGTTTTGATCTGCATCAAAGAACGCGCACGCCATCGTTCGATGGCGCCGGATCTGTGGCGACACTGCGTGACCGTTTCTTTGTCTACCGTCTGTCACGAGTTCGCATGAGTCCGGGAACCAGAGCATGCATTGCGTACGTTGCGGGCCGCATCATCACGGGCACCGCGCGCTCGTACGTCTACGACCACGCCGAATCGAAACACGTCAACGTCGGCGGCACGATCAACGGCAACCGCATCGGCCTGTACGACTACGAGCGCGGCTGCAACTTTCACGGTGCGCTGCCGCACCTTCGCGACGATGGCACGGGGGCCGGCGTCTTGCTGCAGATCGACGGCAACCGGTTCAGTGGCCATGACCACGGGTCAGGCCACGAATTCTCCGGCAGCGTCGACGGCCCGTCCATCAGCGTGTACGACCATGTCGTGGCGCGGCACTTCGCTTACAGCCTGTAGGCTCTTCCGCTGCCGAAATCCTGTTTGACGCCGCGCGGCTCGCGGGCGTCGTGTGCTCAGATGTGCAGGTAGGCGAGCGCGCCCGTCACGACGCCGACTGCGCTGACGCCGAACACGGCGTACTCGAGCCATTTGCGCCGGGTCAGCAGGGCAATGGCAGCCATCGCAATCGCGATTTGCAGTGCCGTGGTGGCCTGTGCCCAGCGGTGATGCTGGTGCATCTGCACGTCACTTTGGTGGTCCCATTCCGTGGATTCGGCCTCGAGCTTTTCGGCGGCGAGTTTGATCTCGCCCTTCTCGGTCTTGTAGCGTTTGATTTCGTCGACGTAGAAGGTCTTCTTGGCTTCGGGCGCCAACTCGACCGCGAGTTCGCTCAGGTTCTGCTTGCTGCTCTTGGCCTGGTAGTAGTTCCACTGGTTGGAGGCTTCGGTCTTCTTGATGGCCGCGTTGTTCTTGTACAAGCCGGCGTTGGCCTGGGTGGCCCCGCCCATGTACGAGAAGATGGCGCCCACGGTGGCGAGGATGGCGGTCATCACCGCCAGTTGCCCGGCAAAGCCTTCGGGCTCGTGCTGCGCCGCATGTTCCAGTTCGTGGTCGTGCGGGCCATGCACGTGGAAGCCGTGTTCGGACATCTCAATCTCCTCGTTTGCGTTGGTAGGTGACAAAGCTGTAGCGCCAGCCTTCGGGCGCGGTGTGATGCTCGCGCGAGACCTCGGCAAACGCCGTGCGGTCCCAGTCGGGAAAGAACGTGTCGGCGTCGAAGTCGGCGTCGACCTCGGTCAGCACCAGTTCGTCGGCGAGCGGCAATGCCTGCGCGTAGATCTGTGCCCCGCCGATCACGAACACCTTGGGCTCGCCTTGCACGAGCTGCAGCGCGGCGGCCAGTGAATCGGCGCGCTCGACGCCTGCAGCGTGCCATTGTGCGTCGCGCGTGATGACGATGTTGCGACGCCCCGGCAGCGGCCGGGCGATCGAGTCCCAGGTCTTGCGCCCCATGACGACGGGGCAGCCGAGGGTCGTGCGCTTGAAATGCTTCAGGTCTTCCGACAAGTGGCACAGCAGGGCGTTGTTCTTGCCGATGGCGCCCTTGCGGGCGACGACGGCGATCAGGCTCACGGTGGGACGGGTCATGGCCGCCATTCTGGCAGCCGTGGCCATTTGGCATCCTCACACCCTCACGCCCGCGACGCCGCCTCCTTGCCGTGCGCCAGATGCTGCTGCACCAGTTGCTGCGCCAGCGCCGCGTTGCGCGCCTTCAGCGCCGCCATGATCTTGCGGTGCTCCTTCAACGAGGCGTCGAGCCGGCCTTGCTTGAACAGCGAGTGGTGGCGATACAGCTTCATCACGCGGCGCAGGTCGGCCACCATCTGATTGCGCCAGCGGTTGCCGGCGATCTCGAGCAGCCGCATGTGAAAGCGCTCGTTGGCGCTGAAGAATGCGTCGCGGTCGGCAACCGTGTCTTCGAGATCCTGGTGCAGCGCCGCGAGCTCGGCCAGTTCGACGTCGCTGGCCTTGGCCGCCACGCTGGCGGCGGCGTCGCTTTCCAGCAGCGAGAGCAGGTGAAACACGTCTGCCAGGTCACGCTCCGACACCTCGGTGACATAGGCGCCGCGGCGCAGCTTCATCGTCACCAGGCCTTCGGAGGCGAGCACCTTCAGCGCTTCGCGCAGCGGCGTGCGGCTGATGCCGAACTCGGCGGTCAGCGCTTGTTCGTCGATCCAGCTGCCCGGAGCCAGCGTGTGGGCGAGGATGCGCTCGCGCACCCGTTCCGCGACCCGTTCGTACAGGGCGCCCTCGGCAAATGCCGGTGCGTGTGGGCTCTCGGCAGCGGTGCCGGCGGCGGAGATGCGAGGTGCGGCCATGGGTGATCGGCGTCAGGTTGGCAAAAGCTGGAAGTAGCTATAATTCAATTTTGAATTATGGACGACGCGGGCGTTCGTATCAAGCGCCACGCCAACGGCGTGTGAACGGTTTGCGCCAGGTCGGGTTCGGCCCATCCTTTGACGACGAACCCGATTGACGCGAACGAGCCGTCCCGCGCATCCTGACAAACGTTGCCCTGGGGTGATCATGTCTGACGACGCATTGTTGAATTCCGAGTCCCTCGCGGCGTGGCAGAAGGCCGCCGCGAAATCTGCGCCCGGCGGGAAGGTCGACGCGCTGAACTGGGTCACGCCTGAAGGCATCACCGTCAAGCCGCTGTACACGGCGGCCGATCTGAAGGGCCTGCACTACAGCGACACGCTGCCGGGCTTCGCGCCATTCGTGCGCGGCCCGCAGGCCACGATGTATGCGGTGCGGCCGTGGACGATCCGGCAGTACGCGGGCTTCTCCACTGCCGAGGCGTCGAACGATTTCTACCGCAAGGCGCTGGCCGCCGGCGGGCAAGGCGTGAGCGTCGCGTTCGACCTGGCCACGCACCGCGGCTACGACAGCGACCACCCGCGCGTCACCGGCGACGTCGGCAAGGCCGGCGTGGCGATCGATTCCATTTACGACATGCGCACGCTGTTCTCCGGCATCCCGCTCGACCAGATGACGGTGTCGATGACCATGAACGGCGCGGTGCTGCCGATCATGGCGCTCTATATCGTTGCCGCCGAGGAGC
>JBGQEX010000070.1:0-19329 GCA_041496605.1 Piscinibacter sp.
CCCAGCGGGCGCAGCGCCACGTCCCATCCTCGATCACGAGCTTGCGAATGCGTATCGGCTCGCTCCTCGTACGTAGCCTTCCACGATGCCCTTGCTGCTTCCGACAGCAAAGTCGTGAAATTAACTAACACAGTAAGACTAATCAGGTGCGGCCATGAGCGGCCGGTCGTGACCGACCGGTTTCGGGGATCCAAAGCCGGTGCTCGGACGAACTTCTCCGTGCGGGCTGCGCTCACGCGGCACCACATGCAGCATGCGCGCAACGCGCACTGGCAAACCCCAGTCGTCGAGGCGCCCCATCTTTGAGGACGGTCACCTTTCGGTAACTGGCCCATAGGGATGTCCGCCTTCATCACGAATCTAGGACGATCGTGTAGAAGCGAAGGGCGTTGTCTCGGTCGTTGACCATGACTCCTGCCAGCTTAATCTGCAAGTGAGCCTTCTTGGTTGTGCGGCGAAACGGAATCTGGACGCTAGCGCGGGAGGCGACCGTAGGTGATCGACGCCACAGCGCCTGAACGGAAGCGCACCGTCGCCATCAGGTTGCCTGCGCCGCGATCGTAGAGCCACTCGTCCACTTGCTGACAGGGAACGATGGCGCTCGCAAACGGCTCGGGCACGGGCTGCGCCGCGCCGATGTAGAACACGGGCGCGCAGTAGCTGTCTGCAAGCACGGGTTGACCACACTTGTACAGGACCGCGAGCCTGGAGTCGCCTTCTGCTGCGATGGCCCCATTGCAGCGCAGTGACTCGGCATGGGCGGCCGAGCCCAGCGTGGCGACCGCTGCGGCAACGCAAACACGGCTTAGAGCGCTCATGGTCGGCTCCTTTCGCACTGCCTAGCCACTAGTGTGCACCCAGGGTGCCGAGAATCAACGTGTCGTGGGTACCCAAGCTCTGGGTGGCGCGACGGTGCATTGTCCGAGCCTCGGTGCTTCTCGGGGAGCAGGTTCAGGTAGAAGTCCATCTTGCCGGCGAACTCCGATTCGAAGGCGCCGACCTTGAACTCAATGGCCGCCCAAGGCGGTGACGCAGGGCGACAACGGCTCCGCGCTCAAGGCCACCACGGTGCATTCGACGCTGAGCTGGCTGGGCGTGACACCCTCGTACTCGCGGCCTCGCCCGAGCGAGGACTGCCCCTATGCCGAGTCGCTGTTCCGCACGGCCAAGCACCGTCCGGAGTTCCCTTCCAGAGGCTTCGCGGATCTGAACGCGGCTCGCGCCCCGGCGGCCGGCTTTGTGCACTGGTACAGGGGTGCCGAAGGGGTCAAGGACATGGGGCAAGGTGTTGCAGAGCGACGAAGACCGCAGTCTTGCCGATGGAGAACTCAAGTGTCGTTTGGCGTGTCAAACCGTGGTGTTGGCAAGGAGCCTCATCAATGAGCATCGCCGCCCGAACACTCATAGCCTTCGCAGCGCTGGCCTTGAGCCTTGGCTCGGTGCCAACCGATGCGCAGAGTCGCCACCGTGACCAGTCGGATGGTCATTCCTGGCATGGGCCGGCACCGAGCCAAGGCTCAGGGCGGGCCGATGGGCAGGGTCGCCACGGTGACCACTCGGGTGGTCATTCCTGGCATGGGCACCGCCACTGCTGCCCTGGGCCATTCTGGGGTAGTGTGGGCATCGGCATCGGTCTTGGCGGCTACTACGACGGCGGACCGTGGTACCCGGGCGACGTGCTTGTAGAGTCGCCGCCCGGCGTCTACTACGAGACACTGCCGATCGAGCCAGCACCAACGCCTGCCCCCGACCCCATCATCTATCCACGCAACGGCCAGAGCCCCGCGCAGACCGAGGCGGACCGGCAGGATTGCAACCGCTGGGCCGCCACGCAGCCCAGCGCCATGGCTCGCGCCAGCGTCTTCCATCGCGCCACCCTAGCATGCATGGAGGGCCGTGGGTACACGGTGCGTTAGAACTGCACCGGAGTGCCCTCAAGCGCCGAGCGAGTGTGACCTTGCGCGACGAGCACTTGCGGTGAAATTGGGGTTCCGGTTTCCTGCGCGGCCTGCTGCCGCTGGACCGCGCCAAGTGGGCGTCCTGAACCTCAACAATCGGCGAATACCCGGCGCCTGCATCGCGATCTCTTCGAACAGCATGACGGTCTTCAGCTTGTCGTCAACCGCATGAATCACGTCCAGAAGATCATCCGCCTCGACGGCATACAGACGATCGTCCACGACGATGTCGTTGAGCTCGCAGCCGAGCTTCTTGGCGACAATCGCCGCCGTCGTGAGCGCGCGCATGGCCGGACTCGACAGGATCAGATCGGGGTTCACATCGCGCTGTGCTAATCGTTCACCCATCCTCGTTGCGTCGCGTTTGCCGCGATCGTTCAGTGGCCGGTCTTTGTCGGACAGCGCAGTGTCATCCCAACTCGACTTGGCGTGACGAATGAGGAATTGCGTTTTCAAACCACATACCGCGCGGGGCAGATCCCACCATGAAATATCGTAAAGGGCTCGCTGCGCGCGCAACTGGCTCTGGAGAATTCTGGCGTTGGACTTGACCTTGTCCCGTGGACGGGTCACTTGCGCCTGCGGGCAGCCGGGCCCGGGCCAATGGATCGGACGGGGCGGAGGCCCGATGGCATCGTGCACGCACTACGCGTGGAGCCGGCGCTCAAGCACCCTTTCCTGGACTTGGCGCCAATCCGATGCCCGGCACCACGCCCGCGCCGCAGCGTTGAACACCGAGTCCTCGCCCAAGCTCAGCTTCCTCGCCACTCCCCTCAGGGCCGTCTCCAGCCGCAGCCAATCCGCATTGACCACACTGGACGCCGAGGCGAGGTCACTGCTGAGCAGCCAAAGCAAGCGCAGGTTCGGGTCTCTGGCCATCTCGGCGTAGACGAACGGGCGCGTCTCCGGCTCGTTGGCGTCGCCTGGGGCTTTTGCACTCAAGGCATCGCTGAGTGCGATAAAAGCTGCGAACCCGCAGACCTGGGTCATCGCGTCCAAGACCCGCTCGTACTTGAGCCTCGGTTGACCCAGCTCGCGGCGCAGCGCGATGGCCTGCGCCTTGAGCGGACCGTAGAGCTTGTCAAGCTCGAGCTCACGTGGTTTATTCATGTCGTTTGGCCTGTCGAAACACTTTGCGAGGAACCTGGCCGGCACGCCCGACGGACCCGAATGCCCGCCACCGCCTGCTCAACTCTCCATGGTGGCCTTGAACCCCGCGCCTTGTTGCACTGAACGCGGGGGCCCATGCGATGTTGCGTCAGTGCGCAGCGCTGAGTTGCACGGCCGGTATTGAAAGCTCACGTCCGACGACGGTCTGCGCGTAGAGGTAGTTGTAGCGGGCCGTGTCGCTGAGCGCGTCCAGGTTCACGTGGCCGGCGGCATCGCATGGGAACGCATACCCACGTCCCTCAGCAAAGAGAGATTGGAACAGCAACTCGTAGTGGGCTCCTTCGTAGGAGAGCATCGGCGAAGCATTCATGACGTTTGCTCCTTCTCTGCGTCGTGTTGGGTACCTTGGTTCAAGCCTAGGCAGCACCAGACGTCTTGGCCATGCCCCGATCGGGGGGTCGGAAGCCCATGCGGGCTAGGGACGGGCATGAGCCGCGCCCGGAAGCCGACGGGTCGCGGACGCGGTAGTCCCCTCGCACGAGCGGTTCGAAACTTCCGTTCCGGGATATGCCAGCCAGCGGCGCGATGAAGTCGCCGGATTGCGGTTATCCCGATCGACCAGGCCACAAGGGTCGGTCGCCGACGACGCTCTCGGCCATGAACGGTCATCCACGACGGTCCGCTAGGCGCCACCATACCTGCGCAGGCCCGCACAAGACGTGCGGAGAACCATGCAACGCCCTATGCCATCGCCAGATGCGAGGCGTTGGTGCTCATGCGTTTTGCGCGTTGCACTTCGGTACTGAAACCGCCAAGACACTCAATGTCTGGATCAGGTGGACGGCCCGTCGCTTCGTCCTTTGTCGGTCACTGTCAATCCGTTGCGACGCCGAAACTCACGGATGATTGCGCTGTGGTCGAGATCACCATCTCCGTGCGAAACCATGTCTGCGAACAGACCATCCACCATGCCAAGCACCGGAAGCTCGAGCCCCAGGCTGCGAGAGAGGGCGAGTGCGGTGCTTGTATCCTTGACCTGGTACTTCGCGGGGCCCCCGGGGTTGAAGTTGCCGACAATCATGCGCTGCCCATGCTGGCGCAAGACGGTTGAGTCGGCAAAGCCGCCGAGCAGTGCTTCGCGCACCTGGGCCGGATCCGCGCCGCCGCGCTCGGCGAACAGCAGTGCTTCCGCGACGGCGGCAATCGTGCTTGCGACCATCATCTGATTCACCAGTTTGGCGAGCTGACCGGCTCCGATCGGTCCCACACGGATTGGCCGGCCCATGACTTCCAAGAGCGGACGGCATCGTTCGAAAACGTCGACATCACCGCCAGCCATGATCGCGAGCTTGCCCGCTTGCGCGCCTGTCTCTCCACCCGACACGGGAGCGTCGAGATAGTCGACGCCGCGCGCCGCGGCGTCCTCGCCCTGGCGTCGAGCCGTTTCGACCGGGATCGAACTCATCACGATCAAGGTGCTAGCCGGTCTCATCGACGCAAGCACTTCGCCACGACCGAGCAGGACATCGTCACAGACCGGCCCGGCACTGAGCATGCAGATCACGACGTCCGCGTCGCGCGCGATGTCCGCGGCACGGGCGCCCACATGGACGCCGAAGGGTGCAAGGCGCTCGGCCTTGTCGGGCGTGCGATTCCATGCCCGCACGTGATGCCCGCTTTCCGCCAGCCGACGCGCCATGTGAAAGCCCATGATGCCCGTGCCAACGAACCCGACCGTGACAGGTGCGCTCATGTCTGCGTCCTTTGTGGTGTGAATGCGCGCGAGCTCATTCGCGCTTGCGTGAGCCTTGCCGCAGCGGGCGCTCGCCCGCAACCATGTCCTGGAAGGCGGTCTTGAAGCGAGCCAGGTGGGCCGACTGACAATGAGCTTCGAACGCGCTCATGCCGTCGTACGCTTCATAGAAGAGAACGCCACCGGGCGTTGTTGCGAGTTGCACGACGTCGAACTGTCGGCATCCCGCTTCGCTCGCCAGGCATTCGTTCGCGAACCCGAGCGCCAGAGCGATGAAGTTGCTCTGGCAGCCCGGCTTCACGTCGAATTCGGCGATGACCACGTGTGCACCGGCCGCTCGGGGCCGGTGCGCCATGATGCTGCCCTTCATCAGTTCTGCAGCGTTGCCGCTCAGGCGGCATTCGGCATCTGACCCAGAGCGGCGCGCTCCATCTGCTGGCGCAACGCCACCACGTCGAGATCGCGCTCCATCACCACGTCCTCGAAGCGCACGATGCTGTCCTTGGCGACAGGGCGCTTGAGCTTGACGTTGTGAGCCAGGCCGATCGGCAGGGCGCCCACCGCCATGCTCTTCGACGCCGGGATCGCATTAGCCCAGACCGTGAAGCCGCCTTCGCCATCGAGCAGTTCGCCGGGCTTCAGGTCGCGCTTGGCAGTCGCGACCGCATCGCCACGGAACTCCTTGCTCGTTCCGGTCGGCTCGCCGCGCAGCACCGCGGAGAGCACGCTGATGCTCGTCTCCAGACCGATCATGTGGAACGGCCGCCACATCGAGCCGTACCAGCCGGACGGGTCGACCAGCAACCCGTACTGCTTGAAGCACGCCTTGGCGTATTCGTTCGGAGCCTTGAATGTGACGAAGACGCCGTAGCGGATGTTGTTGAAGACCTCGCGACCATCGGGCTCCTGGCTCGCTGCGATGTCGACGAGACCGCTGCGCGCCAGACGGCCACCGTCAGCCGCGGGGCGGAACACCTTCGCGAGGTCGTGCAGCCCGGTCGGCGGGAACGCCAAGCCGTCGTCGGGGCAGTCGAGCCCGGTGCCGTTGGCGACCGCCGCCATCTCGATGGCCGCCTTCGTGCCGTCGGTGAAGGAGTTGTACATCTTCGGGTTGAAGTCGCCCTTCGCCACTTCTTCTGCAGTCCAGCCGAAGAAGCCCCACACCGTGTCGGGCGTCGAATAGCGGTAGCGCGGCTCGAAGTTCATACCTTTGCCGGCGGAGGTCAGCTCGAAGCCGCAGGAGCGAGCCCAGTCCACCAACTCGCAGATGATCGCGGGCTGGTCGCCGTACGCCATGCTGTAAACCAGATTCTTCGCCTTTGCCCTGGCTGCGAGCAAGGGTCCGCACATCGCATCCGCTTCCACGTTCACCATGACGACGTGCTTGTTGCCGTCGATGGCGGCGAGCGCATGGCGCACGCCAGCGATCGGATGGCCGGTCGCTTCGATGATGCAGTCGATCTCGTCGCAAGCCGACAATGCGCTGGCATCGTCGAGCACGCAGGTCTTGCCGGTCTTCACCGCCTCGCCGAGGTTCTTGGCCGAATAGCGATCGGCTTCCCAGCCGACGCGGGCTAGCGAAGCGCGGGCCTTGCCGACATCGAGGTCGGCGACGCCGACGACGTGCATGCCGTCGATGTGCCGGGCCTGCGACAAGATCATCGAGCCGAACTTGCCGGCGCCGATCAGGCCCACTCGCACGGGGCGGCCCGCCGCGGCCCGGGCCGCCAGCATGGTGTAGAGATTCATTGGTCGTCCTTCACTGATACGTTCACAGGGACCGCGAAGAAAAACGCGGCTTCTGGCAATCAGTGTAGGAACCCGCTTTGATTAGGACAACGTAGATTTCTGCCAGCAGCAATTAGGTTTTCTAAATCGTCGCTGTCGCGTTCAGTGCCGGACGCTGATCCTGCCAGACCGTGCGTTCGGCGCGAAGCCAGTCGAGGAACAAGCGAACCTTGGCTTTGTGGAGATGATCGAACGGGCAGATGATCCATTGGGTGGTGAGTGACACCCTGGGCGGATTCCGAACCGGGCACACCAAGCTGCCATCGCGCAGTTCGCGCCACATCATCAGCGTGCTTTCCAGCGCCAGGCCGAACCCGTCGACAGCGGCGTCGATCGCCATGTGGCTGCGATCGAACAACACCCTCCGCCATTCCTCGACAGGTGCAGCGCCGGCCAGCGAGAACCATTGCGGCCACTGAACCTGCGATTTCACCGAGTGGATCAGGCGGTGCTGAGGGACCTCGGCGGCGGTCATGCTCGCCGCCGCGCGGTACGTGGGCGAGCACACCGGTAGGAAGGACTCCTCGGCGAGGCCCTCGACAAAGATCCCGGGCCATCGTCCTTCCCCGTGCCGTATCTCCACGTCGACCGCCTCCCGCGTGAAATCGGTGGGTTCGGTGGTGCCGTTCAAGCGCAGCTCGACGTCGGGGTTGGCGTCGAGAAAGGGGCGCAGGCGTGGCAGCAACCACTTGCTGGCCAGCGTTGGCGTCGCCCGCACGGTCAGCACCGCGCGCGAACGGAATCCCCGGATTCGCTGGGTGGCTTCTGAGATGCGCTGAACGTCGTCGGCGATCATCTCGAAGTAGCGCTCGCCGGCCTCGGTCAGCACAATGCCGCGTCCGGCTTTCGTCAGCAGAGTGGTGCCCAGGTGCACTTCCAAGGTATGGATCTGCTGGCTGACGGCCGAGGGCGTCACGAACAGTTCGGCCGCGGCCTTTGACAGGCTTCGACACCGGGCCACGGCGTCGAACACGGCAATCGCGCGGAGCGGGAGTGACATGACTGACCCTTTAGCTCTACTTCACGGTCAAGAAGAATAACTCAATAGCGCTTCAATGAGGCGTCCTCTATGCTTCCCCCAGATTGGTTCGGTTCAGTCCTCCCAGAAGGTCCCCGCATCGAGTCTCAGAGCAGCACGCAGATCCGCCCCATCTGGCGTGGATCAGGTCAGTTCCAACAATTGGAGACAAGGTCATGACGACATCGAAATCACGCGTCGGCATCTCGCGGCGCACCCTCTTGCAATCGGCAGGCGCGCTGCCGCTGTTCGCGATAGGGGCCCGGCCGGCGAACGCCGCCGAATTCAACTACAAGCTGGCCACCGGTCAGTCGCTGACGCAGCCGATCAACGCCAGGCTCGAGCAGGCCACGAAGCGAATTCTCGAGGCCAGTTCAGGAAGACTGGAGATCCGCTTCTTCCCTGCGAGCCAACTCGGGTCGGACACCGACCTCTTGACCCAGGTGCGTTCCGGAGGCATCGAGTTTCTGAACATCTCGGGGTCGGTTCTGTCGACCGTCGTTCCTCCGGCGGCGATCACGAACGTCGGCTTCGCCTTCTCCGGCTACGAGCAGGTATGGCCCGGCATCGACGGGCAACTGGGCAAGACCGTTCGCGCGCAGATCGAGAAAGCCGGTTTCGTCACCGTCTCCAAGGCATCCGACAACGGTTTCCGGCACATCACCTCCGCCTCGAAAGCGATCAAGACCCCGGCCGATCTGCAAGGCTATCGCATTCGCGTTCCGGTCTCGCCGATCTTCACGTCGCTGTTCAAGGCGCTTGGCGCATCACCGACGTCGATCAACTTCAATGAGCTGTACACCGCGCTGCAAACCCGTCTCGTCGATGGCCAGGAGAACGGCTTTGTCGCCATCGAATCGGGGAAGCTCTACGAGGTACAAAAGTTCTTGTCCCTGACGAATCACATCTGGGATCCTTTCTGGCTGCTGGGAAACCGGCGGGCGTTCGGCAACCTTCCTGACAACCTGAAAGAAATCGTGCGGCGCGAGTTCGACCGTGCAAGCATGGAACAGCGAGCAGACGTCGAGCGCCTTAACGCCTCCTTGAAGGAGCAGCTGGCAGGCAAAGGTCTCACGTTTGAAACCGCCGACCGAGCGGCCTTCCGCAAGGCGCTCTCCAACGCTGGCTACTACAAGGAGTGGCGGGACAAGTTCGGCGCCGACAATTGGGCCGCGCTCGAGTCTGTCGTGGGGCCGCTTGCATGATCGCCGCCAGCGCATCCATGGCAGAGGACAGCACACTGGTGTTGTCAGACTCTCCTGGACTCATCCTCGAGCGTCGGCTGCAACGCGGCACGGAGATCTTGGCCGCAGTTGCCGTCGTGGCCGAGGTCGTGATCCTCTTTGTAGGCATCCTCGCGCGCGCGGTGTTCAATCGACCCATCATCTGGTCGGACGAACTTGCTTCGATCCTGTTCCTGTGGCTTGCGATGCTCGGCAGCGCGCTGGCTGTCCAGCGTGGCAGTCACATGCGGCTCACCTTTTTCGTGTCAATGGTCTCGACGCGGGCACAGAGGTGGGCGCAGACGCTGGCGGTCGGAACGACGGCCGTTTTTCTGGGCCTGGTATTGCACCCGGCTTTCGAGTACCTGCAGGACCAGGCCTTCGTTGAAACCCCGGCGCTCGGTTGGTCGGGCTCTGTCAGGGCACTCGCCATTCTCTTCGGCTTCGTTGTTGCGTTTGCGAGCTGTCTCCTGCGCTTCGTTCGCCACGAGCGGCGCGACATGCTCAGCGTCATCGCCGTCATGGCATTGGTCGCGGGCGCTTTCTATGTCGCAGCCCCGGGCCTGACGGCGATGGGTCAGAGCTCATTGCTCGTCTTCTTCATCGGCCTCCTCGGTGTGGCCGTGATGGCGGGTGTACCGATCGCGTTCGCCTTCTCGCTGGCGACGGCCGCCTATCTGCTAACCACCACCTCGACCCCGTTGACGATCGTCGTCGGTCGCATGGACGAGGGCATGAGCACCCTCATCCTTCTCGCGGTGCCTATGTTCGTGTTGTTGGGGCAGCTCGTCCACAGCGCCGGCCTTGCCCGCGTGATGGTCGAGTTCCTTGCGTCACTGATCGGCCACGTTCGCGCCGGCATGTCCTACGTGCTGCTCGGCGCCATGCTGCTGGTCTCGGGCATTTCCGGATCGAAGACCGCCGACATGGCGGCTGTCGCGCCAGTACTGTTCCCGGAGATGCGCAAGCGCGGCATGAAGGACGGCGAGCTCGTGTCGCTGCTGGCTGCGTCCGGCGCAATGAGCGAGACCATTCCGCCGTCGATCGTCCTGATCGCCATCGCGTCGGTGACCGGTATCTCCATCGCCGCGCTGTTCACTGCCGGAATCCTGCCGGCGATCGTGCTTGCGGTCGTGTTGCGCTTCGTTGCGCGTTGGCGCGCCGGGCGCGACGCGAGCGCCACGCCGGTCGCACGCGCACCGTTCTCGCTGGTGCGCAAGACCTTCCTCATCGCGCTTCCCGCGTTGCTGTTGCCGTTCGTGATCCGAAGTGCGGTGGTCGAGGGCATTGCGACGGCAACCGAGGTCTCGACCATCGGGATTGCCTATGCACTCGTCGTCGGGCTGCTGATTTACCGCGGCGGGCTGCGCTGGAAGTCTGTCATGCCGATGCTGGTTCAAACAGCGTCGCTGTCGGGCGCGATCCTGTTCATCGTCGGCGCTGCGAGCGCGATGGGCTGGGCGCTGACGCAGTCGGGCTTCTCGCACGACCTGGCGGTGATGATGGCCGCCGTGCCCGGCGGCGCCACCGGCTTCCTGCTCATCTCGATCGTCGCCTTCATCGTGCTCGGAAGTGTGCTCGAGGGCATCCCTGCGATCGTGTTGTTCGGCCCGCTGCTTTTCCCCATTGCCCACCAGCTCGGTATTCACGAGGTCCACTACGCGATGATCGTCATCCTCGCGATGGGTCTGGGCCTGTTTGCGCCGCCATTCGGCCTTTGTTATTACGCCGCTTGCATCATCGGCGAGGTGTCCCCCGAGGCGGGAATGAAACGCATATGGCTCTATCTGGGCATGCTCCTGCTCGGACTGGTCGCGATCACTTTCATCCCTTGGATATCGGTCGGGTTCCTCTGATCAGGCCACCATCACGCCCGCGGCAGGCGCCTGCTACCGAAGGACATTGCTGCATGGTTGCTTCGAGCTCCGGCCGCTTGGCCATCATCGTCATGGGCGTCTGCGGGTGTGGCAAGAGCAGTTTCGCCGAGGCGCTCGCCGCCGAGCACGGTCTCGAATTTGTCGATGGCGACGATCTGCACGGTGAAGGCAACATCGCGAAGATGAAGCGGGGCGAGCCCCTCACCGACGACGACCGTTGGCCGTGGCTCGACAACGTGGCTGCCACACTCGCCGACGCGAGGCGCTTTCCCCGCGGTATCGTGATCGCCTGCTCTGCCCTCAGGCACGCCTACCGCGACCGGATTCGCGCGACCGCGGGCGATCTGCGCTTTGTCTTCCTCGACGCGGCGCGCGAGCTCATCGAAGCGCGGATGCAGCAGCGTCAGGGCCACTTCATGCCGCAAAGCCTGGTCGACAGCCAGTTCCACACGCTCGAACGTCCAACCGCTGTCGAGACCGATGTCACCACCATTCCGGCTTGCCTTTCACTCGACGCAGCGCTGAAGCTGGCCATCAGCGAGCTTTCAGACTGGAATCCCGCATCCTGACAAGGCCTCGGGGAAGACGATACCGAGGACCGCTTTCAGCCGACGAATTCTCGGACTTCAACGACCAAAACGGGTCGGCAGTTCCAGTTCGGTCGCTCGACCTGCGGACATACGGCCTGCCTCCGATGCCGACGAGCGCGGCAAGACCTTGGGCGACCGCTTTGGAGAACGCGCCGCTTCGGACGGCCGTAGGGCTATGTCGGCAGTACCTTGAAACCGGCCGTTGGCGGCTCGTTCTTCTTGAGACCTCGATGACCGGTGGTGGCCGGCTACCGCCCGCCGCTCACGCCGCCAGATAGCGGCCGTTCGAATTGGGCCGGCAGCCAAAGGAGTGGGGGCGATCGCCTGAGAATGGCCTCCATCTCGACTTTCCGCAAAGGCACGCCCGTGAAGAAACTCCTGTCGCTCGGACTCTCGCTGTTCTGCGTCACCGCCATGGCGGAACAGATCGGTGAAGTCAACACGGTCTTCAAGCTGATCGGCCCGGACCACAAGATCGTCGTCGAGGCCTATGACGATCCGCGGGTTGCCGGCGTGACCTGCCACGTCTCGCGCGCCAAGACCGGCGGAATCTCGGGCGCACTCGGCATCGCCGAGGACAAGGCCGAGGCCTCCATCGCGTGCCGCCAAGTCGGGCCGATCTCGTTCACACAGCCACTGCCCCAGCAAGAAGAGGTCTTCAGCGAACGGCTCTCGGTGCTGTTCAAGAAGCTGCGCATCGTGCGCATCGTCGATCGAAAGCGCAACACGCTCGTCTACCTCACCTACTCGGATCGTCTCATCGACGGTTCGCCCAAGAACAGCATCACGGCCGTACCGGTGGATCGATCCACGCCAATTCCGGTCAAGTGAGCCAGCGCGGTCGCGCGGAGTGTGAGTGCCCTAACTTTGAAGAACCTGTCGATCAGTTCTTCGGGCGGCGAGTCCATCGGCAATTCGCTCGCGCGGACGCCGTTCAACAACTCGAGGGAACCTGAATCGACGGCCACCCACCTGCCGCCCGCTGTTGCGGCGACCACGCGAACGCGCACAGGCGGCGGCAAGGTTAGACGGACGTTAAGGCACGGCGAGGTGGCCTTTGAAGGGTCAACCACGACGGGCGCCTCACGTTATGGATGCAAGCCCGGCAAACACTGGGCCCGCTCAAGAGAGTCGGAGCCAATGCGAATCTCGCTTGAATCGGAATCACCATGACCGCCACCAAGTCCCTGCTCGTTGCCACGCTGCTCTCCACCGTTGCCGCAGTCTCGTTCGCCCAGACCCCGGCCGCGCCGAAGGCGACGAGTGGCGTGTCAACTCCCGCTGCGACTGCTCCGGCCAATGCGACCTCGAGGCCGATGCACCACAAGAAACATCATAAAGTTCATCACGCCAAGAAGGCGAATGCCGCAGCGCCGGCCGCCGCTGCTGCGAAGCAAGCTGGCTGACATCAGCGACGAGGGGCTGAGGTTTGCAAGAGGCGCGCGAATCATGAACGGACAGCCGAGGGTTTCGCCCGAACCAGTCCAATACGAGTTGCGTTTCCAGTCCCTCTTTGATGCGGGACGTGCGTATGCATTCCCATGCGACGCCGCCGGCCATGTGGACATGGATGCACTCAGCGACACGGCTCGCGAAAACTACCTGTACGCACGGACCGTCGTCGGGTTGGAATTTTCGGTACCCGCCGTGAGAGTCTGGGCCGCGCAGTGACAGAACGTCGCCGCGTTCTCCACCAAAACGCGTCGAATCATTCGATGCGTCTGGGCCACCAGAGCAAGCCGAAACAAAACAAGCCCACGGCGATCCCGTCTTGACGCTGGACTGACCGCTTCGGAGCGCGCGCCAATCGACGGGCGCGTGCCGGCCCGCAGCCGCCACTCGCGCTCAATCAAAGGCGACCTTGGCACTCAACGCGTCACCTCGAAGCTTGGTCCGCGGCCGGCACCGCCAGCGGCGCGACAGGCGGTGGATCGGTCGACGTCGGCGCAGCGATACCGTGTGGCAGCAAGCGACGCATGCGTACTACCATCACTTCGCCATGGCATCGACGTCGCTTGCCGCACTGGAACGCTGCCGCCTCGAATTCGGCGCCGCCGCGGCGGACACGAAGCTGGCGCTGCTAAAGCAACTCGCGCGTGCCCGCCTCGGCAGCGCGCGCGCCGTGATGCGCCTGCACGAAGTGTTGTGCTTCATGCGAGCCTACCCAGACAGCGCGGCGGTGCTGGCGCAGGCGCAAGCCATGCTTGCCGGCTTTGCCACTCGCGCTGACCTGCGCGCGCACCGCGCAACGCTGGCCGACAGCGGCATTGCCGGTACCCCGATCCACTACCGATTCTTCGCCGGCCAGGCGCAATGGCTCGCTCAACATTGGCCGGACAACCTGCGGCTGGACCGGAACGACACGGACGCCGAGGCGCGCATCGCGCGCGCCCTGCCGCCACTCCTCACGCCGGCCGAGGCACACGCAGTGATCCAGCTGAAGTTGGCGGGCTACGACGCGCTCGACCGGCTGCGCAGCACCAACGAAACCGACGCCGCGTTCCTGCTGCGGCGCATCGCCGCGATGCCGGGCAACGGGTTCACGCGAGAGGCGTATTCAGACACCGTGGATGCGAGCTTCGTGCTCGCGCCTGGTCCCGACACGCCGTCGCGCACCGCGGCCCATTTCGCTGGGGCGCCGGTGGTGTTTCGGCACGAGCCGCCCCCGCGCGTACGCCCCGACCTGCGAGCTGAGATGGCGTGAGCGCCCCGTTCGGTGCGCCGAATGTCGGTGCGCGACGGCGAGGCCATCGTCAACCTGGCACGCGGCGCGATGGTCACGCGCGCCCGCTCGCTCGAGGCTTTCTCGTTCGCCGACGCGCGTGACGCGTGGCTCGTTGACGATGGCGACGGCCTGGCCTTCGCGTTCGTCGGCGTGATCCCGCCGCGGCGCCACGCCCTGGCCTCGTACTACGGCGGCCTGACGCTGCGCAACGGCGTGCCGATCGGCTACGTGCAGTCCGACATCGTGGGCCGCAGCGCGGCGCTGTCGTTCAACACCTGCGACACCTTTCGCGGCGGCGAAGCGGCGTTCACCTTCGCGCGCTGGCTGGCCGCGTTGCGGCACATGTTCGGTACTACGTCGTTTAGCATCGAGCCGTACCAACTCGGCAAGGGCAACGACGAAGGGCTCGAATCCGGCGCCTGGTGGTTCTACGCCAAGCTCGGCTTCCGGCCCCGCGATGCGGCCACGCTCCGGCTCGCACGTGACGAGCAGGCGCGCGTGCAGCGCAACCCCCGCCATCGCACCCGGCCCGCCACGCTGCGCCGGCTGGCCGAACGGCATCTGTTCTTCGACCTCGAACCCGCGCAGCCGCACCCACTGGTTCCGCTGGCCGCGTTGGGTTTGCGCGCTGGCGCCGCACTGTCGGCGCGGGCAGGCTCGAACCGGGAATTCGCCGTCGATGAAGCCAGCGACGAGCTGTTGCGCCATTGCGGCCAGGCCTCGCTGCGCGGCTTCTCGCCGCACCAGCGCGAGGCTTGGCGCCGCGTCGCGCCGATCCTCACGTTGCTCGACCTCGGCGCGTGGCGGGACGACGAGCGCCGCGCACTGGTGGACGTGATCCGCGCCAAGAGCGGGCGCAGCGAACGCGACTACGTCGCGCGCTACCTCGCTCACCCGAAGCTCGACGCCGCGCTGCTGCAGTGGGCTCGCGCGCACGCCGACTGACAAACCGTTTTGGTGGCGGCTCGACAACCTGGAGGAAGAGGACCACCCAGCCATGACCAATGCTACGAGCGCCCCTCGCTTACTTCCAGCCGGAAGCAGCCTTCGCTGCGCGCGTCGGTGTGGGCCGGAAGGCATTGACGCCCGCGAAATGAGGCAGGACCTCGCTTAGCCTGCCCTTCGAGATCCGGAGACGAGCGCCGGCGTCGCGCGATACAGGTCAGGGAAAAGCCGCTTCAGGTCCTCGATCTTCGGCAGGTCGTTGTAGACGATGTACGGACTGTTCGGGTTGAGTGTGAGGTAGTCCTGGTGATAAGCCTCGGCCGGGAAGAAGCTGCGGGCGGGCTCGATCTTGGTGACGATCGCGGACTTGAAAACGTGGGCGCTGTCGAGTTGCGTGATGTAGGCTCGGGTGATGCGGGCCTGCTCTTCGTTCACCGGAAAGATCGCGGAGCGGTACTGCATGCCGGTGTCCGGTCCCTGGCGATTCAACTGCGTCGGATCGTGCGCCACCGAGAAGTAGATCTGCAGGATGCGCGCATAGCTGATCTGCCGCGGATCGAAGGTAATCTGCACCGACTCTGCGTGGCCGGTGAGGCCGCTGCCCACTACCTCGTAGATGGCGGTCTTCTTCTCGCCGCCCGCGTAGCCGGACACCGCATTGCTCACGCCCTTGACGTGCTGGAAGACGCCTTGCACACCCCAAAAGCAACCACCGGCGAGCACGGCCACTTCCGACTCCGCCGGCTTGCCTGCCTCGGTAGACGAGAAAGGCGGGATGACGCGTGCCTCGCTGCCGGCGACGGCCAGCACAGCGAACGCGCACGCACCCGCAGCCACGAGGGCCGTAGTGAAAGTCCTGAGAGAGTTCATCGCTTGCTCCACAGTCAGCCAAAGGTGAAAGCGTAGGCCTGCGCACGGGGATCGAAGAACAGGACCATGCGGGCGGCCCCGTCAGGCGGGCTGGGGCGTGAAGCCCAGCGCGACGCCATTGATGCAGTAGCGCAAGCCGGTGGGCTTGGGGCCGTCGTCGAACAAGTGGCCCAGATGCCCGCCGCAGCGGTGGCAATGAACCGAAGTCCGGACCATGCCGACCGACGTGTCGTGCGCGGTACCGACCGCGTGCTCCAGCGCAGCCCAGAAGCTCGGCCAGCCGGTGCCGCTCTCGAACTTTTTGGCGGATGAGAACAACGGGAGGCGGCAACCCGCGCAGGTGAAGACGCCGCGACGATGCTCGTTCAGCAGTGCGCCGGTGAACGGCCGCTCAGTGGCGCTTTGGCGCAGCACAGCGTACTGGTTTGCCGTCAGCAGTTTGTGCCATTCCGCCTCGGAGTGCGTCATCTCGAAGGTTTCCGCGGCGTCGGCCATGCCGGGCAGCATGGTGAACGCGGAGAGAGTGGCGGCACCGGCAAGGAAGCTGCGTCTGCTTTGCATGGAATGACTCTGGTCGCGGCCGCAATGGCCTGGAAGAACTTCGATGTTGGTCGCAGCGAGGCAGGAAACCTTACGGTTCGGCGCCCGATGGCCATGGGCGCCGTTTGGCCGGGAACGATATATCCGTATGAGTAAAGCGATGTCCTGCGCACGGACACGCTCCTCGTGCCTCACCTAATGGTACAAGTGCCTCCTGGCTCTGGAGCGCGAAGGCTCCTTCGATCGTTCCGCTCTGGCCTGCCCGATGACCGATGCGGTGTTCCTCGACGCGATGACGCGATGCGCAGCGGAGTTTCAGAGAGACCATCATTCAGCCGAGGAGTTCCTTCACGGGCTTTACGTCCGCAGGCGAGAGCGCGGTGGGCTGGGCGCACAGAGTGCTCGATCAAACCGATGAGTTGCACATGCAGCTGAGCACGACACGCGACGAAGCGGCCATCGTGCCGTTGCTCGAGCGGTGCTCCGTCTCGCCAAAGCGACTGGGAAGGCCCTACCCAAACTCGGACGAGATCGATCTGATCCTGCAAGCAGCGTTTCGAGCTCCTGACCGCAGTGGCCTGCATCCCAGCCTGCCTCCTCTTCGTTTCCGTTACGCTGACGCCCATGCACAGCACGAGTGTTTATGGCTGGGACCGTCCTGCGTCTCGAAATCCACGCATTGGTCCACGGTGTCGGCTACCGCTGGTCAGTGGTGGCCCCAAGCGTTTGAACACGAATCGGGCGACGATAAGTGGAACTCTGCCGGGTTGAATGCGACGCAGGGATGCCCACGGCGACGGGCCCGCCCGAGGCGGTCGATCGGATCGTCGGGTGGGCACGCAGGGGCCCGAGGTCGACAGTGGTCGCGGCCGTCGACGGCCGCGCTTAAGAGGACGATCCAAGCCATGAACAGCGTTGACAGCACGGACCCGGCTGAATCGCCTGGGCGCCCGCAGAAGCTCCGCAGATTAGGACGACTGCCCGACATCGACACCCAGCGCTGCACCGGCTG
Source organism: Piscinibacter sp. (assembly GCA_041496605.1). GTDB lineage: Bacteria > Pseudomonadota > Gammaproteobacteria > Burkholderiales > Burkholderiaceae_C > Albitalea. The sequence continues at coordinate 17,410 of JBGQEX010000070.1, forward strand.
CGGACAGTGTGTTGCCGCCTGCGACCCGCATCTCTTGAGTCTCGAGGTCGTGCGCTGGAAAAAGTTCTCGGTCCTGCACGAGCCGGAACGGTGTACAGGCTGCAGCCTATGCGCGGTGAAGTGCCCGTTCGATGCCATCACCATGCGAAAGTAGGCAACGGCCGCCGCCTTCAACCGCGTCGCTCGGCCGACGACGCACCCGAAGTGAGGGCGTCGCCGACGGAGCGCTCAGGCCGGAATGCGGACACCTAAACTAATGTCATGCGCAACGTGCGCAAGCGCGCGAAGCCCGCAAAGCATCACCGCTGGACAATCTGGCCACCATGCGGCGACACCTCGACACGGCGGAGGGTATGTCGTCGCACTAACGCACTGCGGGGATGACGACAGCAGAGAGCGCCGATACGATCGGCGGAAAACGAAGACGGGTTTCCGATGACTTCGCCTATCAACCTTGCGTTTCTCCGGATCGCGAAGCGCGCCAAGCGACAGGACGACGCCACGCTCGCGCGGACGTTCGTTGACTTCGGAGCGGTAATGGCCGCTCTGTCCGCCGTCGATCATCACATCATCTTCGGCCGGCGCGGCACAGGAAAGACTCACCTCTTGACGGTCTTGCGCAAAGCCCGGGAGCAAGAGGGCACCGTAGCGATTCAGGTTGACATGCGCAATCTTGGGTCAACTGGTGGTATGTACGCCGACCCGCAGATCCCCATTGCGCAGCGAGCTACCCGCCTACTTGTGGATGTTCTTGCGGCTGTGCATTCTCAACTTTTTGAGCAGGCGATCGCGAACGACGGTCGCGTCGACCTTGGGGCGGCTGGCAAGGCGCTTGATGAATTCTTTGATGCTCATCGTTCGGTCAAAGTCGTAGGGTCTACGACGGTTGAAACATCGTCCACGGCAGAGAATTCATACAACGCAGAAGCGAAGGTGGGTTTTGCCGCTTCGTTCAACGCTGTGTCTCTGTCCGGCGAAGCCAAGGCGGCGGACGGTAGTAAGGAGGCGGTCACGGCGAAAAAGACGGTAGTTGGTCAAGAGATCAACCGGGTCAACTTCGGGAGCGTGGGAAGCGCCACGCGGAAGGTCGTTGAGGCTTTGCCGAAGCAAAGGCTGTGGCTGCTGATTGATGAATGGAGCGAGGTCCCGTTAGACCTTCAACCTATGCTCGCGGACCTACTGCGACGCGCTGTACTTCCTATCAAGGGCGTTACGGTGAAAGTCGCCGCTATCGAGCAGCGCAGCCGCTTCATGATCCCTGACCTGGCAGTTGGCCACGTAGGTATTGAATTGGGCGCGGACGTATCGGCGGCCGTGAACCTCGACGACTACATGGTGTTCGACAACGACGAGCGGAAGGCAGTCGAGTTTTTCCGAGCTCTGGTCTACAAGCACACGTGTGCCGAACTGGACGAGGCAGAGGCCGACCTGCCGAAGAGTGAGGCGGCGCTGATATCGACTGCGTTCACGCAGTCCAACGCGTTCGAAGAGGTGGTGCGAGCGTGCGAGGGCGTTCCGCGAGACGCGATCAACATCCTGAGCGCTGCCGCACAGCGGGCGAACGACTCCTCGATATCCATCGGGGACGTGCGCAATGCCGCGCACAACTGGTATCTCGGCACCAAGGACGCTGCAGTGTCGACACACGATGACGCCAAGCGGTTGCTGACATGGCTGATCGACAAGGTGATCAAAGAGCGGCGCGCAAAGGGGTCCTTGCTTGAGGCGGGACTACGGGACCAACTGATTGACTTTCTGTACGACGAGCGCGTGTTGCATGTCGTCCGAAAGGGAATCTCGGCGAAGGATCAGCCCGGCCGGCGCTACAACGTCTACGGGATCGACTATGGTTGCTATGTTGACCTGGTATCAACGGCCCGCGCGCCGCAAGGCATGCTAGACCTGGGCGATGCAGCGGCC
>JBGQEX010000071.1:0-19309 GCA_041496605.1 Piscinibacter sp.
AGAAACCCACGGCACCCAGGCGGCCGTTGCTGCCGGCCAGCGTCTTGAGGAAGCTGGCGGCGGCAACGAAGTCTTCGTGCGTCTTGCCCTGATCGAGCTGGGCGAACAGCTCGCGTGCCTCGTCTTCGTCGCCGGGGTAGCCGTCGAACGGGGTCAGCGCGTCCGGTGCGAACGCGATGAATCGGGCCAGCGCCAGGCGTCGCGCGATGTCCTCGATGTGGGGGTTCAGCCCACGGTTCTCGTGCACCACCAGCACCGTGGGCAGCGGGCCCGCCGTGGTGGCGTTGCGGGGCCGCACCAGGGTGCCGCGCAACTTGCCATAGCCCTGCGGCGAGTCGACCTCGATCGATTCGGCATGAATGCGCGGGTCGCCGGGCGACACCTTCTGCGCCTGCACGAAGCGCGGGCTGAGCGCCGCCAGCAGACCCGCCGCGCCGGCGCCGGCGTAGCGCGCCGCGCCGTCCAGGAAGCCGCGGCGGTCGATGAGGCCGTGCACGTACTTGTCGAACAGGCGCAGCACCTCGGGGTCGAAGTCGCTCGCCGTGCGCAAGGGTTGGTCGTCTGCCATCAGCGGAGCTCCTTGCGTTGGCCGGGATCGGAACTGCACTTGGACGAGTGTGCAGGCGTTTCGTTCCGCGCCCGGCGCCACTTCACACGCTCTTCATACCGTCTTCGCATCCGACGTCGATTCTTGCGCCCAGGCCCGCCGCATCGGCGGGAGTGCCCAAGCAAGGAGATGTCATGCAGAGCCCAACGCCGGCCCGTTCCGACCTGATCGTTCACGGCGGCGCGCCGCTTGCCGGCCGCATCACGCCATCCGCAAACAAGAACGCGGTCCTGCCCATCCTGTGCGCGACGCTGTTGACGCGCCACCCGGTGCGTCTGCGCGGCGTGCCGGAAATCACCGACGTCAAGAAGATCCTGCAGATCTTCCGCATGTTGGGCAGCGAGGTCCACGTCGATTTCGCCAGCGGTGTGCTCGACCTCCACCACCGCCACACTGCATTCGACGAACGCACGCACCGCCTGCCGCAGGAGATGCGCTCGTCGGTCATGCTGGTGCCGCCTTTGCTGGCGCGCTTCGGGGCGGCGCGCATCGAGAGCGACGTCAAGGGTTGCACGCTCGGCGTGCGCGAGATCGATCCGCACATCGACGTGTTCGAGCGCTTCGGCGCTCGGGTTCAGCGCAGCGCGGACGCCGTGCTCGTTCACATCGACAAGCCGTTCGAGGCCACGCAGCAGTGGCTCGACTACGCCTCGGTCACGACGACCGAGAACTTCGTCATGTGCGCGGCGCTGGCGCGTGGTCGATCCACGCTGATGAACGCCGCCTCCGAACCCCACGTGCAGGAGTTCTGTGCCTTCATGAGCCGGCTCGGCGCGCGCATCGAAGGCTGCGGCACCTCGCGCCTGACGGTGGACGGCGTGGACGAACTCGGAGGCTGCGAATTCACGTTTGGCGAGGACTTCCATGAAATCGTGACCTTCCTCGCGTTGGGGGCCATCACCGGCGGGCGCGTCGAGGTGCGCAATGGCGCCCCCGAGCAATTCCCGCTGATCGATCGCACCTTCGCCAAGTTCGGTGTACTGGTGACGCATCACGCGGGCTGGTCGCGCGCGGCGACCGAAGGCAGGCTGCGGGTGCGCGAGCCGTTCACGCAGAACATGCTGCAGAAGGTGGAGGCCGCACCCTGGCCCTACTTGCCGGTGGACCTGCTGCCGATCTTCATTGCGCTCGGCGTGCGCTCGCAAGGCAGTGCGATGTTCTGGAACAAGGTCTACGACGGCGCCATGGGCTGGACCGCCGAGTTGTCCAAGTTCGGTGCCCACGCGTTTCTGTCCGACCCGCACCGCGTCATCACCTTCGGCGGCAAGCCCTTGGTGGCCGCGGAGGTCGAAAGCCCCTACATCATCCGCGTGGCGATCGCGCTGTTGATGCTCGCGGCCAGCATCGACGGGCGCTCGGTGATCAGGAATGCCGCGCCGATACGCCGCGCGCATCCGCGCTTCGTCGAGAACCTGTGCGCCTTGGGGGCGAACATCGAATGGGTGGACCGGCCGTAGCCGCGCAGACCCGCTCAGGCCGACTGCCCTGCGTGCGTCGTGCGCATCCAACGCACCTGCAGCGTGGCGCCGATCAGGAACGCGACCAGCAACAGCGCAGTCGCTGCCTTCAGGGCCGGTGCGTCCGGGCTGTCCAACAGAGGCGCCGCGGGTGGCAAGCCGATCGCGGTATGGAAAACTCCGAGGGGCGTCAATCCGAGCATGTCGATCTCCTGTGCAAGAAACGGCCGAGCTGCGGGGCGGCTGCCTGCACGCTCGACACCGAGCCTGCGGCGTCGATTGTCGTCGCGCTCGCGCTGCGGCGCGCGCTCGCCGGCCGAATCGGTACGCCCTCTTGGGGGGAACCCACCTACGGTGGATAGCTTGTCGGCTCGGCGCGACCGATCATGTGGCGCATGGCTGACCCAGCCGCGGTGCCATGGAGTAGGCAATGCAGTACGACAGGCTGACTGAAGGCGACTTTCGCATCCGTGCCGGCGCAGCGAAGGTACCCAGCGGAAACGGATACATCGCTGCGGTGGTCGTGACTCGCTGGCGCGGCGAGGCCGACACGCCGCGTGAGGTCTATCGCGACACGCGTCTCGCCGGCGGCCACCGCTGGACCACACGCGAAGCCGCCGTGTCGTACGCGGTCTCGGTGGGGCGCGAGATCGCCCGCACAGCGCCGGAGCGTTTGAGCCGCACCGGTGTCGGCCAGCCGGCGCGGGTGTAGACGCCGACAGCTCGGTGGCGCTGAACCGCGCCGCCACATGTGCCGCGCGCATGAGCAAGCGCGGTTTTGTTCGTTCCCTGATCGAGCGCGGCTTCCTACGATGCCCACCTCAGCGAATTCCTTTCGCATTCGATCAAGGACCTTTCCCTCATGACGACGCCGCGCCTTCTCCGCCACGCCTTGCTGAGCCTCGCCATCGGCGCCACGGCGACGCTGGCGATGGCCAAGGACATCACGCTGCTCAACGTGTCGTACGACCCGACGCGCGAGCTCTATCAGGATTACAACGCCGCGTTCGCGAAGTACTGGAAGGCCAAGACCGGCGACACGGTGACGGTGAAGACCTCGCATGGCGGCTCGGGCAAACAAGGCCGCGCGGTGATCGACGGGCTGGAGGCCGACGTGGTGACGCTGGCGCTCGCCTACGACATCGACGAGATCGCCCATCGGGCCAAGCTGCTGCCGGCCGATTGGCAAACGCGCCTGCAGCACAACAGCGCGCCCTACACCTCGACCATCGTGTTCCTGGTGCGCAAGGGCAACCCGAAGGGCGTGAAGGACTGGGACGACCTCGTCAAGCCCGGCATTGCGGTGATCACGCCGAACCCGAAGACCTCGGGCGGTGCACGTTGGAACTACCTGGCGGCCTGGGGCTTTGCGCTGAAGAAGTTCGGCAACGACGCCAAGGCACAACAGTTCGTCGCCAGCCTGTACAAGAACGTGCCGGTGCTCGACTCGGGCGCGCGCGGTGCCACCACCACCTTTGTCGAGCGCGGCATCGGCGACGTGCTGATCGCCTGGGAAAACGAGGCCCTGCTTGCGCGCAAGGAGCTCGGCCCGGACAAGTTCGACGTGGTCGCGCCGTCGGTGTCGATCCTGGCCGAGCCGCCGATCGCGGTGGTCGACAAGGTCGTCGACAAGCACGGCACACGGGCGGTGGCTCAGGCCTACCTCGACTACCTGTATTCGAGCGAGGGCCAGGAGATTGCCGGACACCACTACTACCGCCCGATCGACGCGACGGCGGCAGCCAGGTTTGCCAAGCAGTTCCCCAAGCTCAGCCTGTTCAAGATCGACGAGGTCTTCGGCGGTTGGAGCCAGGCGCAGAAGACGCACTTCGCCGACGGGGGTGTATTCGACCAGATCTACACCGCCGCCAAGCGATTCTGAGCCGGCTGATGTTTCTGTCGCGCGCGCTCTTGAGGCGGCACAGCGTGCTGCCGGGTTTCGACCTGGCGCTCGGCTTCACGCTGCTGTATTTGAGCTTCATCGTGCTGATCCCGTTGTCGGCGGCGTTCCTGAAGACGTTCACGATGAGCGGGCCGGCGTTCTGGAGCGCCGTGAGCTCGCCGCGCGTGCTCGCTTCGTACCGGCTGACCTTTGGCGCGTCGTTCGGCGCAGCGCTGCTCAATGCCCTGTTCGGCCTGATCGTCGCGTGGGTGCTGGTGCGTTATGAGTTCCCGGCCAAGCGCGTCATCGACGCGCTGGTGGACTTGCCGTTCGCGCTGCCCACTGCGGTGGCCGGCATTGCGCTGACGGCGCTGTATTCGAGCAATGGCTGGATCGGCCAGTCGCTGCCGTTCAAGGTCAGCTTCACGCCGCTGGGCGTGTTCGTCGCGCTGACCTTCATCGGCTTGCCGTTCGTCGTGCGCACCCTGCAGCCGGTGCTGGAAGACCTGCAACAGGAACTCGAGGAGGCCGCGGCCACCTTGGGCGCGAGCCGCTGGCAGACCTTCACCAGGGTCATCTTTCCGGTCATCACGCCGGCGCTGTTGACCGGCTTCGCGCTCGCATTTGCGCGCGCGCTCGGCGAGTACGGGTCGGTGATCTTCATTGCCGGCAACATGCCGCTGGTCAGCGAGATCACGCCGCTGCTGATCATCACCAAGCTCGAGCAATACGACTACACCGGTGCGACGGCGATCGCGGTCGTGATGCTGGTGAGTGCGTTCATGCTGCTGCTGGCGATCAACGCGCTGCAGGCGTGGACGCGGGCAAGGCAGGGCCAATGACGCCATGAGCAGCTCCGCACGGGCCCTGCCCTTGCCGACGCGCGCCGAGCGCGCTGTCGCGCCGCGCCATCTTCCCGCGGCGACCACCGAGCCCGCCTGGGTGAAATGGACGCTGATCGGTGTCGCGCTCGCCTTCGTCGCGCTGTTCCTGTTCGTTCCGCTGGCGATCGTCTTCGTCGAGGCGTTCAAGAAGGGCACAGGCGTTTATCTCGCCGCGATCACCGACCCGGATGCGTTGTCGGCGATCAAGCTCACGCTGATCGCCGCCGCCATCTCGGTGCCGCTGAACCTCGCGTTCGGTCTCGCCGCCGCGTGGTGCATCGCGAAGTTCGACTTCCGCGGCAAGAACGTGCTGCTGACGCTGATCGACCTGCCGTTCTCGGTCTCGCCGGTCATCTCGGGCCTGATCTACGTGCTTGTGTTCGGCCTGCAGGGATGGTTCGGCGAGTTCTTAAGCGACCACGACCTGAAGATCATCTTCGCGGTGCCGGGCATCGTGCTCGCGACGGTGTTCGTCACCTTCCCGTTCGTCGCGCGTGAACTGATCCCGTTGATGCAGGCGCAAGGCACCGAGCAGGAAGAAGCGGCGCGCGTGCTGGGCGCCAACGGCTGGCAGATCTTTCGCCGCATCACGCTGCCGAACGTGAGATGGGCGTTGCTGTACGGCGTGATCCTGTGCAATGCGCGGGCGATGGGCGAGTTCGGCGCGGTCAGCGTCGTGTCGGGCCACATCCGCGGCCAAACCAACACGATGCCGCTGCACATCGAGATCCTCTACAACGAATATCAGTTTGCCGCATCGTTCGCCGTCGCGTCGCTGCTGGCCGGCCTGGCGCTGGTGACGCTGGTGTTGAAGTTCGCGGTCGAGCAGCGGGTCAAGGCCGACCTGAAAGTTCAAGAACATGAGCATTGAAGTCCGCAACCTCAACAAGCGCTTCGGCCAGACGGTCGTCTGCGACAACCTGAACCTCGACATTCCCGCGGGTGAACTGGTCGCACTGCTGGGCCCGTCGGGCTCGGGCAAGACGACACTGCTGCGCATCATCGCGGGGCTCGACGTGCCCGACACCGGCAGCGTGCTGTTCCACGGCGAGGACGCGACGAACACCGACGTACGCGAGCGCCGGGTCGGCTTCGTGTTCCAGCACTACGCGCTGTTCGGCCACATGACGATCTTCGAGAACGTCGCATTCGGGCTGCGCGTGCGACCCAAGGCCACGCGGCCCAGCGACAAGGACATCCACGCCAAGGTGACTGCGCTGTTGAAGCTCGTGCAGCTCGACTGGATCGCCGACCGCTACCCGCACCAGCTCTCCGGCGGCCAGCGCCAACGTATTGCGTTGGCACGCGCGCTCGCCGTCGAGCCCAAGGTGCTGCTGCTCGACGAGCCCTTCGGCGCACTCGACGCCAAGGTGCGCAAGGAACTGCGCCGCTGGCTGCGCCGCCTGCACGACGAGATGCATGTGACCAGCGTGTTCGTCACCCACGACCAGGAAGAGGCGATGGAAGTCGCCGACCGCATCGTCGTGATGAACCATGGGCGCATCGAACAGGACGGCGCGCCCGACCAGGTCTACGACCACCCGGCCACGCCGTTCGTGCTGCAGTTCCTCGGCGACGTGAACCTGTTCCACGGCCGCTTCGGCCGCTCCGCGGCGGGTTCGCCCGACGTGAGCTATGTGCGTCCGCACGAGCTGCAGATCGTCGCCGCCGCCGAGCCAGGTTCGATCCCGGTCACGCTGGCGCAGGCGCTGACCGTCGGTCCGAACACGCGGCTCGAGTTCAGGCGGCAGGACGATGACAGCTATGTGGACGTGGAACTGCCGCGCGCCGAGTACACGGCCTTGCGCGACCACCTCGGCCTGAAGACGGGCTCGGCGGTGCACCTGCTGCCGCGCCACGTGACGCGCTTTGCCGACGACGTGCCGGATCCGGCCGCGATGATCTGATGCCGGCTCACGCGTCGGCCACGTCGCCCTGCAGCGCGCGCTCGACCGCCGCGCGGGTCAGCGTCGGCGCGAAGGCCTCGATGAACGCAAACACGTAGCCGCGCAGCCAGGTGCCGCGCCGAATCGCCAGGCGCGTGAGGTTCACTTCGAACAGCGCGCCGGCATCCAGCGCACGCAGCGTGCGATCGCGCTCGGCGTCGAACGCGATCGACGCCACGATGCCCACGCCCATGCCGAGCTCGACATAGGTCTTGATCACGTCGGCGTCCATCGCGGTGAGCACCACGCTCGGCCTCAAGCCGACGCGCGCGAAAGCTTCGTCGATGTGCCGGCGGCCGGTGTAGCCCTCGTCGTAGGTGATGATGGGGAAGCGTGCGAGCTTGTGCAGCGTCAGCGGCCCGTCTTGTCTGAGAAGGTCATGGTCCGGCGGCACGACCACGCTGTGGGTCCAGCGATAGCAGGGCAGCGCGACCAGCTGCTCGTAGTGCGCCAGCGCCTCGGTGGCGACGCCGATGTCGGCCTCGCCCGACAGCAGCATCTCGGCCACCTGCTTGGGTGAGCCCTGGTGCAGGTTGAGCGTGACCTGCGGATAGAGCTGACGGAAGTCGCGCACCGCGGCCGGCAGCGCGTAGCGTGCCTGCGAGTGGGTGGCGGCGATGGCCAGCGGGCCGCTCGTCTGCGCGCTGAACTCGGCGCCGGCGCGGCGCAGGTTCTCGGCATCGAGCAGCAGGCGCTCGACGATGGGCAGCACCGCCTCGCCTGGCGGCGTGAGGCCGGTCAGGCGCTTGCCGGCGCGCACGAAGATCTGCAGGCCGAGTTCGTCTTCGAGCTCGCGGATCTGCCGGCTGATGCCGGGCTGCGAGGTGTGCAGCGCGCCGGCCACCTCGGTCAGGTTGAAGCCGCAGCGCACCGTCTCGCGCACTGAGCGGAGTTGTTGGAAGTTCATGGGGAGCCGCATTCTGTGCAAGCCTGCCCCCCAACGACAACGACTCTTTGCTTCTATCGATACGCCGCGCGTGTATATGCCTCACGACAGCAGTTGCTTGCGCGCGCGGTGCAGGCGCACGAACAGGTTCTCTTCGCTGATCGCGAGCGTGCGGCACACGGCCTCGGTCGGCTGGTCCTGCAGCACGCGCAGGTGCATCACGTCGCGCAGTCCGGCGGGCAGGGCGGCGATGCGCTGCAGCGTCAAGGCGAGGTATTCGCGCTGCTCGGCCAGCTGGTCGGGCTGCGCGTGCGGGCATTCGATGGCCAGTGCGCCTTCGTCGTCGTGCTCGTCGTCCAGGCTGTCGGTGCCGGCGCGCTGGCGCACCAGGTCGACGATCTTGTTCTTCAGGATCGCGGTCAGCCACGAGCGCAGGGCCGAGCGGCCGGCGAACGCAGCGCGGCCGGACAGCACCGCTTCGAACACGTCGTGCACGACGTCTTCGGCCAGCATCGGGTCGTGCAGCTTGCGCTGGGCAAAGCGCACCAGGTAGCTGCGGTGCGACACCATCTCGTGCCAGGACACGGCGTTGGGGACGGCGGCGCTGAAGGCGGGGCCGAAGGCGGCGGCGGTGACGGTCATCTCGGGGTCCGGGGTCGCGTTGTCGATGGCGTGAACTTTCGTCGCCGCACCTCGCGCCAGAATCGCCAAAGCTCACAGGAAGATCACATTTGCGTAAGAAGCGCGCGAGTCACCCGACAATCAGGCCATGCCCTCCACCATCCTCGTTGCCGAAGACCAGGCCGACATCCGCGACCTGCTGGAGATGAACCTGCGCAACGCCGGCTACGAGGTGACGGCCGTGGCCGACGGCTTGGCCGCCGTGGCCAGCCAGAACGAGCAGGCCAGCGACCTGCTGATCCTCGACCTGATGATGCCGGGGCTCGATGGGCTGGAGGTCTGCAAGGCACTGCGCGCGCGCGGTTCCGCCACGCCGATCCTGATGCTCACCGCCAAGTCGACCGAGCTCGACCGCGTGCTCGGGCTCGAACTCGGCGCCGACGACTACCTGACCAAGCCGTTCTCGCTGGCCGAACTGCTGGCGCGCGTGAAGGCACTGCTGCGTCGCGCCGACCTGTTGCGCGCCGCGCAGGCCGGCGCCCAAGGGCAGTCGAGCACGCTGCGCAACGGCGACCTCGAGATCCTGCCGGCCAAGCGCCAGGTCAGGGTTCGCGGCGAGGTGCTCGACTTCACTGCGCTCGAATTCGACCTGCTGCTGCATTTCGCGCAGCACCCGGGCCACGTGTTCTCGCGCGCGCAGCTGCTCAACGCGGTGTGGGGCTACACGCATGACGGCTATGAGCACACGGTGACGACGCATATCAACCGCCTGCGCGCCAAACTGGAGGCCGAACCGATGCGCCCGCAGCTGATCCTCACGGTGCGCGGGGCGGGCTACAAGATGCGGGAAGCGCCACGGTGACGCCGCTGAGTCCGTCATCCCGGCGCACGCCGGGATCCACTCGTCACGTTGCGCGGCGGCCGGCAGTGGATCCCGGCCTGCGCCGGGATGACGGCCCTCGCCTCATATGAGCGTGCGCCTCAAGATCGCGCTGACGATCTTCATCACCGGTGCGCTGACAGCCCTGGGCGTGATCGCCACGGTGCTGTTCGCCTTCCAGCGCTTCGAGCACGAAACCACCTACCAGCGGGCCGACGCGTTTCTGGGCCGGGTCGTGGCCATGTACGACAGCCTGTTCGACGCGTACGAGCGCCATCCCGAGGAGTTCAATGGCTTCCTGCGCAACCTGGTGCTGTTCGAGCCCGACACGCAGCTGTACCTGCTGGACGCGCGGGGCACCGTGCTGTCGTCGACCGGTACGGCCAGGTTGCCGCCGGGTTTCAAGGTGGCACTGCCCCCGGTGCAGGAGGCGGCCGGCCAGCCGGCGATGCCCTATGTGATGGGCGACGACCCCGAGCGCATGGACGCCGACGCGGTCATCGCCGCCCGGCCGGTGCGCCGCGCGCTGATCCGCAACGACGAGCCGCTGGCCGGCTACCTGTACCTGGTGTGCCACCACCCGGTGCTGTCCGAAGGCCGGCTGCAGGTCTTCGGCAGCACCTTCGCCAAGCCGGCGCTGGCGGCCATCGTCGGCGTGGTGGTGCTCGCGACGCTGCTGGCGGCCTGGATCATCGCCGCCGTGACGCGCCCGCTGCGCCAGCTCACCGGCGCCGTGGCGAACATCTCGCAGCGCGGGCTCGACGACGGCGTGCCCGGCGCACCCGAGGCGCTGCTGCCGGCGCCGACGCCCGACGAATTCGGTCAGCTGACCGCGGCGTTCGGCATGATGCTCGACACCTGCCGGCGCCAATGGGCCGCGCTGCGCCGGCTCGACCACTTTCGCCGCGAAGGCGTGAGCAACCTGTCGCACGACCTGCGTTCGCCGCTGACGGCGACCACCGCCTGCCTGGAAACGCTGGAGGGCCGCTGGGCTGGCGACGCGGCGCGCGAGGCCGATCGCGGCCTCGTCGTCATGGCGCTGCGCAACACCCGCAATGCAGCGCGGCTGGTGCAGTCGCTGGGCGACCTGGCGCAACTCGACGAACCCGAGTTCAAGCTGCAGACCGAGGTGCTCGACGCCGGCGAACTGCTCGACGACATCGCGTTGCGCTTCGGCGAGCGCGCCGCCAGCCAGGGCGTCGCGCTGCAGGCGCAGCACCCGGGCGATGCGCAGGCGAGCGCGCCGTTTGCGGCGCTCGATATCGAGCTGTTCGAGCGCGCCGTCGCCAACCTGGTCGACAACGCACTCAAGTTCTGCCGCAGCGGCGACCGCGTCACCCTCGCGGCGCAGCGGCGCGACGGGCGCGTCGAGGTCAGCGTCAGCGACACCGGCACGGGCATTCCGGCGGCCGATGTGCCGCACCTGTTCGACCGCTTCTACCAAAGCCGCCACAGCGTCGCGCCGGCCACCGGTGAAGGCGGCAAAGGGCTGGGCCTGGCGATCGTCAAGCGCATCGCCGAACTGCATGGCGGCGACGTGGCGGTGGACAGCGTCTGGGGTGCCGGAACGCGAGTCACGATGATCCTTCCTGCAGCACCGATGTGAGCGCCGGCCAACGGCGGCGTGGCGCAGGGAAATTCCCGATGTCGCCAGGCGGACACCCGCCTACAGTCTCGCCACTCGCGGCGGGCGCCGGTTCGGTGCCTCTCGCCGGCGGGGGTCTGAGGAGACAAATCGACGTGGCCACGGGCATGCCGCCCGCAGCTGCGAATGACGGCAGGGCCGATGTTTCGGCCGATGTCAGAATGAAAGGGCGCCGGTGAAACTGGCGCCCTTTTTCCTTGCTGCGCCCCCAAACACCCGTTCGCGCTGAGGCATGGAAGGGCCCGCGCATCCTGCGCCTGTCGAAGGACGCATGCTCGAACTCGCGACCGTCAGCCTCGCCTCGCTGTTCGCCGGATTCGTCGACGCCATCGGCGGCGGCGGCGCCGATCCTCAAGACCGGTTACGACGGGTTTCTGCGTTGAGCGAGTGAATTGCCCCCTCTGAACCTTCCTCTTCCGCGTGACGCCGCCGTGCGGTGTCGCTAGCATCGAAACAGCCGACCCACGTCTGCGAAAGCCTGCCATGCCCGTCGATCCCGAACTCCGCTCGCTGAACATCGACATTCCGGCCCAGCCGGAGGCGCTGGTCAAGCTGTCGCTGCTGCTGGCCGACGAAGAGGTGAATCTGCACGCGCTGAGCGGCCTGATCGAATCCGACATGGCGCTCGCGTCGGCGGTGCTGAAGGCGGTCAACTCGTCCTTGTACGGGCTGGCCGGCCGGGTGCAGACCGTGCAGCAGGCGATCACCTACCTGGGCACGCGCGAGGTCGCCGCAGTGACCTTCGAGATGGGCTTGCGCGCGGTGTTTCCGCACGCGCCCGAGCTCGAGCCGGTGTGGGAGCGCGCGGGCGTGCGCGGCTTGCTGATGGGGCGCATCGGCCAGGCCGTCGGTGTCGACCCCTGGGCTGCGCATTCGGCAGGCCTGTTCGAAGAGTGCGGCAAGGCGGTGCTGTTTCGCCACACGCCCGAGCGCTATCGGCCGCTGCTGGTCGGCGCGAAGGACGACGAGGAACTGCTGTTCATGGAGCACCAGGAGTTCGGCGTCAGCCACGACGCGTTGGGCGCGGCGCTGTGCGAGAGCTGGGGGCTGGCGCCCGCCGCGGTGCACAGCGTGCGCTTCCACGTGATCGTCAACACCACGCGCCAGTTGCCGATGCAGGTGCAAAAGCGCGCCATCTGCGCGTTGTCGGCGCTGGCCAACGCGCTGATGACCGACCCCGACACCATCGACGAGGTGGCGCGGGCGGTCGCGCCGCAGGCCGACCTCGAGGTCATGCTGGTGCTGCGCGGCACGCGCCGCGTCAAGGAACAGATCGAAGCGGCGGTCGCGCGCAGCCAGAAGGCGTAGGCCGTCCGCCGTACTCGGCGGACGAGGGGCTCCATCTCAAAGGGGCAGTTCGGCGAAGTAGCGCCCGCCGTGGAAGATCAGCGGGTGCGCGCCTTCGCGGCGTTCGCAATGTTCGACCTCGCCGACGAAGATCACGTGATCGCCTTCTTCGTACTGGCTGCGGTTGAAGCATTCGAACACCGCCGCCGCCCCTTCGAGGATCGGCGCGCCGCACGCGCCTTCGCGGTACGCCACGCCGGCGAAGCGGTCGTGCTGCTTGCTGGCGAAGCGCTCGGCCAGCGCGTGTTGTTCGGCCGCCAGGATGTTGATCGCGTAGTGCGAGCCGCGCGTGAACGCCGGCATCGACCCGGCGCTGCGCGCCAGGCTCCACAGCACCAGCGGCGGCGCCAGCGATACCGAGTTGAACGAGTTGGCCGTCAGGCCGACGGGCGCGCCGTTCGGGCCGCGCGCGGTGACGATGGTCACCCCGGTGGCGAACATGCCCAACGCGGCGCGGAAGTCGCGTGCGGAGAAGGTCGGGGCCAACGCCTTGGTCGGAGGGGTCATGGGCCACATTGTCCCGGATCGCGTTCGACCTGGGCGCGCCTACACTGGGCTCATGCCACGGAATACGCCACGGCTTTGCTGCGTACACGCAACGTGATGGCCCCCACCGCATTCCGCCAGCAATTGCTGACAACGATTCCACGCTTGCGGCGCTACGCGCGTTCTCTGGTGTTCGACAGCAGCGCGGCCGACGACCTGGTGCAGACCGCGCTCGAACGCGCGCTCGCCCACTGGCACCAGTTCGACCAGCGGCGCGACATCCTGGTGTGGGTCATCAGCATCGCCCACAACGCCCACATGGACGAGCGCCGGCGCCATGCACGCGTGGACAGCGTGGAACCGCAGGAGCTGGAAGACGGCCCCGACGCCTTGCACGCGACGCTGTCGGACCCCGGGCTGCGCATGGACCTGATGGCCGCGCTGGCGCAGCTGAGCGTGGATCAGCGCGAGCCCTTGCTGCTGGTCACGCTCGAACAACTTTCGTATGCCGAATGCGCCGAGGTGCTGCGCATTCCGATCGGCACCGTGATGTCGCGTGTGTCGCGCGGCCGCGCGGCGCTGCGCGCACTGCTCGACGGCCACGCCCCGGCACCCAACGCGCGAGGCGGCTTGCGCCGCGTCGTCTGACCATGAACACGAATTTCAACGACCTGCCGCTCGACGCCAAGCTGTCGGCATGGCTCGATGACGAACTCAGCGCGGAGCAACGCGCCGAGGTCGAAGCCTGGCTGCGCGACCACCCCGAGGACACGGCCCGCGTGCGCCTGTGGGCGGCCGACCGTGATGTCCTGCGCGCCCGGCTCGAACCCGCGCTGGAGGAGCCGGTGCCGGCACGGCTGGAGCAGATCGTCTGGAACCACGCGCCGTCGATGGTGCCGGCGGGCTGGCATCGCCTGGCTGCCGCGCTGGCGGTGTTTGCGTTCGGTGGCCTGCTCGGTGCCGGCGGGATGTGGCGCTGGCACGATGCAACGACCCACGCGGCCAGCGCCAACGGCAGCTGGTTGCAGCGCGCGGCGGTGGCGCATGCGGTCTACGTGCCCGAGCAGCGCCACCCGGTCGAAGTGGCTGTGGCCGGCCAGACCGCCGACGAAGGCCGTGCGCAAGAGGAGCATCTGGTGCGCTGGCTCACCAAGCGGCTCGACGTGCCGGTGAAGCTGTTCGACCTGCGCGCGCAAGGCTACGAGCTGGTCGGCGGCCGGCTGCTGCCCGACGCGGCCGGCCCGAGCGCCCAACTGATGTACCAGCCGATCGGCGAGGCCAACGCGCCGCGCGTGACGGTCTACCTGCGCAAGTCAGACAGCGCGGCGCCCGCCGCATTCCGCTACGAGCGGCAAGGCGAGCTGGGCCTGTTCTATTGGGTCGAGGGGCGCGCCGGCTATGCGCTGGTGGGGGCGTTGCCGCGCGAGCGGCTGCTGGCGCTGTGCGAGGTGATGTACAAGCAAAGCGAAGACACCCGCTGAGCGGCCCACCGGCAGCGCTCAGCGCTTCGTGTAGCTGCCCATGCGGTGGTGCCGCGCCTGCTCGCCCCAGGCGACCAGCCGCGCACCGGCGCGCGCCCACCAGGTACCGGCGGACTGGGGCTGCGGATGCCGCGCCGCCGACAGCGCGAACGGGCGTTGCGGAACCGGGGTGGTGGCAAAGAACCAGCTGACTTGCATGGCGAACTCCTTGAGTCTGTGAGTCGAATGTAGGTCTGCATCGACGCACACTCAATGAGGCAAACTGCAATCCGAGTTTGCGTTTTCGCAAAGTTGCACCTAAGCTCGCTTCCGATGAATGCACTCGACTGGGACGATCTGCGCGTGGCGCTGGCCGTGGCCGACGCCGGCTCGCTGGCCGGCGCGGCGCGCGCGCTCGACGTCAACCACACCACCGCGCTGCGCCGGCTCGACGCGCTCGAAGCGCGCCTGAACACGCGGCTGTTCGAACGCCAGCGCGGCGGCTATGTGCCCACCGAGGCGGGCGAGCTGCTGGCGCAGGAGGCGCGCGCGATCGCGCCGCGCATCCACGACATCGAGCGCCGCCTGCTCGGGCGCGATCTGCGTCTCACCGGCACGGTGCGCCTGACCACGGCCTTCGTCACCATGGCCTACCTGCTGCCGCAGGTGCTGGCCGATTTCGCGCGGGCGCAGCCGGGCATCGAGGTCGAAGTGGCCGAAAGCGGCGTGCTGCTCGACCTGTCGCGCCGCCAGGCCGACGTCGCGTTGCGGCTGTCGCATCAGGTGCCCGAGCACTGGGTCGGGCGGCAGCTGGGCACGGCGCAGTACCGCGTCTACGCCAAGCGCGGCGCGAGTGGCCTGCCGCAGCGCAAGACGCCCTTGGCGCAACTGCTGGCCGCTGCCCCGTGGATCGCGTTCGAGCGCGAAGGGACGGCCAACCGCTTCGGGCGCTGGATGCAGCAGCACATTCCGGCGCAGCAGGTGCGCCTGCGCGTGGACATCTTCAACAGCATCGTTTCGATGCTGCGCACCGGGCTGGGGGTGGGTGTGCTGCCGACCTTCGTGGCGGCGAGCGAGCCCGATTTGATGGCCGTTTCCGCCGACATCGACGAGCTGGCCACGCCACTGTGGATCCTCACCCACCCCGACCTGCGCCGCACCGCGCGCATCCAGGCCTTCATGCAAATGGTCGGCGACGGCGTCGCGAAACAGCTGCAACGGTCGAGCTGATGCGCCCAGACTGCGGACCATGCGAACCCCCCTGATGCTCTGCCTTGGACTCGCCTGCGCGCTCGCAGCGGCGCAGGACGAGGCACTGCAGCTCAACCCCTTCAACGACCCCTTCGTGCAGGCGACCCACGGCCGCGCCTGCCCGGCCCCGCGCGGCCCCGCCTACACCGAGACGCAGCGCAACCAGGAGGCGCACTACCGCGTCGAACGCGGCACCAGTTGCTGGCTGGCCGGCACCTGCAGCGAGCCCAACGCCTACCGCTACGACGCGCGCATCGCCGACGCGGTGGTCGCCGCGCTGCGTGCCGATGCGTCACTGGCCGACACCGCGATCTGGGTCATCGCCGAACGGCGCTTCGTCTACTTGCAGGGCTGCGTCGGCGGCGCATCGCAGGCCGAGCGCGCCGAAGCGATCGCCAGCGCCACGCCCGACGTGCAGATCGTGATCCCGCTGCTCAGCGCGCCGGCACAGGCGCCGCGCTATCCGCTCGCGCCCGGGCGCTGACGCACGCCTGCCGTCAGTGCGCCGCCCGCAGGCTGTCGTCGATGTCGACGTACTGCCAGAACTGATTGCCGTAGAGCGGGCGCCGATAGCCGAGCAGCCAGGGCTGCGACAGGTCGTTGACGATGCGATGCACGATGAACTTGTGGGGCGCATAAGCCGTGATGATCTTCAGTTCCTCGCGCAGCAGCGCCAGCCGCTCGGGCCCGTCGGGCAGCGTCTGCATCCGCTCGTAGAGGGCGTCAAAGCGCGCGTCCTTGAAGCGGGCCAGGTTCTGCCCACCCGAGGCCGGGCCATACAGCAGCTGCAGGCCGTCCTGCACGTCGGGTGCCGCTGCCGAATAGGCGAGTTGCCACACCATCAGCTGGCCGGCGCGCGCCGCCTTGAGCTGCTCGGGCCATTGGGCCGCGCTGATCTGCAGCCGCACGCCGATGCGGTCCATGTTCCTCTTCCAGAGCTCGTCGAACTGGCGCGACAGCGCATCCGGCTGGCTCGCGTAGCGGATCACCAGCGCCGTGCCGTCGGGCAGGTCGCGCCAGCCGTCGCCGTCGCGGTCGACGTAGCCGAACATGTCGAGCAGGGCCTTGGCGCGCGTCGTGTCGTAGCGGCTGTTGTCGCTCTGGTAGGCCGCGTCATAGCCATAGGTGCCAGGCGCCACGATCGACTGCGCCGCAATGGCCTGGCCGCGGCGCACCAGGCTGATCTCGCGCTGCACATCGGTGGCCAGGCTGATGGCGCGGCGCAGCGCCACCTTGTGCGGCGCCATGCCGCCGACCACCGGATCCTCCATGTTGAAGTAGTACAGCGTGCGGTCCGGGTTGACGATGCGCTCCAGCTGGATGCCGCGTTGCGCCAGGTACGGCGCGAGTCGGCCGTTCGGGATCGCCTGGTTGGCGAATTCGAGCGGCACCGGCCACACCAGATCGAATTCGCGGTTGAGGAACGACAGCCAGCGCGGCTGGCTCTCTTCGATGATGGCGACCTCGACCCGGTCGATCATCGGCAGGCGCCGGCCCTTGAAGCGCTGCAGCAGCGCCCGGCCGGCGGTGTCGTCGGCGGCGGGTTCGCCGTCGTAGAACACCTCGCGGTAGTCGGGGTTGCGCACGAGCGTGATCAGCGAGCTGCGCCGCCACGCCGCCAGCTTGAACGGCCCGGTGCCGACCGGGTGTTCGGCGATCTTGTCGCCGTAGAACTCGACCACTTCGCGCGCCACCGCGCCGTACAGACCGTTGTCGGCGATCGTGTAGACGAAACGCGGACGCGGCGCGTCGAGCTGGTACTGCAGCGTGTAGCGGTCGAGCGCGCGAATGCCGGCGACCGGCCGGTCGTAGTCGAACGGGCGCTGCGTCTTCAGCGCCTCGTCGCGCAGCGCGTCGACGCCGGTGACGCCTTCTTCCTGGAAGCCCGAATACAGCGGGCTCTTGTTGGCCGGATCGAAGAAGCGCTTCCACGCATACACATAGTCCTGCGCCACCAGCTCGCGCCTGCGGCCCTTGAACGCCGGGTCGTCGGCGAAGTAGATGCCGGGGCGGATGTGCACCGTCCAGGTCTTGAAGTCGCTCGACACCTCGGGCAGCGCCGCCGCGGTGTTGGAAACGACCTTGAACGGGCGGGCCAGGTAGTCGAACTTGTACGGTGCCTCGAAGATATGCGCGGTGACGATGCGCGAGTACAGGTCGTTGACCTGCGCCGGGTCGAAGCCGGTCTCGGCCGCGTTGAACGCATAGCGAAGAACCTTCGGCGTCGCCGCCTGCGCCGGCGGCTGTGCGCTGCCGGCCGCGCACAGGCAGGCGCCGGCCAGTGTGGCGATCAGCCCGATCAGGCACCTCATTTCGCAGCCGTCGGCGGTGCCGCGAAGTCGATGTCCACGTACTGCCACCAGTCGAGCCAGAACGGCGGCCGGCGGTAGCCGACGAGCTGCGGGGTGCTCAGGTCGGTGAGGATGCGGTGCACGGTCATGCGGTAGGGCGCGTAGGCCACCAGCAGCTTGGTCGCCGCGTCGAACAGCGCCTGCCGCTCGGGGCCGTCGGGCGCCAGCTTGAGCTGGTCGTACAGCTTGTCGAAGGCAGGCAGGCTGAATCGCGCCAGGTTGCCCTTGCCCACCGACGGGCCGTAGGCGCGCTCCAGCGCACCTTGCCCGTCGGGTGTCGCGGCGCTGGAGCCGACGCGCCAGAGCATGAACTTGCCGCCGCGCACCGCCTTCAGGTTCTCGGGCCATTGCGCCACCTTCAGCACGGCGCGCAGGCCGAGCGCGTCCATGTTCTTCTTCCACAGCTCGTCGAGCTGGCGCGTGGTCTGGTTCGACTGCGTCGCCAGCTCCAGCACCAGCGGGCTGCCGTCGGGCTGCTCGCGCCAGCCGTCGCCGTCGCGATCCACGTAGCCGACCATGTCGAGCAGCGCCTTGGCGCGTGCCGGGTCGAACTCGCCCATCTCGGTGCGCAAGTCAGCCCGGTAGCCCGAGGTCAGCGGCGGAATGATCGACTGCGCGGCAATCGCCTGTCCGTGGCGCGCCAGCGCGATCTCGCGGGCCACGTCGGTGCCCAGCGCCATCGCGCGACGCAGGGCCACCTTGTCCGGGGTCAAGCCGCCGACCAGCGGGTGCTCCATGTTGAACACCATCAGGTAGACGTCGGCGTTGGGCACGCGGTCGGCGCGAATGCCGCGCTTGGCGAGATGCGGCGCGACCTGCCCGCGCGGCACCGCCTGGTCGACGAACTCCTCGGGCAGGCGCTCCAGGAAGTCGTGCTCGCCGTTGAGGAAGGCCAGCCAGCGCGGCTGCGGCTGCTCGATGACGGAAATCTCGACGGCGTCGATCATCGGCAGGCGCCGCCCGTTGAAACGCGCCAGCAGCGCCTGGCCCTGCGCATCGTCGGCGTTCGGCTCGGCGTCGTAGCGGTCTTCCCGGTAGGTCGGGTTGCGTGTGAGCGCGATGCGCGAACTGCGCCGCCAGTCGGCCAGGCGAAACGGCCCGGTGCCCACCGGGTGGTCCATGATCTTGTCGCCATGGGCCTCGACCACCTCGCGAGCCACGGCACCGTAGATGTCGCGCTGGGTCCAGATGTAGAGGTGGCGCGGCCGCGATTCGCGCAGCCGCACCCGCAGCGTGTAGCGGTCCAGCGCCTTCAGGCCTTCGATCTCGCGGTCGTAGTCGAAGGGCCGGTCGTGTTTCAGCGCGTCTTCGCGCAGCTCGCGCAGGCCGATGATCCCCTCGTCTTCCAGAACGGCCTGGCTCGGGCTCTTCAGCGTGGGGTCGTAGACGCGCTTCAACGAGTACACGTAGTCCTGGGCCACCAGTTCGCGCGGCCTGCCCTTGAACGCGGGGTCGTCGGCGAAGTAGATGCCCGGCTTGAGGTGGAAGGTGAAGCTGCGGAAATCGTCCGAGACCTCGGGCATCGCGAGCGCGGTCGACGGCTTGATTTTGTACGGCCGCGCCAGGTGGTCGTAGGTCAGCGGCGACTCGAAGATGTGCGCGGTGA
>JBGQEX010000072.1:0-19274 GCA_041496605.1 Piscinibacter sp.
GGCACCAAGTTCAAGGAACCGGGCAGCGCGGCCGACGTGAAGAAGCACGTCGTGACCCTGCAGTACGTGGGCGGCTACAAGTACGGGGTCAACTTCTTCACGCTCGACATGCTGAAGTCCGACATCAACAACCCCGCCTCCGGCGGCAGCCTGGCCACCACCAGCAGCCGCGGCGCGCAGGAGGTCTACGTCGTCTACAACAACACCGTGAGCTTCAGCAAGCTCAGCGGCTCGGCGGTCAAGTTCGGTCCGGTGCGCGACGTCGGTTTCCAGGCCGGCTTCGACTACAACTCCAAGAACGACACCTTCGGTGCGGGCCTGATCAAGCTGATCGCCGGCCCCAAGCTCGAGTTCGACGTTCCCGGCCTGCTGACGCTGGGCCTGCTGTACTACAAGGAAAACAACAACAACGCGATCGCACCGGCGATCGGCGCCGGATCGGGCAACGTCAGCTTCGACGCCGCCGCGCGCCTGGCCACGGTGTGGAACTTCGGCTTCGGTGCCGGGCTGCCCGCGGTGTTCAAGGGCTGGGCCACCTACACCGGCAAGAAGGGCAAGGACGGCTTCGGCGGCGACACCGCGGCCGAGACCTGGCTGGAGACCTCGCTGCTGTGGGACATCGGCTCCGCGGCCGGCAAGCCCAAGACCTTCTACGCGGGCCTGGGCTACCAGTACATCCACAACAAGTTCGGCAACCCACCGACGCTGCCGGGCACCAAGGTGTCCTCACCGTCGATTCAGTTCGAAGCGCACTTCTGATCGTGGCGGCGCCGCAGCGCGCCGGCGGGGGTGGGGTTCACGGCGTCGGTCAAGCGCGCTGCGACCAGAACCCCGCGTGCACCTGCTGCGCCTCGTCTTCCAGCAATGGCCCGTGCACCGTGATCCGGCGCTGCCCGCGGGCGAAGACCTCGCGGCACGGCAGCGAGAAGGTCGGATTCCCCGGATGGTCGCCCGTGGCCTGACGTTCACACGACCAGCAGCGCCCGAAAGTCGTTGACGTTGGTGAACGTCGGCCCGGTTACCACCAGGTCGCCCAGCGGCGCGAAGAAGTTGTAGGCGTCGTTGCGGTCGAGGAATTCCTGGGCTTTCAGCCCCCGCGCCTGCGCGCGCGCCAGCGTATCGGGCGTGACGACAGCACCGGCGTTGTCTTCGACACCGTCGATCCCGTCGGTGTCGGCCGCCAGCACATGCACGCCGGGTTCGCCCTGCAGCGCGATGGCGCAGCCCATCAGGAACTCGGTGGCACGCCCGCCGCGGCCGCCGCGGGCCTTCACCGTGACGGTGGTTTCGCCGCCCGACAGGATCACGCAGGGCTTGGCGAACGGCTCGCCGCGGCGCGCCACGGCGCGGGCCAGCGCGGCGTGGACCTTGCCCACCTCGCGCGACTCGCCTTCGATGTCGTCGCTGAGGACATGCGCCGCGATGCCGGCCGCGCGCGCCCGCGCGGCCGCCGCCTCCAGCGACTGCCGGGGCGTGGCGATCATGTGAACGGCGTGGCCGCCGAAGCGCATGTCGCCGGGCTTGGGTGTTTCGAACGCAGCGCTTTCCAGGCCGCGCCGAGCGGCCTCGGGAATGGCGATGGCGTAGCGCTGCAGGATGCGCAGCGCGTCGGCACAGGTCGTGGGGTCGGGCACGGTCGGGCCGCTGGCAATGACCTCCGGCGCGTCGCCGGGCACGTCGCTGATCAGCAGCGTGACCACCTTCGCCGGCGCGCACAGCGCCGCCAGGCGCCCGCCCTTGATGGCCGACAGGTGCTTGCGCACGCAGTTCATCTCGTCGATCGCCGCGCCGCTGTTCAACAGCGCCTTGTTGATCGCCCGCTTGTCGTCCAGCGTGAGGCCGGGCGCCGGCATCGCCAGCAGTGCCGACCCACCGCCGGAGACCAGGCAGAGCACCAGGTCGTCGGCCGTCAGGCCCTGCGCGAGTTCGGCGATGCGCTGGGCGGCGCGGCGCCCCGCTTCGTCGGGAACCGGGTGCGCGGCCTCGACGACTTCGATACGCCCGGGGCGCGCTCGATAGGCCGGCGGCACATGGTCGTAGCGCGTGACCACCAGCCCGGACAGCGGCGCGCCCTTCGGCCACAGCGCATCGACGGCCGCCGCCATCGCGCCGCCCGCCTTGCCGGCCCCGAGCACCAGGGTCCGGCCCTTGGGCGGCGGCGGCAGGAAGGCCGCGGTGTTCTCGGCCGGCAGCGCACGCGCCACCGCCGCGTCGTACAGCGCGCGCAGGAAGCCGCGCGGGTCGGCGTGGGGTGACGCAGCGGTCATGCGCGGAGCGTCGGCCCTAGGCCGAGCCTTTCGTGTCGCCGGGGCCCGGTGCCACCGGGTGGTTGGCCATCAACTCCAGCGCGCGCACCAGCGCCGAATGGTCCAGGTCCTGCATGCCGTTGGCGGCGCAGGCCTGCATCAGCTGCGCGGCGCCGGCGGTCTGCGGCAGCGCCACGCCCAGCGCCCGCGCACCGCTCAATGCGAGGCTGAGGTCCTTCTGGTGCAGCCCGATGCGAAAGCCCGGCTGGAAGGTGCGCTTGATCATGCGTTCGCCGTGCACTTCGAGAATGCGCGACGCGGCAAAGCCTCCCATCAGGGCCTGCCTCACCTTGGCCGGGTCGGCGCCGGCCTTGCTGGCGAACAGCAGCGCCTCGCCGACCGCTGCGATGTTGAGCGCGACGATGATCTGGTTGGCCACCTTGCAGGTCTGGCCGTCGCCGTTGCCGCCCACCCGCGTGATGTTCTTGCCCATCAGCTCGAACAGCGGCTTGACGCGTTCGAACGCCGCTTCGGGGCCGCCGACCATGATGGTCAGGCTCGCCGCCTTGGCGCCCACTTCGCCGCCGGAGACCGGCGCGTCCAGGTAGTCGCAGCCCAGCGCGTTGATCTTCTGCGCGAACTGCTTGGTTTCGATGGGCGAGATTGAGCTCATGTCGACCACGGTCTTGCCGGGCTTCAGGCCGCCGGCCACGCCGCTGTCGGCGAACAGCACGGCTTCCACGTCGGGCGTGTCGGGCACCATGATGAAGACGATGTCGGCGCGCTCGGCCACCCCGCGCGCCGTGGTGCAAACCGTGGCGCGGCTGTCCGCGATGGCCGGCGGCAGCTTGCCGCGCGTGTAGACGAACAGCTGGTGCCCGGCCGCGTTCAGGTGGCCCGCCATCGGGGCGCCCATGATGCCGAGGCCGATGAAGCCGAGCTTGAGCGGTTGAGAAGTCATGGTCTGTTCCTTGTGGTTCGTGAGGGTCAGGCCGGCCGCGGCATGCGCCGCGCGCGCTCCAGCCATCCGAGACCCGCTTCGGTGGTCGTGGCCGGCTTGTATTCGCAGCCCACCCAGCCGCGGTATCCGATGCGGTCCAGGTGCGCGAACAGGAAGTCGTGGTTGATCTCGCCGCTGCCGGGTTCGTGGCGCCCCGGGTTGTCGGCGATCTGCACATGGGCGATGCGTGGCAAGTGCTTTTCCAGTGTCGCGGCGAGCTCGCCTTCCATGCGCTGTGCGTGGTAGATGTCGTACTGCAGGTAGAGGTTGTCGGCGCCGACCTCGTCGATGATGGACAGGGCCTGTGCGCTGCGGCTGAGGTAGAAGCCGGGGATGTCGAAGGTGTTGACCGGCTCGATGAGCAGCTTGAGCCCGGCCTTCTTCAACGCCGCCGCGGCGTAGCGCAGGTTGCCGACGAAGGTCGTGCGCAGCATCGCGTCGGTGGCGCCCAGCGGCACCTTGCCGGCCAGGCAATTCAATTGCGGCACACCGAGTGCGCCGGCGTACTCGATCGCGCGCGCCACGCCGTCGCGAAACTCGTCGACGCGGTCCGGCAGGCAGGCGATGCCGCGCTCGCCGGCGTCCCAATCGCCGGCGGGCAGGTTGTGCAGCACGAGCGTCAGCCGGTGGACCTGCAGCCGGGACTTGATGTCTGCGGCCGGCCACGCGTAGGGGAAGAGGAACTCGACACCCTCGAAGCCGGCGCGTGCGGCACGCTCGAAACGGTCGAGGAACGGCACTTCGTTGAACAGCATCGACAGATTGGCAGCAAACTGGGGCATGACGGTCTCCTGTTGGCCCCCTAGACGCCTGCGGCGTCGACCCCCCGAGGGGGCGTCGTCGCCTTGGGGCGGCCCGGCGGCGATTGGTTTCAGTCGAGCAGGCCGATCGCGGTCGGCGCGTCCTCGGCGTTCATCGCAAGTTCCTCGAACTCGTTGATCGCATCGATTTCGGTGCCCATCGCGATGTTCGTCACGCGCTCGAGCATCACCTCGATGACCACCGGCACCTTGAACTCGTCCATCCACTGTTCGGCCTGCCGGATCGCCGGGCGGATCTCGTCCTGCCGGGTCACGCGCAGGGCCTTGCAGCCCAGGCCCTCGACCACGGCCTTGTGGTCCACCCCGTAGCCCTGCAGGGCCGGTGCGTTGATGTTGTCGAAACCGAGCTGCACGCAGTAGTCCATGTTGAAGCCGCGCTGCGCCTGGCGAATCAGGCCGAGGTAGGAGTTGTTGACCACCATGTGGATGTAGGGCAGCTTGAACTGTGCGCCCACCGCCAGCTCCTCGATCATGAACTGGAAATCGTAGTCGCCCGACAGCGCGACGATGCGCCGCTGCGGGTCGGCTGCGCGCACGCCGAGCGCCGCCGGAATCGTCCAGCCCAGCGGGCCGGCCTGGCCGCAGTTGATCCAGTTGCGCGGCTTGAACACATGCAGGAACTGCGCGCCGGCGATCTGGCTCAGGCCGATGGTGGACACATAGCAGGTGTCGCGGTCGAATGCATTGTTCATGCACTGGTACACGCGCTGCGGTTTCATCGGCTCTTGATCAAAATTCGTCTTGCGCAGCATCGTGCGCTTGCGTTCACGGCACTGCGCCACCCACTCGCTGCGGTCTTTGAATGCACCGGCCGCCTTCAGTTCGCGGGCGACCTCTACGAATTGCTCCAGCGCCGCCTTGGCATCGGAGACGATGCCGTAGTCGGGGCTGAACACGCGGCCGATCTGCGTCGGCTCGATGTCGACGTGAACGAAGCTGCGGCCCTTGGTGTAGACCTCGATCGAGCCGGTGTGCCGGTTGGCCCAGCGGTTGCCGATGCCGAGCACGAAGTCGCTGGCGAGCATCGTGGCGTTGCCGTAGCGGTGGCTGGTCTGCAGCCCGCACATGCCGGCCATCAGCGGGTGGTCGTCGGGGATCGTGCCCCAGCCCATCAGCGTCGGGATCACCGGCACATTCGTCAGTTCGGCGAATTCCTGCAGCAGCGCGCTGGCGTCGGCGTTGATGACGCCGCCGCCCGAGACGATCAGCGGCCGCTCGGCGGCCTGCAGCATCGCAATCGCCTTCTCGATCTGCTTGCGGGTGGCACGCGGTTTGTAGACCGGCAGCGGCTCGTAGGTGTCGATGTCGAACTCGATCTCGGCCATCTGCACGTCGAACGGCAGGTCGATCAGCACCGGGCCCGGGCGGCCGGAGCGCATCAGGTGGAACGCCTGCTGGAAGGCGCGCGGCACCTGCGCCGGCTCCATCACGGTGGTCGCCCACTTGGTGACCGGCTTGGCGATGGACTGGATGTCCACGGCCTGGAAGTCTTCCTTGTGCATGCGTGCACGCGGCGCCTGACCGGTGATGCACAGAATCGGGATGGAGTCGGCCTGCGCCGAGTACAGGCCGGTGATCATGTCGGTGCCCGCCGGGCCCGAGGTGCCGATGCACACGCCGATGTTGCCGGCCTTGGCCCGCGTGTAACCTTCGGCCATGTGCGACGCGCCCTCGACGTGGCGCGCCAGCACGTGGGAGATCGACTGCCGTTCGCGCAGCGCGGCGTACAGCGGGTTGATCGCCGCGCCGGGCACGCCGAAGGCCTGCGAAACGCCTTCCTTCTCCATCACCAGCACCGCAGCCATCACCGCTCTCATCTTTGCCATGGTCATGCTCCTGAGTCCGTGCTGGATATTCGGCCTGTGGCGCGCGCTTGTGAATCCAAGTCAGGAGATAAGTGCTATTCCTCGATGGAATGCGCTGCGGCCGCGATGCATCATCCGGCTCAGGAGACAAACCCCATGGACCGCATCACCGGCGTGCAATTGTTCGCCCGCATCGTCGAGACCGGCAGCTTCTCGAAAGCCTCGGCCGACCTCGGCGTGACCCAGCCCACCGCGACCAAGCATGTCGCGGCGCTCGAGGAGCACCTGGGTGCCCGGCTGCTCAATCGCAACACGCGCGGCGTCAGCGCCACCGAGATCGGCGCGCTGTACTACGAGAAATGCAAGGCCATCCAACGCGAGCTGGAAGAAGCCGACAACCTCGCCGCGCTGCTGCAATCGCGCGTCGGCGGCACGCTGCGAATCAGCACCTCGGTGGAGTTCGGGCGCCGCGTGCTGACACCGATGGTGCTGAACTTCATGCGCGAGCATCCCGAGCTGAGCATCGACCTGAGCCTCGACGACCGCTACGTGAACCTCGTGGAGCACGGGGTCGAGCTCGCCATCCGCATGGGGCGGCTGGCCGACTCCTCGCTCGGTTCGCGCTTTCTCGGCATCAACCCGTGGGCGCTCGTCGCGTCGCCGGCGTACCTGCAGCGCGCGGGCGTGCCGGCATCGCCGCAGGAGCTGTCGCGCCACGCCTGCCTGGTCTACAGCAGCGTGCAGGGCGACGACCGCTGGCAGTTCACGACGCCCGCGGGCGAGGCACTGTCGGTGCCGGTCAAAGGGCCGCTGCGCTCGAACAATCTGTCCACGCTGCTGGCGGCCGCGCGCGCGGGCATGGGGCTGGCCGCCCTGCCCTGGTACGTGGCCCATGCCTCGGTGGCCGACGGCGCGGTGCAAGTCGTGCTGCAGGAACACACCCTGCCGTCGCAGGAGATTCATGCCGTGTTCCCGTCGCCGAAACTGGTGCCCTCGAAGGTGACACGCTTCATCGACTTCGCGCAGCAGCAGTTTCCCGAGCGCTGGTGGCTGGAAGCGCGCTAGGGCGCGCCTGGCTGGAACGTGCGGCAGCGCAACGCCTTCAGTGCGCTTCGGCGGTCTTCGCCGCGTCGATCGCCGCGCCTTCGTCGGCCTCGTCGCCGTTGAAGTAGAAGTTCAACAGCACCGCCGCGATCGCGGTCAGCAGGATGCCCGACTCGAGCAGCGGGTGCAGGCTGTGAGCCATCTGCTGCGTCCAGCGCGGCGCCACCAACGGGATCATGCCGGCGCCGATCGAGATCGCGACGATGTAGAGGTTGTTGCGGTTGGTCTTGAAATCGACATTGGCGAGGATGCGGATGCCGGTGGCGGCGACCATGCCGAACATCACCAGGCCCGCGCCGCCGAGCACGAACTGAGGCACCGACTCGACCAGCGCCGCCATCTTCGGCAGCAGGCCCAGCACCATCATGATGACGCCCGCCGCCACGCAGACCCAGCGGCTCTTGACGCCGGTGACGCCGACCAGGCCCACGTTCTGCGAGAAGCTGGTGTACGGGAAGGTGTTGAACAGGCCGCCGATCACGGTGCCCAGGCCGTCGGTGCGCAGGCCGGCCGACAGCTCGTTGGCGCCGATCTTCCGTCCGGTGATGTCCGACAGCGCGAGGAACATGCCGGTCGATTCGATCATCACGACGATCATCACCAGCGCCATCGTCAGCACCATCACCGCGTCGAAGGTCGGCACGCCGAACGCGAACGGCGTGACCAGGTCGAACCAATGGGCACGACCGACCTTGTCGAAGCTCATCTTGCCCATTCCCACCGCGACCACGCAGCCGGCAACGATGCCCAGCAGCACCGCGATGTTGGCGATGAAGCCGCGGCCGTAGCGCACCAGCAGCAGGATCGCGACCAGCACGAACCCCGCGACGGCCATGTTGTCGAGCGCCCCGTAGTTCGGGTTGTCGAGCATGGGGACCGGGCCGGGCAGCTTGAGCGCGGGAGCGCTGGCGCCGACGGCTGCGGCTGCGGCGGCGGCCTGCCCCGCCTTGGCGGCGTCGACCATCGCCACCAGCTTGGGCACGTCGACGCTCTGCGCCAGCGGCGCCGGCCCGCCCATCGCCCAACCGATGCCCACGCGCATCAGGCTGATGCCGATGATCGCGATGATCGTGCCGGTGACCACCGGCGGGAAGAAGCGCAGCAGCTTGCTCATCAGCGGCGCAATCA
The DNA here is from genome assembly GCA_041496605.1 of Piscinibacter sp. Lineage (GTDB taxonomy): Bacteria > Pseudomonadota > Gammaproteobacteria > Burkholderiales > Burkholderiaceae_C > Albitalea. The sequence continues at coordinate 8,105 of JBGQEX010000072.1, forward strand.
GGATCGCAACTCCCCCGGCCCCGATGATCGCGCCGAAGATCGCGCGCGCCCCGTCGGGCCCGCTTTGCACGTTGGCCATCGCCACCATCGGGCCGACCGCGGCGAAGGTCACGCCCATCATCACCGGCAGCTTGATGCCGAAGTACTTGCCGAAGCCCAACGACTGGATCAGCGTGACCAGTCCGCAGCAGAACAAGTCGGCCGAGATCAGCAGCGCCACCTGCTCCGGCGTGAGCTTCAGTGCGCGGCCGACGATCAGCGGCACGGCCACCGCGCCGGCATACATCACCAGCACGTGCTGCAGGCCAAGCGCGGCCAGCCGGCCGGCGGGCAGGCGTTCGTCGACGGGGTGGACGGTCGATGCGGTCACGGTCTTCTCCTTGTCGTGGATGAGCTCAGTTCGCCGGCGCCCCCGCAACGAACCAGCGCCCGAGCAGTGCGCGCTCGGCATCGGTGATCTGCGTCGCGTTGTTCAGCGGCATGACCTTCAGCACCACCGCCTGCTGGTAGATCTGCTGCGCATGCTGCGCAATCAGCGCCGGCGTGTGCAGTTGCATGTTCTTGCTCGCCAGCTGATCGTTGTGGCACATCGCGCAGCGCTGCAATACCACCGCCTGCACCTCGGCGAACTTCACCGGCGCCGCTTGCGCAGACTGGGCTTGCGGCGCAGGGGCCAACCACACCGCCATGCCCGCCAGCGCGAGCGTGCCGACCGCCGCGTACTCCCACGGCACGCGCTTGGCCTGCACCAGCGCCTTGTGGCGCGCCACGAACGAATGGCGGATCAGCGCGCCGGCGAACATCACCAGCACCAGCACCAGCCAGTTGTGCGGCGCGCCGTAGAGAAAGCCGTAGTGGTTGCTGAGCATCGCCACCAGCACCGGCAGCGTGAAGTAGGTGTTGTGGACGCTGCGCTGCTTGGCGCGCTGGCCGTGAGCCGGGTCGACCGCCAGGCCCGCCTTCATCTGCGCCATGACCTTGCGCTGGCCGGGGATGATCCAGAAGAACACGTTGGCGCTCATTGCCGTGGCCATCATCGCGCCCACCAGCAGGAAGGCGGCACGGCCGGCGAACAACTGGCAGGCCAGCCACGACGCGGCCACGACGAACACGGCGACGAGCCCGCCGACGATGCGGTCGCCGCCCGGGCTTTGGCCGCGAAGTTTCAACACCAAGCGGCAGATGGCGTCGTAGACGAACCAGAACACCACCAGGAAGGCCAGCGCAGCGGCAATCGCCGCGCCCGGTGACCAGGCGTGCACGCTCTTGTCGATCAGGAAGGTGCCGGCCTGGTACAGGTACAGAACGGTGAACAGCGCAAAGCCGGTCAGCCAGGTCGAGTAACTTTCCCAGTAGAACCAGTGCAGGTGCTCGGGGATCTGCTTCGGCGCCACCATGTACTTCTGCGGATGGTAGAAGCCGCCGCCGTGCACGGCCCACAGTTCGCCATCGACACCCTTGCCTTTGAGGTCGGCGTCTTGCGGCGGCGTGAGGCTGTTGTCGAGAAAGACGAAGTAGAACGACGAGCCGATCCACGCAATGGCGACGATCACATGCGCCCAGCGCAACAGCAGGTTGACCCAGTCGAGAAGATAAGCGTCCATCGTGTCAGCAATGAGTAGATTGCCGTTGCTCACCACTGCGGGCGCTGTGAGCAGCCGATGGTCGCGACGCTGATGAGGACCGTAGGAAACGGTTCAGTGCCCGCTGCGACTGTATACAGTTTATGCGCCAATCCATCGGGGCTACCCTGGGGTTTTCCATGAATGACTCGTCGATGGATGCGCGCGCTCAGCTGCCGCGATAGGTCGAATAGGCCCACGGACTCGCGAGCAGCGGCACGTGGTAGTGCGCCGCGGTGTCGGCCAGGCCGAAGTCGAGCGGCACGCGGTCGAGGAACGGCGGCTCCGGCAGCGCGGCGCCGTGCGCCCTGAAGTACGCCGCCACGTCGAACACCAGCCGGTAACGACCCGCTTGCAGCGTCGCCCCTTCGAGCAATGGCGCATCGGCGCGGCCGTCGTGGTTGAGCACCAGCGACTTGACCAGCTCGGCGGCGTCGCCGTTCAGCCGATACAGCGCGACAGCCATTCCCGCAGCAGGGCAGCCGTTCATCGTGTCGAGAACATGTGTCGTGAGTTTTCCCATGGTGCGCACCCGTTGAGGACCGGACGAAAGCCCGTCTGGGCTTGCAATGCCACGCAAAGTGTATACACTTTCCGTGGTCGCGCAACCCCCGACCGTCATGAATCGCGCCCGCAACATCGTCGCCCTCCCTTCGCCGCGCCGCAAGCCCGCAGCGCGCGTGGCGGCACGCGGCGCGGCCGCGGACACCGGGCCCACCGAGCGCATCGTCGAATCGATCACCACCGCCATCGTCGAGCGCCGCCTGATGCCCGGCACCAAGCTCGCCGAGCAGAAGATCGCCGACATCTTCAAGGTCTCGCGCACCATCGTTCGCCAGGCACTCAATCGCCTCAGTCGCGACAAGCTGGTCACGCTGGAACCGGCACGCGGCGCCCACGTGGCCGAGCCGAGCGTCGACGAAGCGCGCCAGGTGTTCGAGGTGCGGCAGATGCTCGAGTCGGCTCTGGTGCGGCGCCTGGCGGCGACCATCACGCCGGCGCAGGTCGCCGAATTGCGTGCCCATCTGGCCGACGAACAGGCCTCGGTGAAGCGCATCGACGTGTCGGGGCGCACGCGGCTGCTGGCCGACTTCCACGTGGTGCTGGCCCGCATGCTGGGCAACCACACGCTGGCCGACCTGCTGACCGACCTGTTGTCGCGCTGCTCACTGATCGCGCTGATGTACCAGTCCGCGCACTCCGCCGAGCACTCGTACGACGAGCACGTGGCGATCGTCGACGCACTCGCGAAGCACGATGCGCGCGCCGCACAGCGGCTGATGGAAGACCATCTGCACAACGTCGAGCGCAATCTCGAACTCGACCCGCGCGTGCCGGATCTCGCGTCCGCGCTGCTGCCCAAGGACTGAACCGCCATGAGCCACCCCTACCGTCATCCCGGCGAACGCCGGGATCCACTGCGGCGATGGATCCCGGCGTTCGCCGGGATGACAGCGCGTGCCAGGAAGGTTGCCTTATGAGCCTTGCACCCTATCCGCGCGACCTGATCGGCTACGGCGAACACCCGCCGCACGCCCAGTGGCCCGGCGACGCCCGCATCGCGGTGCAGTTCGTGCTGAACTTCGAGGAGGGCGGCGAGAACTCGGTGCTGCACGGCGACGCCGGCAGCGAGCAGTTCCTGTCCGAGATGTTCAACCCGCCGGCCTACCCGGCGCGCCACCTGAGCATGGAGTCGATCTACGAATACGGCTCGCGCGTGGGCGTGTGGCGGCTGCTGCGCGAGTTCGAACGGCGCGGGCTGCCGCTCACGGTGTTCGGCGTCGCGATGGCGCTGCAGCGCCACCCGGAGCTGACGCGCGCGTTCGTCGAACTCGACCACGAGATCGCCTGCCACGGCTGGCGCTGGATCAACTACCAAAGCATTGACGAGGCCACCGAGCGCGAGCACATGGCCCAGGCGATGCAGGCCATCGAGCGCCTCACCGGCGAGCGAGCGCTCGGCTGGTACACCGGGCGCGACAGCCCGAACACGCGCCGGCTGGTGGCCGACTACGGCGGCTTCGAATACGACAGCGACTGCTACGGCGACGAGCTGCCGTTCTGGACCCGCGTCACCAAGAGCGACGGCAGCAGCGTGCCACACCTGATCGTGCCCTATACGCTCGACACCAACGACATGCGATTCGCGCTGCCGCAGGGCTTCGCCACCGGCGACGACTTCTTCCACTACCTGCGCGACAGCTTCGACGTGCTGTACGCCGAGGGCGCCGCGAACGGCGACGACCGGCCGAAGATGCTGAGCGTGGGCATGCACTGCCGCCTGCTCGGGCGACCCGGGCGCTTCCTGGCGCTGCAGCGTTTTCTCGACCACATCGAATCGCATGACCGCGTCTGGGTCTGCAGGCGTATCGACATCGCGCGGCATTGGCGGCAGCACTTCCCAGCCCCCACCTCGGATCAAGGAGCCGCGTGATGGCACTGACTCTGGCCCAGTTCAATGCAGCACCGGCCGCGCAGGCCCTCGAATGGCTGGACGGCGTGTACGAGCATTCGCCGTGGATCGCGCAGGCGGCGTTGGCCGAACGCCCGTTCAAGAGCCTCGCCCATCTCAAGCTCGCATTGGTGAACGTGGTTCGCCAGGCCGGCCGCGACCGGCAGCTCGCGCTGGTGCGCGCCCACCCGGAACTGGCCGGCAAGGCAATGGTGGCCGGTGCGCTGACCGCGGAATCGACGAACGAGCAGTCGACGTCGGGCCTGACGAATTGCACGCCGCAGGAGTTCGCGAAGATCCAGCAGCTCAACGCCGACTACAACGCCAAGTTCGGCTGGCCCTTCATCCTGGCCGTGCGGGGCCCTCGCGCCTTGGGGCTGACGCGGGCCGAGGTCATCGCCACCTTCGAGCGACGGCTGCACGGCCACCCGGACTTCGAGCTGCACGAGTGCCTGCGCAACATCCACCGCATCGCCGAGATTCGCTTGAACGACAAGTTCGGCGTGACGCCGGCGCTGGGAAATCGGGTGTGGGACTGGGCCGAGTCAATGGCGCAGCACAGCGACCCGGGCTACGCCGAGGCCGGGCAGCTCACCGTCACCTACCTCACCGACGCGCATCGGGCCTGCGCGCAGCGGCTGTCGCAGTGGATGGGCGACTGCGGCTTCGACGAGGTGAGCATCGATGCGGTGGGCAATGTGGTGGGCGTCTATCACGGCAGCCACGGCGACGCGAAGCGCCTGCTGACCGGGTCGCACTACGACACCGTGCGCAACGGCGGCAAGTACGACGGCCGGCTCGGCATCCTGGTGCCGATGGCCTGCGTGCGCGAGCTGCATGCGCTGGGCCGACGACTGCCGTTCGGCTTCGAGGTGATCGGCTTCGCCGAAGAAGAAGGCCAGCGCTACAAGGCCGCGTTCCTCGGCTCCGGCGCGGTCATCGGGCAGTTCGACCCCGCGTGGCTGGACCAGCAGGATGCCGACGGCGTGACGATGCGCTCGGCAATGCAGAGCGCCCGCCTCTGCATCGACGACATCGCCCGACTAGCCCGCGACCCGTCGAACTATCTCGGCTTCGTCGAGACGCACATCGAGCAAGGACCCGTGCTGAACGAGATCGACATGCCATTGGGCGTGGTGACGTCGATCAACGGCAGCGTGCGCTTCGTCGGCGAGATGGTGGGCATGGCAAGCCACGCCGGCACGACGCCGATGGACCGGCGGCGCGACGCGGCCACGGCCGTCGCCGAACTGGCCTTGTATGTCGAAAAGCGTGCGGCCGCCGAAGCCGATGTGGTGGGCACGGTCGGCATGCTCAGCGTGCCCAACGGCTCGATCAACGTCGTGCCCGGCCGTTGCCAGTTCAGCCTCGACCTGCGCGCCACCACCGACGCCAAGCGCGACGCGCTGGCGAACGACGTGGTGGCCGAGCTCGAGCGCATCACCGGGCGGCGCGGCCTGCAGTGCAAGCTCGAGGAAACGATGCGCGCCGCGGCGGCGCCCTGCGCGCCGGCCTGGGCAGCGCGCTGGGAACGCGCTGTCGAGGCCGTGGGGCTGCCAGTGTTCCGCATGCCCAGCGGCGCCGGCCACGACGCGATGAAGCTGCACGAAGTGATGCCGCAGGCCATGCTGTTCCTGCGCGGCGGCAATTCGGGCATCAGCCACAACCCGCTGGAGAGCATCACGAACGACGATGCCGAGCTGTGCGTGCGGGCATTCCAGCACCTGCTCGAGCAGTTGGCGGCCGAGCTGAACCACCGAAGCAAACCATGACCACTCCCTACGACCAACTCGACGCCTGGATCGACGCTCACTTCGACGAGGAGGTGCGCTTCCTGCAAGCCCTGGTGCAGGTGCCCACCGACACGCCGCCGGGCAACAACGCACCGCACGCCGAGCGCACCGCCGCGCTGCTCGATGCCTTCGGCTTCGAGGCCGAGAAACATCCGGTGCCGGACTGGGCCGTCAAGGAGTACGGCCTCGCCTCGATCACCAACCTGATCGTGCGACGCCGTTACGGCAGCGGCAAGACCGTGGCCCTCAACGCCCATGGCGACGTGGTTCCGCCGGGCGACGGCTGGACCCGCGACCCCTACGGCGGCGAGGTCGTCGACGGCAAGCTCTACGGCCGCGCGTCGGCGGTGAGCAAGAGCGACTTCGCCACCTACACCTTCGCCACCCGGGCGATCGAGACGCTCAAGGCGCAACTCAAAGGCAGCGTCGAACTCCACTTCACCTACGACGAGGAGTTCGGCGGCGAGCTGGGTCCGGGCTGGCTGCTCAACAACCGCTTGACCCAACCCGACCTGTTGATCGCCGCCGGTTTCAGCTACCAGGTCGTCACTGCGCACAACGGCTGCCTGCAGATGGAAATCACGGTGCACGGCAAGATGGCCCACGCGGCCATACCCGACACCGGCGTCGATGCGCTGCAAGGCGCGGTCGCGATCCTCAACGCGCTGTACGCGCAAAACACGCTCTACCGGCAGATCACGTCGAAGGTGCCGGGCATCAGGCACCCGTACCTGAATGTCGGCCGCATCGAGGGCGGCACCAACACGAACGTCGTGCCCGGCAAGGTCGTGCTCAAGCTCGACCGCCGCATGATTCCCGAAGAGAACCCCGAGCAGGTCGAAGCGTCGATTCGGAGCGTGATCGCCGAAGCCGCCGCCACGTTCCCGGGCATCACGGTGGAGATCAAACGGCTGTTGCTGGCGCGTGCGCTGCAGGCGCTGCCCGGCAATCGACCGCTGGTCGAGGCGCTGCAACGGCACGGCGAAGCGGTTTTCGGCGAACCCATTCCGACATCGGGCACACCGCTGTACACCGACGTGCGGCTGTACTGCGAACGCGGCATTCCGGCCGTGATCTACGGCGCCGGCCCGCGCACCGTGCTGGAGAGCAACGCCAAACGTGCCGACGAGCACCTGGTGCTGGAAGACCTGCGTCGCGCGACGAAAGTGGTGGCGCGCTCCCTGTTCGACTTGCTGTCGTGAACGCCATTGTCGAGCCAACAAGCTCGATGCGTTCACTTTGCCGATCGTGTGCCAAACCCCTCTCCGGAAATGAAAAAAGGACCTGGCATCGCTGCCAAGCCCTTGATTCATTTGGTGGGTGGTACAGGGTTTGAACCTGTGACCCCTGCCGTGTGAAGGCAGTGCTCTACCGCTGAGCTAACCACCCGAAATGGGTCTTCCGGTGGGTTCCGGAAAGCCGCGAATTATGCCACAAGGGTACGCCACACCGTCTTGCCGCCGCTCGCCTTGTCCAGGCCCGCGAGCACGGCGTCGTGTGCGCCGGCTTCGTGTTCGTCGGCCAGCAACACGGGCAACTCCAAGACGCTGAAGTCGACCGCCGCCTCGGCAATCTGGCTGGCCGAGGCCTCGCCCGCATCGATGACCAGCGAGTTCTGCCCACGCGTCATGCGGACGTAGACCTCGGCCAGCAGCCCCGCATCGAGCAGCGCGCCGTGCAGCGCGCGGTTGGAGTTGTCGACCTCGAGCCGCTTGCACAGCGCGTCGAGCGAGTTCGATTTGCCGGGGAACATCTCGCGCGCCATCGTCAGGCTGTCGGTCACCTTCTCGACGAATTCGCCGAAGCGCGGCCGGCCGATCCGCTTGAACTCCTCGTTCAAAAAGCCGACGTCGAACCCGGCGTTGTGAATGATGATCTCGGCGCCCGTCAGGTAGTCGAGCAACTCGTCGGCCACCGACGCGAACAAGGGCTTGTCGGCGAGGAACTCATCGGTCAGGCCGTGGATCTTCACCGCGTCTTCGCTGTTGGGACGTTCGGGGTTCAAGTAGAAATGCAGGTCGCGGCCGGACAGTCGCCGATTGAGCATTTCGACGCAGCCGATCTCGATGATGCGGTCGCCCGACTCCGGGCTCAGGCCCGTCGTCTCGGTGTCGAGAAAGATCTGTCGCATCGCAGCGCGCTTTCAGTTCGGCTCGGCTGCCGGCTCCGCGGCAGCGGGCTTCGGAGCGAATCGGCGGCCGAACATCCACAGCGCAATGCCAGCTGCAATCATCGGCACGCACAGCCACTGCCCCATGCTCATGTTCAGCGCCAGCAGCCCGAGGAAGCTGTCGGGCTCGCGGAAATACTCGGCGATGAAGCGCAGCACCCCGTAGCCGAACAGGAACGCGCCGGACACCTGCCCGAGTTGGCGCGGTTTTCGCGCGTACAGCCACAGCAGCACGAACAGCAGCAAACCCTCGAGCGCAAGCTGGTACAGCTGCGACGGGTGGCGCGCAAAGTCGGTGCCGGACTGTGGAAACACCATGCCCCACGGCAGCCCCGGGTCGGCCGCACGCCCCCACAACTCGCCATTGATGAAGTTGCCCAGGCGCCCCGATGCGAGCCCGGTCGGCACACACGGCGCGATGAGGTCGGCCACGTCGAGGAATGTGCGCTTGCGGTTGCGGGCGAACCAGGCCATTGCGCCGATCACCCCCAGCAGACCGCCATGAAAGGCCATGCCGCCCTTCCAGACCGCAAAGATCTCGAGCGGGTGAAACGCGTAGTAGCCGGGCTTGTAGAACAACACATAGCCCAGGCGACCGCCGATGACGACGCCGAGAACGCCGAAAAACAGCAGGTCTTCGACATCGCGGCGCGTCCAGCCGCTCTCGGCCCAACGTGTCTGCTTGACGCGCAAGGACGCGAGCCAGAGAAACAGGCCGAACGCCACCAGGTAGGTCAGCCCGTACCAATGAATGGCGACGGGCCCGAGCTTCAGTGCGATGGGGTCGAATTGGGGGTGAACAAGCATGGGAGCCCAGGCTGCGTGATGAGCGGCAATGATAAGCGGGCGGATATCATCCAAGGCTGCTGTCACCGTGCACCGAAAGTCCTCACATGAGCATCAATCGTCGCTCCAAGAACATCACCGAAGGCGTCGCCCGCGCCCCCAACCGCTCCATGTACTACGCGTTGGGCTACCAGGAGGCCGACTTCAAGAAACCGATGATCGGGGTGGCCAATGGGCACTCGACCATCACGCCGTGCAACTCGGGCCTGCAAAAGCTGGCTGACGCGGCGGTGGCCGGCATCGAGGAAGCCGGCGGCAACGCGCAGATCTTCGGCACGCCGACCATCTCCGACGGCATGGCGATGGGCACCGAGGGCATGAAGTACAGCCTGGTGTCGCGCGAGGTGATCGCCGACTGCATCGAGACCTGCGTGCAGGGCCAGTGGATGGACGGCGTGGTCGTGGTCGGCGGCTGCGACAAGAACATGCCCGGCGGCATGATGGGCATGCTGCGCGCCAACGTGCCGGCGATCTACGTCTACGGCGGCACCATCCTGCCCGGTCACTACAAAGGCAAGGATCTGAACATTGTCAGCGTCTTCGAAGCGGTCGGCGAGTTCACGTCCGGCCGCATGAACGAAGAAGACTTCTGCCAGATCGAGCGCCGCGCCATTCCCGGAAGCGGCTCCTGCGGCGGCATGTACACCGCCAACACGATGAGTTCGGCCTTCGAGGCACTGGGCATGAGCCTGCCGTACTCGTCGACGATGGCGAACCCGCACGAAGAGAAAGCCAACTCGGCAAGGCAATCGGCGCGCGTGCTGATCGAAGCGGTGAAGGCCGACCTGAAGCCGCGCGACATCGTCACCCGAGAGGCGATCGAGAACGCCGTGGCGGTGATCATGGCCATCGGCGGTTCGACCAATGCGGTGCTGCATTTCCTTGCCATCGCGCACGCGGCCGAGGTCGAGTGGACCATCGACGACTTCGAGCGCGTGCGCCGGCGCGTGCCGGTGTTGTGCGACCTGAAGCCCTCGGGCCAGTACCTCGCGGTCGACCTGCACCAGGCCGGCGGCATTCCGCAGGTGATGAAGGTGTTGCTCAAGGCTGGCTTGCTGCACGGGAACTGCATGACCATCACCGGCAAGACGGTCGCCGAGAACCTGGCCGACGTGCCTGACGTGCCGCGTGCCGACCAGGACGTGATCCGCCCCATCACCAAGCCCCTGTACGAGCACGGGCACCTCGCGATCCTCAAGGGCAACTTGTCGCCCGAGGGCTGCGTGGCAAAGATCACCGGCCTGAAGAACCCGGCGATGACGGGCCCGGCGCGCGTCTTCGACGACGAGCAGTCGGCGCTCGCGGCCATCATGGACCGGCGCATCGCTCCCGGCGACGTGATGGTGCTGCGCTACCTCGGCCCGAAGGGCGCCCCCGGCATGCCTGAGATGTTGGCACCCACCAGTGCCTTGGTCGGCCAGGGCCTGGGTGAATCGGTGGGGCTGGTGACCGATGGTCGGTTCTCGGGCGGCACCTGGGGCATGGTGGTCGGCCACGTCGCGCCCGAGGCGTACGCGGGCGGCAACATCGCGCTGGTGCATGAAGGCGACTCGATCACCATCGATGCCCCCACGCTGACGCTGCAATTGAACGTGAGCGACGCCGAACTCGAGCGGCGCCGCGCTGCCTGGAAGGCGCCGGCGCCGCGCTATACGCGAGGCGTGCTGGCCAAGTTTGCGAAGAACGCGTCGAGCGCGAGTTCGGGAGCGGTGCTCGACAAATTCGAATGAGCGTCGGGACTGCGGCGCGCGAGCCTTAGAACCTATCCGCCAATAAGACGGCCCCGCGCCGGGGTCGAATGGGGCGCAGGCGTAGGAGCAAGGCGCGCCGCGGTGTGCCCACCGCAAGCGACGTGTGACACCCGCATGCGCCCCATTCGACCCCGGCCCGCAGGGTTGCGACTGCAAAGCGCGTCTGCGGCGTTGCGGCCCTTGCCCAATGCAGAGCATTGGGCGGCGGCCCGCGCCTTGCATCCATCGCTTTGTAGTCGCAACGCGGGGCCGTCTTATTGGCGGATAGGTTCTTAGCGCCGGTTGCGAGCTTCCTTGGCCGACGTGCTCTTGCCGCGCCGGCCCTTGGCGTCCATGCCAAGCGCATCGAGGTTGCTGACCCGCCGCGCCTGCCGCTTGGCTTCCATCTTGTCCATCTCGCGCCGCTTGGTCCAGCCGGTCGCGTCGGCCCATGCCCACCACACCACGGCAGCACCAAACGGCGCCAGGATGACCCACCAGGACCAGACACCAACGGGTCCGAAATCGGCCAACTTCATGACCAGCAGCAGCACGCC
>JBGQEX010000073.1:0-19210 GCA_041496605.1 Piscinibacter sp.
GCTGCGCACCAGGCCACCGTAGAACAGCGCCAGGCCGGGGATCGACATCATGATCACAAGCACGGTCGACACCAGCATCCACGCGGTGTCGCCCTTGTTGGCGACCGGTGTCGACGCCGCAGCCGCCGGAGCCGACGCCGCGGCGGCGGGTGCCGCCGACGTGGCTGCGGCCGACGCCGCCATGGCCGAAGCGACAGGCGCCGACGCGGCCGCATCCGGCGCAGCATCGGCCGCGAGCGCCACGCCCGCGAAGCCCCAGGCGGCAAGGCCCAGGGCAAGGGTTGCAATGAGTTTCTTCATTTGGTTGTCTCTCTCGGTTTTGGCGTCAGAGCGCGTCTTTGCCGGTCTCGCCCGTGCGGATGCGGACGACCTGCTCCAGCGACGACACGAAGATCTTTCCGTCGCCGATCTTGCCGGTGCGTGCCGCGGCCTCGACGGCCTCGATCACGCGGTCGACGATGGCATCGTCGACCGCCGCTTCGATCTTCACCTTGGGCAGGAAGTCGACGACGTACTCCGCACCGCGATACAGCTCGGTGTGGCCTTTCTGGCGCCCGAAGCCCTTGACTTCGGTCACCGTGACGCCCTGCACGCCGATGGCGCTCAGGGCTTCACGCACTTCATCAAGCTTGAACGGCTTGACGATGGCAGTCACCATCTTCATGGTCATCTCCAGTTGGTGGGGGAAATCAGAAGGTCTTCTTGACGGCCAGCACCAAGCCGCCGCGGCCGAGGTCCTTGCCGTTGGCGGGCGACGCATAGGCCTTCACGCCAGCAATCGACTTCGTGTCGGCACCGATGAGTGCTGCGCTGAAGGTCATGCCGAACCAGTCCTTGCTCGCGGTCAGCGAGTAGTCGGTGTAGGAGAAGCTGCTGTTCTTGGCGACCTTCTGATAGCCCAGGTGCGGCGCCAAGGTGACGCCGCCGCCGACGTCGAAGCTGGCGCTCAGGTCGACGTAGCCGCTGTTCTTGCTGTCGATGAAGCCGAACAGGTTGGTCACGCTGTGCGAGTACTTCAGCGTCGCCGGACCGAAGGTCATGGCGCCATAGATTTCGGTCGTGTTGGCGCTGGGGTTCAGCGCATTGCTCGGGTACACGTAGGACAGCACGCCGACGTCGTAGCCGAGGTCCTTCTGGATCTCGCCCTTGTAACCACCGTACAGGTCCCACTCGACGCTGGCATCGCCGCCGAAGTCCTTGATCCACTTGATCGTCGACGCCCAGGTTCCGACGTAGAAGCCGCCCGGCAACGCGTAGTCGGCGCCACCTTGCAAGGCCGGCTTGAGGCGGGTCTGCGAAATGCCGCGGTAGCGATAGTCGGTGGTCAGGCTGACGTTGAACGACAGCGGGTTGTCCTCGGCGTGCGAGACTGCCGGCACGGCGCTGATCGAAAGAAGGGTGGCGAGAGCCAGAAGGGATCTTTTCATTTCGGAGTTCTCCTCGAACGGCACAAAGTGGGTAGGGAAGCAAAGGGGTTTTGCAGCTTCCGTGCCATGCGTCCCCAGGGGGTCAGTCGCCCCAATGCGGGTCGATAGCGCTCCGACTTTGTGCGCAAACGAACCAAACTAGAGAATTTCCGCGATTCGCATTGTCTTGGTGCACTGAGTCGCCGCGTTGCCGCGGTGCAAAGGGGGAGGAGCAGAACGATGTCACTTGCAGTCACGCACAGCCGCGCACTCGATGGATTGGCGGCGCCCGAGGTCACCGTCGAGGTGCACTTGGCCAACGGGCTGCCGAGCTTCACGCTGGTCGGCCTGGCCGACACCGAAGTGAAAGAAGCCCGCGAGCGCGTTCGCGCCGCACTGCTCAACAGCGGGCTCGAGTTCCCGCACAACAAGCGCATCACAGTCAACCTGGCGCCGGCCGACCTGCCGAAGGAGTCGGGCCGCTTCGATCTGCCGATTGCGCTCGGCATCCTGGCCGCCAGTGGCCAGATCGACGGGCAGAAGCTGGCCGGCTGCGAGTTCGCCGGCGAGCTGTCGCTGGCCGGCGATCTGCGGCCGGTGCGCGGGTCGCTGGCCATGGGACTGGCGTTGCGCCGCCTCGGCTCGCCGCGCGCGCTGGTGCTGCCGCAAGCCAGCGCGCAGGAAGCCGCATTGGTCGACGGACTGGTCATCCATGCGGCAAGCCACCTGCTTGACGTGGTGAAGGCCTTGCTGCCGGGCGATGCCGCGCAGCCGTTGCCGCGTCCCCAAGCCGCCCCGGCGCGGATGGTTGCGGTCGGCGCGGATCTGCGCGAGGTCAAGGGCCAGACGGGCGCCAAACGCGCGCTCGAGATTGCCGCCGCCGGCGGCCACAGCGTATTGATGGTGGGCCCGCCCGGCACCGGCAAGTCGATGCTGGCGCAGCGCTTCACCGGGCTGTTGCCGCCGCTGTCGGAATCGCAGGCGCTGGAATCGGCCGCGGTGTTGAGCCTTACCGGCGCGTTCGATGCACGACGCTGGGGCCAGCGGGTGATCCGCTCGCCACACCACAGTGCGTCGTCGGCGGCCCTCGTCGGCGGCGGCTCGCCACCCCGGCCGGGCGAGATTTCACTGGCACACGAGGGGGTGCTGTTTCTCGATGAGCTGCCGGAGTTCCCGCGCGCGGCGCTGGAGGCACTGCGCGAGCCGCTCGAGTCGGGCCGCATCGTGATCTCGCGCGCGGCAAGGCAGGCGGAGTTTCCGGCCCGCTTCCAGCTGATCGCCGCGATGAACCCCTGCCCCTGCGGCCACCATGGCAGCGCGCTGCGCAGCTGCCGCTGCACGCCGGACGCGATCAGCCGCTACCAGGGTCGCATCAGCGGGCCGCTGCTCGACCGCATCGACCTGCAGGTCGAAGTGCCCGCGGTGCCGGCCGAGACGCTGGCGGCGGCGCCCGACGGCGAAGCCAGCACCGTGGTCCTCGAACGTGTGCTGCAGGCCCAGCAACAGCAGCTGGCGCGCCAGAACTGCCTGAACGCCGAATTGACCGGCGAGGCCCTCGATACCCATTGCGCGCTCGACAGCGCGGCGGCCGGCTTTCTGCAAACCGCCGCCGCGCGGCTGGGCTGGTCGGCACGCAGCTTCCATCGTGTCCTGCGCATCGCGCGCAGCGCGGCCGACCTGTCGCACAGCGCCACCGTGCAGGCGAGCCACATCGCCGAGGCGATTCAGTACCGGCGGGTGTTGGCGGTGAGTTGACCGTGATCAGCCGAGGAAGCCGAGGTCACGCTGAAAGTTCTTCAGGTTCGGGAACACCAGGTCGAGATCGCTGTCGCTCACCCCGAACCACTTGCCGATCGTGCCGCCGATCTGATCCACCGACATCGCCGGCAGGAAGCTGCCGGAGCCGACCTCGTCGGCGTGGTTGAGGCCCACCGTCGGAAAGCGGCCGTAGATCTCGCTGCCCTTGACCGCGCCACCGTAAACGAAGTGGTGGCCGCCCCAGCCGTGGTCGGTGCCGTCGCCGTTGCTGGTGAGGGTGCGCCCGAAATCGGACGCGGTGAACAGCGTCACCTTGTCGCGCAGGCCGAGCGTGCCCAGCACGCTGTCGAAGTAGCCCAGTGCATGCGACAGCCGCGCCAGCAGGTCGGCCTGGCTGCGGTTCTGGCCGTCGTGGGTGTCGAAGCCGCCCATGCTGACGAAGAACACCTGGCGTTGCGCGCCGAGCCCGGAGCGCGCGCCGATGATGCGGGCCACCGTCTGCAACTGCGTGGCCAGTGCGTTGTTGGCGTTGGCCCGCGTGGCCGGATTGAAGTACGGCGTCGGCGCCGCGACCGTCGAGGCGTTGAACGCCGTCTGGAACAAGGCCTGCGCGTCGATCGAGCGCTTGACGACGACGGCATGTTCGCGTGCGAAAAGGTTCTGGTTGTCGGCGGTGATGATGGAGCGGAAGTTGGTCGCCGCCACCGTCGAGCCGAACAGCGATCCCGTCAGGCCGCCGATGGTGACGGCGCCGCCGGTGCCGACCTGGTACTGGAACACGTTCTGCCCGGACATGAACACCGCGTTGCCCGAGACCGAGATGTTGGTGAAGATGGTCTGCGCGTTGCCGCCGGCCACCAGGTCGCCGAGGCGGCCACCCCAGCCGACCCGCGTTCCCTCCGGGCCGAGCGCCTGCCAGGTCGATTGCTGGTCGTTGTGCGAGAACAGCTTGGCCGGCTTGGGTGCGCTGCCGTTCTGGTACTGCGCCTTGGTCAGCGGCTGCACCAGCGGGCCGGCGTTCGCCAGCACGGCCAGCCGCCCCTGGTCGAACAGCGACTTCACGTCGGGCATGGCCGGGTGCAGCGCGAAGGTCCGCGTGCTGTTCTCGGCGAACACACTGAACTTGGGCACGATAGCCAACACGCCGCCCAGCGCCGCCGGCGAGGCGGCCGCCGCGGTCGAGTCGGCGGGCGTTCCGGGCGCCAGCAGCGCGATCGGGTCGGGCGCCTGCGTACGCACGCTGGTATAGGCCGACCACGACGCCGAGTCGGTGGGCAGCACCAGGTTCGCCGCGTCGTTGCCACCGTACATGAACAGGCAGACCACCGCCTTGTAGTCGACCGCCTGCGCGACGGCCGCATTCATCGCGGCCAGGTTGAGCGCGAACGGCACGCCGGCCGCGCCCATCGTCCCCGACAGCACCGATGCACGGCGCAGGAACTCGCGACGCAAACTGCGGTGGTGAGACATGTGCTGCTTCCTCGTCACTTCTGGGTCAGGTAGTCGGGCGACGCCATCGTCAGGAAGACGGCAATGCAGACGCGGTCGCGCTGGGCCGAATCGATGGCGGCCTGGTTGGTGACGTTGCCGCCGGCATCCTGGGTGACCGCCGGGACCACCCGGCCGGCCACCGACGCCACGATCTGCGCTCGCAACGCGTCGGACATCTGGCCCGCCATCAACAAGCCGTTCACCCGTTCCACCAGCGCGTCGGGGTTGTCGGCCAAGGCCGTCTCGGCGCTGTAATCCTGTTGCACGTCGCGTGTCGCGTTCACGCCGACCCAGCCGCGCAGGTAGTTGAGGTAGCCCGCCACCGACACCTCGCTGGCCAGCTGCATTTCGGGCGACACCAGGCCGGCGGTCGCGATGCTGGAGTTGGGCGGCGTGTAGCCCGGGCGGAAGTAGTTGAACACCGACGGCGAACGCATCGGCGTCTGGGCCAGGCGCGCAGCCGGGTCATCGGTGTTGTCGATGCTGAGGAAGCGGCCGCTGGTGGACGTGGCCTTGAACGCACGCAGGAAGTTCGCCAGCCGCAGCACGGGCTCGCGCAGCTTGCCGTAGCCCGCGTCGGCCAGGTTGACGGCGCGCGCCTCGGGGTCGAGCAGCACCGCGCTCCACACCGCCTTCATGTCGCCGCGCACACCGCTGCCGTTGTCGTTGAACCTGGCCGCGACGCGGCCGACGTAGGCCGGGCTCGGATTGCTCGTGACCATCCGCTGGATCAGTTGCCTGCCGATGAACGGCCCGACATTCGGATGGTTGAACAGCGTGTCGAGGGCGACCTTCAGGTCGCCTTCCGGGTCCGGCGCGGACTGTGCCGCAATGGTCTGGCCGAGGAAGGTCTTCACGCTGGCCGAATGGAAGTCGGTGTTGTTGGCGTAGTTGTTGTAGGGCTGCATCGGACGCCAGTCGCGCTCCAGCCCTTCGCCGGCGCCGAAGTTGCCGAAGAAGCGGCTGCGGCTGCGGTCGCTCAAGTTGGGCCCGGCATACCAGCTCCAGCCGGTAAACACCTTGGCGAGGCCCGAGATGTCGTCCTGCGTGTAGGTTTCGATCGGCTTGCCGTTGGCATCGGTCTTCACCGTGCCGTCGGGGTTCAGTTCGTACAGCCCGATCGAGAACAGCTGCATGACCTCGCGCGCATAGTTCTCGTCAGGCACCCGCCCGCTCGCCGCGTCTTCCTTCTGGTTGCGCAGCATCGACAGGTAGCTGCCCATCATCGGGTGCAAGGTCACTGCTTCGAGCAGGTCGCGGTAGTTGCCGAACGCGTGCTCGCCGAGCATGTCGTAGTACGACGCGACACCCCGCGGGTAGTTGCCAAGCGTGGCATCGGCGAACGAGACGACGAAGACCTGCGACAGCGCGAACGTGGCGCGCTGGCGCAGTTGGTCGGGGCCGGTGACGGCCTGCGTCCACCACGACTCGTAGAAGTTGCTCGCGGTGGTGCTGGCGCCGATGGCCGCGAGGGTCGCGGCCACTTCATCCATGTAGCTGCGATGCAGCACCTGCGGTTTGGCGAATTGATCGGCGAGCCAGGCCCCGTACGTCTGCTGCGTCAGGGCGGCGATCGACGCATCGGTGGGTCCGAAAGTTGCCTGAGCCAGGAAGCGAGAGGCTTCGGAAGTGGACGGCGCGACATCGGGCGTCGTGCCCGTTGTCGACCCGCCGTTGCCGCACGCGGCCAGCGCAGCCGCTGCCACGCCGGCACAGAGCCAGCGCATGCCTCGCGCGACACCGGAAGGGCGCGCCACCATCACCGGAACTGTGTTCACCAGGCCTCCCCCGATCACTGACGATTCTCGTTCGCTACGCCGCGTAATGTAGTGTCGCCAAGCGGGGTGCCCAGGCCTTCCGGCGCCAGCGCCACTACAGCAGCGACGCCAGCGCGCGCTTCGCCTGGGCCGGATCTTGCGCACTGCGGCGCGCCCAGTCCTTCAGCTGGTCTTCGCCGATCTTGCCGACGTTGAAGTAGGTGGCCGCGGGGTGCGCGAGGTAGAACCCGCTGACGCTGGCGGCCGGCGTCATCGCCAGGCTCTCGGTCAAGGCCATGCCGATGTCGGCGCAATTCAAGACCCGGAACATGTCGCCCTTGACCGTGTGATCGGGGCAGGCCGGGTAGCCCGGCGCCGGGCGGATGCCTTTGTACTTCTCGGCGATCAGCTCGGCGTTGCTCAAGGCCTCGTCGCTCGCATAGCCCCACAGCTCGGTGCGCACTCGCTGGTGCAGGCGCTCGGCGAAGGCTTCGGCCAGCCGGTCGGCCAAGGCCTTCAGCATGATCGCGCTGTAGTCGTCGTGGTCGGCGAGGAACTGCGCTTCCTTCTTCTCGACGCCCAGACCCGTGGTGACGGCGAACAGCCCGATGTGATCGGCCAGGCCCGACGCCTTCGGTGCAATGAAGTCGGCGAGGCAGCGATTGGGCCGCCGGATCTTCTCACCGTCGGGGCCGTCGACCACCGGCCGCTCGGACTGCATGCGCAAGCCGCGCCACGTCATCAGCACCTGTGTGCGCGACTCGTCGGCGTAGATCTCGATGTCGTCGTCGTCGACGGTGTTGGCCGGGAACAGGCCGATCACGCCGTTGGCCGTGACCCAGCGGCCTTCGACCATCCGCTTGAGCATGCGCTGGCCATCGTCGAACACGCGGCGTGCCGACTCGCCGACGATGTCGTCGCTGAGGATGGCCGGGTAGCCGCCGGCCAGGTCCCAGGTCTGGAAGAACGGCGCCCAGTCGATGCACTGCGCAATCTCGGCCAGGTCGTAGTTGCGAAACACGCGCCGCCCGATGAACTTCGGCTGCGCCGGCGTGGTGCCGGCCCAGGCGATCGGCGTCTTGTTCGCGCGCGCCTGCGCCAAACTGACCAGCGGCGTGGCCTTCTTGTTGGCGTGCTGCTGGCGCACCCTGGTGTAGTCGGACTCGAGCTCGGCGATGTAGGCCGCCGCCTTGTCGTCGCTCAACAGGTCACTGCACACGCTGACGCTGCGGCTGGCGTCGGGTACATAGACCACCGGCCCCTCGTAGTGCGGCGAAATCTTCACCGCGGTGTGCACGCGGCTGGTGGTGGCGCCGCCGATCAGCAGCGGCGTCTTCTTGACGCGGAAGTGCTCGTCACGCTGCATCTCGGCGGCGACATGCTGCATTTCCTCGAGGCTCGGCGTGATCAGTCCCGACAGCCCGATGATGTCGGCGCCTTCGAGCTTGGCGCGCGCCAGGATGTCCTGGCACGGCACCATGACGCCCATGTTGACGACCTCGAAGTTGTTGCACTGCAGGACCACGGTGACGATGTTCTTGCCGATGTCGTGCACGTCGCCCTTCACCGTCGCGATGACGATCTTGCCCTTCGGCTTGGCCTCGCCGCCGGCATCGACCAGCGCCCGCTTCTCGGCCTCGATGTACGGCAGCAGGTGGGCCACCGCCTGCTTCATCACGCGCGCGCTCTTCACCACCTGCGGCAGGAACATCTTGCCCTGGCCGAACAGGTCGCCGACGATGTTCATGCCGGCCATCAGCGGGCCCTCGATCACATGCAGCGGCCGGCCGCCCTGGGCCTTGATGCGCTGGTAGACCTCTTCGGTGTCTTCGACGATGAAGTCGTTGATGCCGTGCACCAGCGCGTGGCTCAAGCGCTCGTCGACCGGCTTGGCGCGCCAGGCGAGCTTGGCGCTGTCGTCCTTGGCCGCGCCCTTGGCGGTCTCGGCGATCTCGACCAGGCGCTCGCCGGCCGACATGGCAGGCTCGCCGGGGGCGAGCCGGGGCCGGCGGTTGAGCACGACGTCTTCGACGCGCTCGCGCAACTCGGGTTCGAGATCGTCATAGACGCCGACCATGCCGGCGTTGACGATGCCCATGTCCATGCCGGCCTGGATCGCGTGGTACAGGAACACCGTGTGGATCGCCTCGCGCACCGGGTTGTTGCCGCGGAAGCTGAAGCTCACGTTGCTGACACCGCCGCTGACCTTCGCGCCGGGCAGGTGCGCCTTGATCCAGCGCGTGGCGTTGATGAAGTCGACCGCGTAGTTGTCGTGCTCTTCGATGCCGGTGGCGATGGCGAAGATGTTGGGGTCGAAGATGATGTCTTCGGGCGGAAAGCCGACTTCGTCGACCAGGATGCGGTAGGCGCGCTCGCAGATCTCGGTCTTGCGCTGGTAGGTATCAGCCTGGCCCGTTTCGTCGAAGGCCATCACCACCGCGGCGGCGCCATAGCGGCGCACCAGCTTGGCCTGCTGCTTGAAGGCGGCCTCGCCCTCCTTCAGCGAGATCGAGTTGACGATGCCCTTGCCCTGGATGCACTTGAGGCCGGCCTCGATCACCTCCCACTTCGAGCTGTCGATCATGATCGGCACGCGCGCGATTTCGGGCTCGCTGGCGATCAAGTTCAGGAAGCGCACCATCGCTGCCTTGCTGTCGAGCATGGCCTCGTCCATGTTGATGTCGATGACCTGCGCGCCGTTTTCGACTTGCTGGCGCGCGACCGCGAGCGCCTTTTCGAATTCGCCGTTCAGGATCAGCCGTGCGAAGGCCTTCGATCCGGTGACGTTGGTGCGCTCGCCGATGTTGACGAACAGCGTGCCGGTACCGATCGACACGGGCTCGAGCCCCGACAGCTTCATCGGTGCAACAGGGACGGCGGCGGGGTCGACAGCGATGTTCATGACAGGCGGCGATCAGCATCAGGCGGCCGCGCGACTCACCGCGGCCAGAGGTCGGGTGAGCGCCGTTGACGAGAGTCCGGCCCAAGCCTGGCAGCCATGCGGTCCTGCGGGGGACCGGGGCTGTCGCAACGCTCCTTGGGCGTGGGCGCCATTGTAAGGGCGGTGGTACCGGCGGCGCGGCGGCGCGCTCGGCAAGCCTTGCGCGCTGCCGGTCAAGTCGAACCGCAATCTGCCGAAATCACGGGGGACGAGCGGCAATGCGCCGCGCCGCGTTGTCCCGTTGTCCCCGTTCATGGCCGTCATCCAGCTCCCACCGACCATCCTGCGTCTCGGTTACCCGGTGCCGGTCGCCTTGCGCGACGCGTCGGGGCACCTGCTGGTGCCGCGCGGCACCCTGCTCGAGTCGGAGACGCAGCGCCAGCAGCTGATCGCGCGCGGCCTCTACGTCGACGCCAACGATTCCGAACAGTTCAAGAAGGCGCTGGCCGGCAAGCTCGACTCGATGTTGCGCCAGAACGCGCTGCTCGGCGAGATCGCCAGCGCCCAGCCCGATGCGGTCAAAGCCGCTGTCGCCACCAGCGGCAGCGGCCAGCGCGTTGCCGATCCGATCGCCGCGTGGAACGGCCTGCTGCTGCGCGCCAGCAGCCTGTTGCGCGACCCACCGCAGGCCGACTTCGTGGCCCGCGTCGCCCGGCTCGACCAGGAGGCGCTCGAGCTGCTCGAAGCCGACCCCGATGCGGCACTGCTGACGCTGATCCACAGCAGCACCAACGACACCCACCACTACAGCGTGACGCATGCGATGCTGGTGGCGGCGGTGTGCGAGCTCGCCGCGCGCCATGTACCCGGCTGGACGGCCGATTGGCGGCCGTCGTTGCGCCGGGCGGCGCTGACGATGAACCTCGCCATGACCACGTTGCAGGACCACCTGGCAACGCAGGATGCGCCGCTGAGCGCACGCCAGCGCGAGGTCATCGACAGCCACGCCGCGCAGGCGACAGCGCAGATGCGCGAGCTCGGCGTCGACGACGAGTTGTGGCTGCATGCAGTCGAACACCACCATGCCTCGCTGCCGGGGCCGCTCGCCGAGCTGCCCGCCATGATGCAGCTGGCGCGCCTGATCCAGCGCGCCGACATCTTTGCGGCACGCCTGAGCCCGCGCAAGCTGCGCCAGGCCATGTCGGCCGCCGCCGCAGCCAAGGCCGCCTACCTCGACGAGCGGCAGAAGCCCGATGAAGCCGGCGCCGCGATCATCAAGGCGCTGGGCATCTACCCTCCGGGCAGCTACGTGCGGCTGGCCAGCACCGAGGTGGCGGTGGTGGTGCGGCGGGGGCGGCGCGCCAACGAACCGTTGGTGGCCAGCGTCATCAGCCGCGCCGGCACGCCGCTGGGCGAGCCGGCCTTGCGCGACACGCGGCTGAGGGCGCACGAGATCACCGGCGGCGTCCCGCCCCACGAAGTGATGGTGCGGCTCAACCTCGAGCGCTTGCTGGTGCTGGCATGAGCGATGCCGCGGCACAAGCAGCCGCTGCGGTCGCGCCTGCAACACGGCGCAAGACGCGCCGATGAATTGATCGACGCCTGGATCGGCCTCGGCTCGCGCGCCGGCAAGCTGCTGCGCCTGTTGAAGTAGCTCAGGCCGCCAGCAGGCCGGGCAACATCGAATCGTGCCGGCAGCGCGGCCGGTACTTGGCCACGCGCTGCGCGATCTGCGCGATGTGCTCGGGCGTGGTGCCGCAGCAGCCGCCGGCGATGTTGAGGAAGCCTGCGCGCGCGAACTCCTCGACCAGGCTGCCGGTGATCTCCGGCGTCTCGTCGAAGCCGGTTTCGCTCATCGGGTTGGGCAGGCCGGCGTTCGGGTAGCAGCTGATGTAGGTGTCGTCCGCCACCTTGGCCAGTTCCTCGATGTAGGGCCGCATCAGCGTCGCGCCGAGCGCGCAGTTCAGCCCCACCGCCAGCGGCCGTGCATGGCGAACGCTGTGCCAGAACGCACTGACCGTCTGGCCCGACAGGATGCGGCCCGACGCATCGGTGACCGTGCCCGAGACGATGACCGGCAAGCGCTCGCCGGTCTGCTCCATCAGTTCGTCGAGCGCGAAGATCGCGGCCTTGGCGTTGAGCGTGTCGAAGATGGTTTCGACCAGGAACAGGTCGGCACCGCCCTCGAGCAGACCCGCGGCCTGCTCGAGGTAGGCGGCCTTCAACTCGTCGAAGCTGACGTTGCGCGCCGCCGGGTCGTTGACATCCGGGCTGATGCTGGCGGTGCGCGGCGTGGGGCCGAGCGCGCCGGCTGCAAAGCGCGGTTTGTCGGGGGTGCTGAATTGGTCGCAGGCTTCGCGCGCCAGCCGCGCCGCGGCGACGTTCAACTCGCGCGCCACGTGGGCGAGGCCATAGTCTTCCTGTGCCACCGAGGTGGCGCCGAAGGTGTTGGTTTCGACGATGTCGGCGCCGGCGGCCAGGTACTGTTCGTGGATCTCGCGGATCACGTCGGGCCGCGTCAGCTGCAGCAAGTCGTTGTTGCCCTTCAGGTCCTTGCGGTGGTCCTTGAAGCGCGCGCCCCGGAAGTCGGCCTCGCCGAGCTTGTAGCGCTGGATCATCGTGCCCATCGCGCCGTCGAGGACGACGATGCGTTGACGAAGCAACTCGGGCAGCGCGGCGGCGCGGGTGTAGGCGATGGCTTTCATGCTGCCATTGTATGAAGGCTCGACCCGCGGCGCGCAAAGGTGGCTGAGCACCCCAAGGTGCCACCACGATGCCCCTTCGTGGCCCATGTGGCAAGAGCGATGCGACGTGGGGGTCGACAGCTCAGTGCAGGAAACCGATGCCGCGGCGCTGCCGCACCTCGGGCTTGACCCGATGCTCGGCCTCGAGCTGGGACAGGAACTCGTCGGGTTCGAAGGCCTCGCCCAGCACATCGATCTGCCGCTTCACCGCAGCGAAATCGCCCGGCGCCAGCGCATCGAGCTGGCGCAACCGGTCGCGCTGTTCGTCGCTCAGTCGGGCCGCATCGCCGCCCAGCGCTTCGGCGATGAACATGCGTTCGCGCTGCTCCGCGGTCAGCGGCTTGAAGCGGATCTTGAAGGTGAAGCGGCGCAGCGCCGCCTCGTCGAGCTCGTCGAACAGGTTGGTCGTGCAGATGAACACGCCGGCAAAGCGCTCCATGCCCTGCAGCATCTCGTTGACCTCGCTGACCTCGTAGTTGCGCTCGGCCATCTTCCGGCTGCGCAGGAAGCTGTCGGCTTCGTCGAGCAGCAGCACCGCCTGCTCGGTCTGCGCTTCGTCGAACATGGCGGCCATGTTTTGTTCGGTTTCGCCGACGTACTTGCTGACGATGTCGGAGGCCTGGCGGACCATCAGGGGCCGCTGCAGCTGGTGCGCAATGTGCTCGGCCAGCGCCGTCTTGCCGGTGCCGGGCGGGCCGTAGAAGCACAGCGTTCCGAAGCCCTTGCGGCGCAGCGCCTCGACGATCTTGGGCACCTCGAAGCGCGATTCGGTGTGGATCAGTTGCAGGTCGTACGAGGTGACGACGCGGCGCGCGCCGCGCTCGCCCTTGGCATTGCCCAGCGCCTTGTCGGCGTTGCCGATCTGGCGCTCGATCAGCGCCTCGACAGGGCCGGCCTCGCCGGCGAGCCGCGCGAACTTCACCGCCGTGCGCACCTGCGCCGGCGTGAGGCCGCGGCGCTCGGCCAGCCGTGCGGCAAATCCGTCGGACACCTCGACGCCGGTCAGCGCGCGCGTCACCAAGGCCTCGCGCGCACCGGGTGGCGGGCTCTTCAGTTCGAGGTGGTACTGGAAGCGGCGCCGAAAAGCCGGGTCGATCTGCTCGATGCGGTTGGTGACCCAGATCACCGGCACCGGATTGGTCTCGAGGATCTGGTTGACCCAGGCCTTGCCGCTGACGCTGCCGTTCAACGCGCCGTCGCCGGTATCGAGCCGCGCCATCAGCTGCGCCGCGTCGGTGGAGATCGGCGGGAACACGTCTTCGACTTCGTCGAACAGCAGTGCCACGTTGCTGCCGCCTTTCAGGAACACCTGGCTGATCTGCAAGGAGCGATAGCGGTCGCGCCCGCTCAAGGAGTTGCCGTCGCGGTCGGCGTACTCCACTTCGTAGAGCTCGAGCCCGGCCGACTGCGCCGCCACCTTCGCCAGTTCGGTCTTGCCGGTGCCGGGCGGGCCGTACAGCAGCACATTGACGCCGGGCTCCTTGTGCGCGACGGCATTGCGCAGCAGCGCGGTGAGCACCTTCTGGTCGTCGCCGACGAAGTGGAAGTCGGCCGGGGTCAGCTCGCTGCGCGTGGCCGGCCGCGTGAACACGGCCATCAGGTCGGACGGGCCTTCGTACTTGCGCATCAGCACCGGCGGCAACTGCTCGCTGACCTTCATCAGGTCGGCCAGGTCGGTGATGTTGTGCTCGGAGATCAGGTTCTCGACCATGCCGATGCGCTCGAGCCGCGAGCCGGCGCGCAGCGCTTCGGCCACTTCGGTCTCGTTGACGCCGGCCACGCTGGCGATGGCCGCATAGGCCTCCTGTGCGTTCGACACCTTGAACTCGACCAGCAGGCCGCGCAGGTCGCGCTGGTACCGCGCCAGCGTGCCGTACAGCAGCAGCGCGCGCTCGGCCGGGTTGAGCTGCAGCAGGCCGGCCAGCGCGTCGATGTTCTTCTCGACCAGCGTCGATTCCTTCTTCAGGCTGCGGTCGAGCCAGTCGGCGGTGGCGCCGAGCACGGCCAGCAAGTCCTTCGGCGCGTCCTTGATGTATTCATCGACGTAGAAGAACAGCGTGGCTTCCTCGTAGGGGCCGCGCCAACCGCCGTGGCGTTCCATGAAGGCCTCGTGGCTCAACTTGTCGTGGCCTTGCCATTGTTCATTGCCGCGGCAGCGCGCGTTGAGGAACTCGCGAAAGCGCAGCAGCACCGGCACCGGCCACACCAGGTGGCGGCCGGTCAAGGACAACAGGCTGTTCCAGTCGCGGCGCAGATTGAACCGCCCGACGTGCCGCATCGTCAGCGTGAGCACGAACTGCGAACACATGCGGTCCAGCACCGGAGCCTCCTTGAGGCCGGGGGACAGCAGCACGCGCGCGTCGCTCACACTCTTCACCATCGGGCACCTCCAGCGGGGGACACCTGCGAAGCATCTTGGCGCAGCATGCGCCAAGCGGCAAGCCCCTTTTGCTCAGGGGCCAGGCTCGGTGGTCACGGTAACGCGTTCGCGGCGCTTCATGCCCGCGCGCCGGCCAGGCGCGTGGCGAAGTTCACGCTTCCACTCGCGGAGTTCAGTGCAAGACGAGCGGGTGCTGCATCAGCGAGGCGAAGCGCCCGAGGTATTCGTCCATCGCTTCTTCCGACGGCTCGTTCTCGATCAGCGCCTCGACACCCTCCTTGAAGCTCTGGGCGAGCGCACCCTCGATGTAGATTTCCTTGCGCGCAAACTTGTCGACAATCTCGTAGCCGCCGCGGTTCGGGCTGTCAGTGCTTCCCGCAGTGGACGCGTCAGCGGGCACGTCGAACACGACGACCGCGAAACTGTCCGAGTTGTAGAGCATTTGCATCAAAGACTCTCCTGTTATGGAGGAAGCTAAGTCCTACAACGCAAAATTCAAGCCCTCAGTCGACTGGCGTCGCCGATCACCCCGCCAGCAAGGGGGTCTCCAGGTGCCGCCTGCGCACACGGCGCCGTCGCACCACGCCCATGGTGCATTGCCGCATCACTGCATGTCGCGCAGCAGCAATTCGAACGCGTCGCCGTCGGGTGCCGTCGTCATCTTGGCGCGCACCGGCAGGTAGTGCCGCGCCGGGTCGAGCCAGACTTCGACCTGCGTGTCGTAGGGCCGCCGCGGTTCGCGTGCGAACTTGACGGCATTCACCGCGCCGCTCTCGGTCTGGACCGTTTCGCTGGCCACGAAATCGAAGGCCCACACATCGGCATCGGCGCGCGCGCCGGTCACGAACATCGCCACCTTGCCGCCCGGTGCCGCACGCTGCGGCTCGGCGCCGATCACCGCGGCGAGCTGGATCATCCAGCTCAAGCGGTCCTGCGCGCCGGGCACCAACGGCACTTCGGTAGCCGGCCCGGAGTAGGTCAGCTTGCCTTTGTCGCGCTGGAAGTTGGCGGCATTCACCGCGCGCCGCACGCGCTGATCGGTGAAGCGCAGGGGGGCAATGCCGGCGCGGTCGAAGCCGCCCTGGCTGACCTGCGTCAGCACGCGCAGGCCTGCCACGTGCCCTTCGAGCCGCGCTTCATAGCGGTCGCCGGACGGGCGCCACGTCAGTTCGCCGGTGCCCGACCACAGGCCGCGCTGCAGCGCGTAGCGCAAGGTCACTGCCGGCGGCATGACGGTGCGGTAGATCGGCAACTCGGGTTCGGCCCCGACCCGGTGGGCCGCCACCGCGACCAACTCGACGCTCGCGTCGGCACTCGCCACCAAGGTCGCAGACAGTGCAGGCACGGCCTGTTGCGGCAGCTCCTGCACGGCTGCGGGGGGCGGCGCCGGCAACGCGGCCGCGGCGGGCGACACGACCCGCGGCGACACACGTGGCCGGGGGCGCGCGGGCGGCGGCGCGGCTTGCTGCGCTGCAACGGTGGCCGCGGCGAGCGGCGGCGGCGGCGGCGAGCTTTGCACGGTGCGCACCTGCACCGACGCGGCGGGCGCCAGCGCCGCATCGGCGCCGCCCCAGGTGACGGCGGCGCTGCGCAACAGCACCCAGTGCACCCACAGCGCCACCACCACGAGCGCCAGCAGCACTCGCCAGCGCGGGCGACCTTGGCGGCGGGGGACGGGCTGTTCGACAAGCATCGACAATGGCGGGTCTTTGGAAACAGCGGGCGGAACGCGCCCACGGACCCATGAAACTTGCAAGCTACAAGGATGGATCGCGCGACGGGCAACTCGTCGTCGTGTCGCGCGACCTGAGCACGGCGCATTATGCGACCGGCATCGCCACGCGACTGCAGCAGGTCCTCGACGATTGGAACTTCCTGTCGCCCCAGCTCGAGGACCTGGCCCAGACCTTGAATCAGGGCAAGGCACGCCATGCGTTTGCGTTCGACGCCCGCCTGTGCATGGCGCCGCTGCCTCGCGCCTTTCAATGGGCCGATGGGTCGGCCTTCATCAACCATGTGGAGCTGGTGCGCAAGGCACGCGGCGCCGAAGTGCCGGAAAGTTTCTACACCGACCCGCTGATGTACCAGGGCGGCAGCGACGACTTTCTGGGGCCCTGCGACGACGTCGTCTGCCCGAGCGAGGATTTCGGCATCGACTTCGAATCCGAAGTCGCAGTGATCACCGGCGACGTACCGATGGGGGCGTCGCCCGACGCCGCACTCGAAGGCATCCGCCTGCTCGCGCTCGTCAACGACGTCAGTCTGCGCCAGCTGATTCCGGCCGAGCTCGCCAAGGGCTTCGGCTTCTTCCAGAGCAAGCCCGCCAGTGCCTTCGGGCCGGTTGCCGTCACGCCCGACGAGCTGGGCGGCGCCTGGCAAGGAGGGCGCGTGCACCTGAACGTCGAGAGCGTGTGGAACGGCAAGCGTGTCGGGCTGTGCAACGCCGGGCCGGAGATGACGTTCCATTTCGGCCAGCTCATCGCCCACATCGCCAAGACGCGCAACGTGCGCGCCGGCAGCATCGTCGGCAGCGGCACTGTGAGCAACAAGGACTGGTCGCGCGGCTATTCGTGCATCGCCGAGAAGCGCGCGATCGAGACCATCGAATCCGGGGCGCCGGTCACCGAGTTCATGAAGTACGGCGACACGATTCGCATCGAGGTGAAGGGTGCGGACGGGATGAGCGTGTTCGGCGCGATCGACCAACGGGTGGCGCCGCTGAACCGATGAGTGCCGACATTTCGGGCCGCGCCAAGCTCGTCATCGTCTGGCTGCTGCTCGGCATGCTGGTGTTCCTCGGCGTCCAGTGGTGGCAGCGCGAGCAGCAGCAAACCCGCATCCACACCGCCGACGGCGCGATCGAAATCCGGCGCAGCAGCGACGGCCACTACCACTGGCCCGGGACGATCAACGGGCACCCGGTGGACTTTCTGGTCGACACCGGCGCCACCGGCACCGCGATCTCGACTTCGCTGGCGCGCGAACTGGGGCTGGAGTCGCTGGGCGCGGTGCAATCGAGCACTGCCGGCGGCATCGTCGATGGCCACGAAGTGCGTGCCGACGTGACCCTGCAAGGTGGCGTGCGCGTCGAGCGCCTGCGCATCACTGCGCTGCCGGCGCTGGACGGCCGACCGCTGCTGGGCATGAACGTGCTGAGCCGCCTGAGCTGGCAGCAACGCGACGGCGTGCTGATCGTCGACCTGCGCCATCAACCCTGAGCCCAGGGCACGCCGCGTTGTGGCCTAAGCTTGGCATCATGAAGCTTCCGCTCCTCGCCGTCGCTCGTCGCCTGGGCGCCGCCTTGTTGACCGCGGCGCTGTTGGCGCTGAGCCTGGCGTGTGCGGCACAAACGCCGCCAGCCTGCCCACCGGAAGCCGCGAGCCCCACGCCCGATCAGTTGCTGGCCGGGCTGAAGGCGGCACGTGACCGCGGCTTTCTGTGGCGCATTCGCAAGGACGGACGCACCTCGTACCTGTACGGCACCGTGCATGTGGCGAAGATGGAATGGATGTTCCCCGGCGCGGCACTGATGCAGGCCGTGCGCAGCAGCAACACCGTCGCGCTCGAACTCGATGTGACGGACCCCGAGATCGTCTTGCGGCTGCGCTCGGGCATGGCCCCGAAGCCCGACCGCGTGCTGCCGGCCGCGTTGGCCGAGCGCCTGCGCGCACAAGTCAAGCTCGCGTGCCTGCCCGAGCCCTTGCTGAGCGAGCTGGCGCCGGAAATGGTGGCCACGACGCTGGTGGTGATGGCCGGGCGCCACGACGGGCTCGACCCGGCCTACGCCATCGATGCCATGCTCGCCAGCATGGCGCGCAACCTGCACAAGAGCGTGGTGTCGCTCGAAACGCCGGAGCTGCAGCTCGCGGTGCTGCTGGGCCGCACGCCGCAGGAAACGCATGCGATCGTCGAACAGACGCTGGCGGAGCTGGAAAGCGGCAAAGCGCGGCCGATGCTCACGCGCATTGCCCGCCTGTGGTCGGACGGCAGCTTCGGCGAACTCGACCGCTACGAGCAGTGGTGCGATTGCATGAACAGCGACGAGGAGCGGGCCATGGAGAAGCGGCTGCTCGACGACCGCAACCCGGCCTTGGCCGAACGCATCGATGCGCTGCACGCCGGCGGCCGGCAGGTGTTCGCCGCGGTCGGCAGCCTGCACATGATCGGCCCGCTCGGGTTGCCGGCGCTGATGACGCGGCGCGGCTACGAGGTCGAGCGGGTCGTGTTCACGCCATGAGCCCTTGCTTGCGGCTCGCGCGAGCGGCGGCGTGGTTGGGTTGGATCTTCGCCGCCTGTGCCGCGCACGCGATGGACATCAAGTCGCTGTGGAATTTCGTCGATCCCGCCGCTTCGGAGGCGGTCTTTCGCGAGCGGCTGCGCAGCGCCACCGGCGACGATGCGCTGTCGCTGCAGACCCAGATCGCGCGCAGCTACAGCCTGCGTTCACGCTTCGACGAAGCGCATGCATTGCTCGACACGCTGGAGCCCCAGCTCGCCACCGCGGGGCCGGAACCGCGCGTGCGCGCGCTGCTCGAGCGCGGCCGGACCCTGCGTTCCGCAAAGAAAGTGGAGCAAGCCCGTCCTCTGTTCCTGCAGGCCGTCGACATCGCCGGCGCGGCCCGGCTCGACGAGTTGACGATCGACGCGATGCACATGGTCGCGCTGGTCGAACCGGGTGCCGACGCACAACTGCAGTGGAACCGGCGCGCGCTGGCACTGGCGCAGGCGTCGAGCGAGCCGAACGCGCGCAACTGGGATGCCTCGCTGGCCAACAACATCGGCTGGACGCTTCA
>JBGQEX010000074.1:0-19051 GCA_041496605.1 Piscinibacter sp.
CTTCCGGCGGAAAAGCTGGTCGTCACGGTGCACGAGCACGGCAACACCTCAGCGGCGTCGATTCCGCTGGCGCTCGACGAAGCCGTGCGCGCCGGCAAGATCCAGCGCGGCGATACCGTGATGCTGGAAGGCGTCGGCGGTGGCTTCACCTGGGGCGCGGTGCTGCTCGACCTCTGAGCCGCCGGCCCGCTTCGACAAGAGATTTCGCCATGACTTCGTTCGCATTCGTCTTTCCCGGCCAAGGCTCGCAAGCCGTTGGCATGCTCGACGCGTGGGGTGACCACTCGGCCGTTCGCCAGACGCTGGCCGAGGCTTCCGACGCGCTGGGCGAAGACGTGGCGCGCCTGATTCACGAAGGCCCGAAAGAGCAGCTTGACCTGACCACGAACACACAGCCGGTGATGCTCACCGCGGGCATTGCCTGCTATCGCGCGTGGCTGGCCGAGGGCGGCAGCGAACCCTCGGTGGTGGCGGGGCATTCGCTCGGCGAGTACAGCGCCTTGGTGGCGGCCGGATCGTTGAGCCTCGCCGACGCGTTGCCTCTGGTGCGCTTTCGCGCGCAGGCCATGCAAGAGGCAGTGCCGGTGGGCGTCGGCGCAATGGCAGCCATCCTCGGCTTGGACGCGCCGGCAGTGCGCGAAGCTTGCGCCGAAGTGACCGCGGCCACCGGCGAGGTCGTCGAGGCAGTGAACTTCAACGACCTGAAGCAGATCGTGATTGCCGGCACCAAGGCCGGCGTCGAGAAAGCCTGCGAAGCGCTGAAAGCCAAGGGCGCCAAGCGCACTTTGCCGCTGCCGGTGTCGGCACCGTTCCATTCGAGCCTGATGAAGCCGGCCGCCGAACGGTTGAAGGAGAAGCTGGCGTCGACCCCATTCGCCGCGCCGCGCTTTCCGGTGGTCAACAACATCGACGTGGCGATCGTGTCCGACTCGGTGGCGATCCGCGATGCGTTGTATCGCCAGGCGTTCGGCCCGGTGCGCTGGGTCGAGACGGTGCGAGCCATCCGTGCGCGCGACCTGCGCCACATCTTTGAGTGCGGGCCGGGCAAGGTGCTTGCGGGAACGGTGCGGCGTATCGATGCCGAGGCGGTGACTGGCGCGCTGTTCGATCCGGCGACGCTGGCCGATATCAAAGGACTGCTGGCATGAGCCGCCGGGCCGCTCCCAAGGCGAATACCGCAGCGCGAAGCGCGGAGGTTATCCAATGAGCGACGTCGAATTCGCCGGACAAGTCGCGCTGGTCACCGGTGCATCGCGTGGCATCGGTCGCGCCATCGCACTGGAACTCGCCGCGCGCGGGCTGAAGGTCATCGGCACCGCCACCACTGAAGCCGGCGCACAGGCGATCAGCGACGTGTTGGCGGCGCACGCCGGCTGCCGCGGGCTGTGCCTGAACGTCACCGACGGCCCGGGCGTCGACGCCGCCATCGACGCCATCGTCAAGGAGCACGGCGCGCTGCATGTGCTCGTCAACAACGCCGGCATCACCCGCGACACGCTGTCGATGCGCATGAAGGACGACGACTGGGATGCGGTGATCGACACCAACCTGAAGGCGGTGTTCCGCGTGAGCCGCGCCGCCATTCGGCCGATGATGAAGCAGCGCTACGGGCGCATCATCAACATCACCTCGGTGGTCGGCGCCAGCGGCAACCCGGGCCAGGCCAACTACGCGGCGGCCAAGGCCGGCGTGGCGGGCATGGCGCGCTCGCTGGCGCGCGAGCTCGGCAGCCGCGGCATCACCGTGAACTGCGTCGCGCCGGGCTTCATCGAGACCGACATGACGAAGGCCTTGTCCGAGCAGCAGACGACGGCACTGAAGGCGCAAATCCCGCTCGGCCGGCTGGGCCAGGCCAGCGACATCGCGCATGCGGTGGCGTTTCTCGCGTCGCCGCAAGCCGGCTACATCACCGGGACCGAACTGCATGTCAACGGCGGCATGCTGATGAGCTGAACGCAACCCGCCCCAAGCCCGGACCTGCCCGGCCGGCACGAGGATGGCGGGTGTCTCAGAGTGGACACCCTACAACCTTTAGAATCCCGGGCTGTTTCTGTAAACACTCCTGGAGGAGTCATGAGCGATATCGAATCCCGCGTCAAGAAGATCATTGCCGAACAACTTGGCGTGCCCGAGTCCGATGTGACCAACGAGAAGGCTTTCGTGGCCGACCTGGGCGCCGACTCGCTCGACACGGTGGAACTGGTGATGGCCCTCGAAGACGAGTTCGGCATCGAGATCCCCGACGAAGAGGCCGAGAAGATCACCACGGTGCAGCTGGCGATCGATTACGCCGTCAAGCACCAAAAAGCCTGAAATGAAAGCCCCCACGTCGCTTCGCTCCTGCCCCCCGAGGGGGCGTCCAGCCGCCTTGAGACGGCTCGGCGGCGTCTGGGTCTAAGCAGATGACCCGTCGTCGCGTCGTCGTCACCGGGCTTGGACTCATCAGCCCCGTGGGCAACACGGTGGCCGAGGGTTGGGCCAATCTGCTGGCCGGCCGCACCGGCATCGCCAACATCACCAAGTTCGATGCGTCGAATTTCGCCTGCAAGTTCGCCGGCGAGGTGAAGGGCTTCCACGTCGAGGAGTACATCCCGGCGAAGGAAGCGCGGCACATGGACACCTTCATCCACTACGGATTGGCGGCGTCCATGCAGGCCGTGCGAGATGCGGGCCTGCCCACCAACGATGAGCTGACGGAAGAGCAGGCCGAGCGCATCGGCTGTCTCGTGGGCTCGGGCATCGGCGGCCTGCCGCTGATCGAAGACACGCATGCCGAAC
The DNA here is from genome assembly GCA_041496605.1 of Piscinibacter sp. Lineage (GTDB taxonomy): Bacteria > Pseudomonadota > Gammaproteobacteria > Burkholderiales > Burkholderiaceae_C > Albitalea. The sequence goes on from JBGQEX010000074.1 coordinate 2,779, forward strand.
TGACGGCCCGCGGCCCGCGCCGCATTACGCCGTTCTTCGTGCCGGCTTCGATCATCAACATGATCTCGGGCCACGTGTCGATTCAGTACGGATTCCAAGGTCCGAACCTGGCCATCGTCACGGCCTGCACGACCGGGCTGCATTGCATCGGCGAAGCCGGGCGGCTGATCGAGTACGGCGATGCCGACGTGATGATCGCCGGCGGCGCCGAAGCCACGGTCTCGCCGCTGGGCGTCGGCGGCTTTGCGGCCGCACGCGCGCTGTCCACCCGCAACGACGACCCGGGCACCGCTTCGCGCCCCTGGGACAAGGACCGCGACGGCTTCGTGCTCGGCGAGGGCGGCGGCGTGATGGTGCTCGAGGAGTACGAACACGCCAAGAAGCGCGGCGCCAAGATCTACGCCGAACTCATCGGCTTTGGCATGGGCGCCGACGCGTTCCACATGACGGCGCCGAACGTCGACGGCCCCAAGCGCTCGATGAAAGCGGCGCTGCGCAACGCCGGCATCAACGCCGACCAGGTGCAGTACCTCAATGCCCATGGCACGTCCACGCCGCTGGGCGACGTGAACGAAACCAATGCGATCAAGCTCGCATTCGGCGACCACGCGAAGAAGCTGGTGGTCAACTCGACCAAGTCGATGACCGGCCACTTGCTCGGTGGCGCCGGCGGCATCGAATCGGTGTTCTCGGTGCTGGCGCTGCGCCACCAGATCTCGCCGCCGACGATCAACATCTTCAACCAGGATCCCGAGTGCGACCTGGACTACTGCGCCAACGCGGCGCGCGAGATGAAGATCGATATCGCGGTCAAGAACAACTTCGGCTTCGGCGGCACCAACGGCACGCTGGTGTTCAAGCGCGTCTGATTCGCCGCGTCTGAGTCCGCTGCGCTGCCGCGTCGATGCGTGCATCACCGGCATTCCAAGTCACCGTCCGTCGCTTTGGCGTGTGGCAGGCCGCACTCCTGTCGCTGCTGGCGATCACTTCCGCGGCGTTGCTGGCATGGCTTGCGTCTCCTGACTCGGCGGTGCCGCCCGGGTGGCGCGCGCTCGCCGTGGCAGCCGGTGCGGTCATCCTGGCGGTGGCCGCACCGCTGCTGCGCCGTTCACCTTTCAGCCTGCGCTGGGACACCCAGCGCTGGAACCTGGGACCGGCATCGTCTGCCGGTGAAGAACCATGGCAAGGCAAGCTCGCTGTGGCCATTGACCTCGGCGGCTGGATGTTGCTGAGGTTCGAGCAAGACGGCGAGCCGATCCGGCGGCCAACCCGCTGGTTGCCGGTGCAGCGCCGCGGCCTCGAGGCGCAGTGGCACGCACTGCGCTGTGCGGTATATTGCGCGCGACCCGAGCCCGGCCGCGACGCTGGCGTGGCTGCTGCGAACGCCCAAGAACCCCAAGAATGAACGCCCCTGACGCCGATGCACCGCTGGTCGAACGTGTCAAGCGCGGTGACGTTAAGGCGTTCGAGATGCTGGTCGTGAAATATCAACGGCGCATCGAGCGGCTGATCGGCCGCATGGTGCGCGACGTCGACCTGATCCCCGACATCGCCCAGGAAACCTTCATCCGCGCCTACCGCGCCATCCCTCAATTCAGAGGGGAGAGCGCCTTCTACACCTGGCTGTACCGGATTGCCGTCAACACGGCCAAGAAGGCGCTGGTGGAACTCAAGCGCGATCCGCTGATCACCGAATCGGCGCGCGCGTCGCGCGACGACGATGACGAAACTTCCCGTACCGAAAACGAACTAAGCCACGGCGAGACGCCGGAAGCGGTGCTGGCGAGCAAGGAAATCGCTGCCACCGTGAACGCCGCCATCGAGGCCCTGTCCGAAGATCTGCGTCAGGCGATCACGCTGCGCGAGATCGAAGGGCTGAGCTACGAAGAGATCGCTGAGCTGATGAATTGCCCGATCGGAACGGTGCGCTCGCGCATCTTCCGGGCACGCGAAGCCATCGCGCAACGCCTGCGGCCGTTGTTGGACACACGGGAAGGCGAGCGCTGGTGACGCAGCGCGGGCGAATCATCAGGTTAGGGTGCACTGGAGAGTGACATGTCAAGCGGATCTGAGAGCGAAACCTCGGCACTGGAGAGCCTGTCGGCCATGACCGACGGTGAACTGGATGCGGCCGCCGCCGCGCGCACCTGCAGTGCGTGGCGAGATGACGCGTCGATGCGATCGACATGGCACGCCTACCAACTGATCGGCGACGTCCTGCGCTCGGACGATCTGGCGTCTCCGCCCGGGCGGGACGCTGCCTTTCTGGAATCGTTGCGCGCCCGGCTGGTGGACGAGCCGACGGTGTTGGCACCCGACGCGGCCATGCAGCCGGCCGTCGCCGCAGAGCGTGCCGCGGCAGCGAGGTTCGCAAACGGCGTGCGCCGTGCACGCTGGTCGTGGATGGCCCCATCGGCCGTCGCGGCGGGGTTCGTGCTGGTGGCCGGCGCTTTGATGGTCACCCGCGCACCACAGCCGGGCGGCGCAGAGCAAACAGCGGCCTCGATACTGGCGCAACGGGCGCCGCTGCAGCTTGCCGGCGCGCCGTCGTTTGCCGCGTCGGACGTCGCGCTTGAGTCGCAGACCCTGGTCGTCGACGGCAAATTGATGCGCGACGCACGGCTCGAACGCTACCTCAACGCGCACAAGCAATTCGCCGGCAGCACGGTGCTCGGGGTGCCGTCGGGCTTCCTGCGCAATGCCGCGGTCGAGGCTCCGAGCCGCTGAATCGAATGTTGCACCGCACCTTTCTCGCGCTGACACTGGCCAGCGCCTGCTGCTCGTTCTTGTCCACGGCGTCGGCACAGCCTGCGTCAGCAGACGCTCGCCCACCGGTTCAACCCAAGGAAGTCCGCGCCTGGCTCATGCGGATTCACGATGCAGCGAGCCACAGCAATTTCCAGGGAACGTTTGTTGTCAGTGCCGGCGGCGCCGTGTCGAGCGCACGCATCGCGCATTTCTGCGATGGCAGCAATCAGTTCGAGCGAATTGAATCGCTCGACGGACAGGCGCGCAACGTGTTCCGCTACAACGATGTCGTGCACACCGTCTGGCCGCAGGCGCGCGTGGCGCTCGTCGAGCAGCGCGATCTGCTGAACTCGTTTCCGGCATTGCTGCAGGTGGGCGACGACCGCATCGCCGAGTTCTATGACCTGCGCCCGCTCGGCGCCGAGCGGGTGGCCGGACATGAAGCCAACGTGCTGTTGCTTCGTCCACGCGATGGCAACCGCTTCGGCTACCGCTTGTGGGCCGACAAAGGCACCGGCTTGCTGCTGCGGGCCGACGTGCTGGGCGAGCGCGGCGACGTCCTCGAGACCTCGGCGTTCTCGGACGTGGCCATCGGCGTGCGGTCGCAGCCCGAAACGATTCTGCAGCCGATGAAGAAGCTCGACGGCTATCGGATTGTCCGGCCGTCGTTGACGCCGACCAAGCTCGAAGCCGAAGGCTGGGTCATGCGTCAGACCGTGCCGGGATTTCGCGAGGTCAGCTGTGTGAAACGCCCGCTCGAAAACGCTGCCGACACCGATCAGGGCGGCGAGCCCACGCACCAGGCGCTGCAGACGATCTATTCCGATGGGCTGACCTATGTGTCGGTGTTCATCGAACCGTTCAATCCGCAGCGCCACACGCGCGCGATGCTGACCTCCATCGGTGCAACCCAGACGCTCATGCGGCGGCAGGGCGACTGGTGGGTCACGGTGATCGGCGACGTGCCGACGGTGACCTTGCGCGCGTTTGCCAACGGGTTGGAACGCACCAAGTAGACCGTGGACATGTCAATGCAAGCATCTTTCTTATTCGATCTGACGATGGCGCGCAAGGCATGGGCAGCGGCCCTCGTTCTTGGGCTGGTGCTGCTGGCGGGCGTGGCGCCGATTCCGGCGCGCGCGCAGGCCTTGCCTGATTTCACCGAGCTGGTGGAACGGGTCGGCCCGGCCGTGGTGAACATTCGTACCACCGAGCGCGTTCGTGCGATGCGCAATGGCGTGGGCCCGGAGATTGACGAAGACCTGCTGGATTTCTTTCGTCGGTTCGGGGTGCCCATTCCGGGGCAGCCGCAAAACCCGCGCCGCGCGCCGCAGCAGCCCGACAACGAGCCGCAGCAGCGCGGTGTCGGTTCCGGCTTCATCCTCAATGCCGACGGCTACGTGATGACCAATGCGCATGTTGTCGACGGTGCCGACGAAGTGATCGTGACGCTGACCGACAAGCGCGAATTCAAGGCCAAGATCATCGGCGCTGACAAGCGCAGCGACGTCGCGCTGGTGAAGATCGAAGCGACCGGCTTGCCGACGGTACGCATCGGGGACGTGAGTCGATTGAAGGTCGGAGAATGGGTCATCGCTATCGGCTCGCCGTTCGGGCTCGAAAACACGGTGACCGCCGGCATCGTCAGCGCCAAGGCGCGCGAGACCGGCGACTATCTGCCGTTCATCCAGACCGACGTGGCCATCAACCCCGGCAATTCCGGCGGCCCGCTGATCAACATGCGCGGCGAGGTGGTGGGCATCAACTCGCAGATCTACAGCCGTTCCGGCGGGTTCATGGGCATCTCGTTCGCGATTCCGATCGATGAGGCGTCGCGCGTTTCGGAGCAACTGCGCATCAACGGCCGGGTGATTCGCGGGCGCATCGGCGTGCAGATCGACCAGGTGACGAAGGAGGTTGCGGAATCGATCGGTCTGGGCAAGCCGATGGGCGCATTGGTGCGCAGCGTCGAAAGCGGCGGCCCGGCGGACAAGGCCGGCGTCGAGGCGGGCGACATCATCACCAAGTTCGAAGGACGCACCATCGAGCGCGCGGCTGACTTGCAGCGCATCGTAGGAGGCACCAAGCCCGGCTCCAAAGCGTCGCTGCAGGTGTTTCGCCGTGGCGGCTACCGCGACCTCAGTACCACCGTCGCGGAGTTCGAAGCCGATCAACCGCGCAAGTCCAACGAGCGCGACAGCAAACCGCCCGCATCCGTGGGTGCACTCGGCCTCGCGGTGTCGGACCTGACCGAGGCGCAGAAGCGCGAGCTCAAGGTCAAGACCGGCGTGCGGGTCGAATCGGCGGAAGGTGCAGCCGCTCGCGCGGGCTTGCGCGAGGGCGACGTGATTCTCTCGCTGGACAACGTCGAGATCACGAGCGCGAAGCAGTTCGACGCGGTGGCGGCTAAGCTCGACAAGGCGCGCTCCGTCAACGTGCTCGTGCGGCGAGGCGAGTGGGTGAACTACCTGGTGATTCGGCCTCGCTGAGGGCCGAGCCCAGGTCGCGCTTCGCCCGATGCGCAACGGGAGGGCCGTGGTTCCGACATTCGGCCGACTCGCTCACTGGGTCTTTCCATGTCGTGGATGTCGAACGCGCCCGACTCCGGCGTCCGAAATGTTTGTGCGTACACACATTCTTTTGGTCGTGACAAATTGACGGCCGAACTCGATACAATCAGCGCCTCGACTCGGCGCTTTACAGCTGGATTTCACAACGAGCGAAGGGTCCCAAGACTATCCCCAGCCCATCCACATGCTTTTGTGGATAACCTGTTGACAGATTTCTGTGTTGGCGCATTGCAACGACAAGAAATCAAGCAACGGCGCGGTTTCCAGCGGGGTGCTTTTGGCTACAATGAAGGCCCAACAAGCAGTTGCCATACGTTTTGTTGGAAGGCGCGTCAATCTTTCGACGTGCCTTTTTTTTAGCTTCAGCACGGCGCTTCGCGCCTTCGCATCGGCAAGCGATGCGAGCCTTCGCTGAAACGGCCGCGCCGCGTTGAGCTCGGCGATGCGCCTCACGATGAGCACTTAGCGGTACATGGATCACATCCGAAATTTCTCCATCATTGCCCACATCGACCACGGCAAGTCGACGCTTGCCGATCGATTGATCCAGCGTTGCGGCGGCCTCAGCGATCGCGAGATGGAGGCGCAGGTGCTCGACTCGATGGACATCGAGCGCGAGCGCGGGATCACCATCAAGGCACAGACGGCGGCCTTGCGGTACACGGCGCGCGACGGGCAGATCTACAACCTGAACCTGATCGACACGCCCGGTCATGTCGACTTCTCGTACGAGGTCAGCCGCTCTTTGTCCGCCTGCGAAGGTGCACTGCTGGTCGTCGACGCGAGCCAGGGCGTGGAAGCCCAGACCGTGGCCAACTGCTACACGGCGCTCGAGCTCGGCGTGGAAGTGGTGCCGATCCTCAACAAGATGGATTTGCCGCAGGCCGATCCCGAACGTGCCAAGGAAGAGATCGAGGACGTGATCGGCATCGACGCCGAACACGCGATTCCCTGCAGCGCCAAGACCGGCGAGGGCATCGACGACATCCTGGAAGCCGTCATCACCCGCATTCCGGCGCCCAGGGGCCGTCTCCAGGCACCGCTGCGCGCGATGATCATCGACTCGTGGTTCGACAACTACGTCGGCGTCGTGATGCTGGTGCGCGTCGTCGATGGCACGCTGTCCAAGGGCGAGCGCGTCCGCCTGATGGCGAGCGACGCCGTCTACGGGGTCGAACAGTTGGGCGTGTTCACGCCGAAGTCGCAGCCGCGCGACGTGTTGAGTGCGGGCGAGGTCGGTTTCGTGATCGCCGGGATCAAGGAACTGCAGGCGGCCAAGGTCGGCGACACCATCACGCTGGAAAAGAAGTTGCCCAACAACCTCGGGCCGGCCACTGAGGCCCTGCCTGGCTTCAAGGAGATCCAGCCGCAGGTGTTTGCGGGCCTGTACCCGACCGAGGCGAGCGAGTACGACTCGCTGCGCGACGCGCTCGAAAAGCTCAAGCTGAACGATTCGTCGTTGCGCTACGAGCCGGAAGTCAGCCAGGCGCTGGGCTTCGGCTTTCGCTGCGGCTTCCTCGGTTTGCTGCACATGGAGATCGTTCAGGAGCGACTCGAACGCGAGTTCGACCAGGACCTGATCACCACCGCGCCGTCGGTCGTCTATGAGGTCGAACTGGGCAACAAGGAAGTCATCAAGATCGAAAACCCGTCGAAGATGCCGGACCTCGGCCGCATCAACGAGATCCGCGAGCCGATCGTCACCGTGCATCTTTACATGCCGCAGGATTCTGTGGGCCCGGTGATGACACTGGCCAACCACAAGCGCGGCAACCAGATCAACATGGCCTATCACGGCCGGCAGGTGATGCTCACCTACGAGATGCCGCTGGCCGAGATCGTGCTCGACTTCTTCGACAAGCTCAAGAGTGTGTCGCGCGGCTATGCGTCAATGGACTACGAGTTCAAGGAATACCGCGCCGCCGACGTCGTGAAGGTCGATATCCTGCTCAACGGCGACAAGGTCGATGCGCTGTCGATCATCGTGCACCGCAGCCAGAGCCTGTACCGCAGCCGGGCGGTGGTGGCTAAGATGCGCGAGCTCATTTCGCGCCAGATGTACGACGTGGCGATCCAGGCCGCCATCGGCGCCAACATCATCGCGCGTGAGACAATCAAAGCGCTGCGAAAGAACGTGCTCGCCAAGTGTTACGGCGGCGACATTTCACGCAAGCGCAAGCTGCTCGAAAAACAAAAGGCCGGTAAGAAACGCATGAAGCAGATCGGCTCTGTCGAGGTGCCGCAAGAAGCGTTTCTGGCCATCCTGCAAGTGGACGACTGATGAGTTCGTTGACCGGTTTGCTCTACGGTGGCCTCGTGGTTTATCTCGGAGGCTGGTATGTCGGCAAGTGGACAGGCAACTTCTCCTTGCTGCTCTTCATCCTGACCTTGGTGACGCTCGCCTATTGGCTGGCCGAGCGCTTCGTGTTTGCGCCCAAACGCGTCGCCGCAGCCCAGACGCTGGACCAGCAGGACACGGCACGGCGGCAAGAGCTCGCGAAGCGCGGCATCGCCAAAGTCGACGGCGACTTGACCGGCGCGAAGCAGGCCCTTCTGGCGCAGCCGTGGTGGTTGGACTGGACCGCAGGCTTGTTCCCGGTCATCCTGGCCGTCTTCTTGCTGCGCTCGTTCCTGTTCGAGCCGTTCAAGATTCCTTCGGGCTCGATGATCCCGACGCTGCTCGTCGGCGACCTGATTCTCGTGAACAAATACCACTATGGCGTGCGCCTGCCGGTGATCAACAAGAAGATCGTCGCCAACCACGACCCGCAGCGCGGCGACGTGATGGTGTTCCGCTTTCCGAAGGAGCCGAGCGTCGATTACATCAAGCGCGTGATCGGTGTGCCCGGTGACGAAGTGTCGTATCGAAACCAGCAGTTGTATGTGAACGGCACGTTGGCGCCGACGCAGCCGCGACCCGACTTCTTCAACGAAGACACGCTGCGCTTCGAGAAGGAATACGTCGAGAAGCTGGGCGAGGTGGATCACCGGATACTGGTGGACCGCCAGCGCCAGCTGTATCTGCCGGTCAACGAGAGCTTCCCATACAGGGAGAACTGCCGCTACAGTGCCGAGGGCGTGACGTGCAAGGTCCCCGCGGGCCATTACTTCATGATGGGCGACAACCGCGACAACTCGATGGACTCGCGTTTCTGGGGGTTCGTGCCCGATGAGAACATTGTCGGCAAGGCGTTTTTCGTGTGGATGAATTTCAGCAACCTCAAGCGGATCGGTTCATTCCAGTGAACCCGAACACCGGCCGCGACACCTACCAGGAGCACGAGGGCATGACGGTCAAGCTGCAGGCAGTGCGACACCAGCGTGGCATCACGTTGTTCGGTCTGTTGTTGTGGGCCATCATCATCGGGTTCTTCGCCTTGCTCGGCATGCGTGTTCTGCCGACGATGAACGAGTACTTCACGATCCAGAAGGCCGTGAACAAGATCGCCGCCGAAGGCCTGACGACCGTGCCGGAAATCCGCAGGGCATTCGAGAAGCAGAAGGAGATCGAGTATTCGATCAAGTCCATCTCCGGCAAGGATCTGGAGATCACCAAGGAAAACGAGAAGGTCGTGATTCGTTTCGCCTACGACGTTGAAGTCGAGGTGATGGACCCGGTCTTCATCCTCATCAAGTACAAGGGAAGCTCGAAGGCGCAGTAGACCAGCGCAGCGGCCACGACATGGAATCACGCCTCGACGCATTGCAGGCCCGCCTCGGGTACCGTTTCTCGCAAGACGGGTTGCTCGAGCGTGCGCTGACGCACCGCAGCTTCGGCTCCGACCACAACGAACGGCTCGAATTCCTCGGCGACGCGGTACTGAGCCTCGCCATTTCCAGCCTGCTGTTCGAACGCTTTGCCGGTTCCGACGAGGGTGACCTGACACGTGTTCGCGCCCATCTCGTGCGCGAGGACAGTCTGCACAAGGTCGCGTTGTCGCTCGGACTGCCCGAGGTGTTGCGCCTGAGCGAAGGCGAGGCCCGTGGCGGCGGCGCGCTGCGCGCATCGATCCTCGCCGACGCGCTTGAAGCCGTCATCGGCGCCACTTTCCTCGACGGCGGATTCGACGCCGCGTGTTCACTGGTGCGGCGCATGTTCGGCGAGATCATCGCGACCACCGACATCGCCAGCTGGAGCAAGGACGCCAAGACCGAACTGCAGGAGTGGCTGCAGGCGCGCCGGCTGCCGGTGCCCGCGTATCGCATCAGCGCCACGCGCGGCCAGGCGCATGCGCAGACCTTCGAAGTCGAGTGCGCCGTGCCTGCGTTGAGCCTCACCCACACGGGCGTCGGCCGTTCTCGTCGCCTGGCGGAGCAGGAAGCCGCGCGCCGCATGCTCGACGCACTGAAGGCGACCGACAAGCCGGGCAGCCCGCTGCGTTCGTGATCGTCCGTCGATGACTGAAACCGCCGCGCCTTCGGGCGACGCCGACACCCCCGCGCAACGATGCGGTCTGGTCGCCATCGTGGGCCGGCCCAATGTCGGCAAGTCGACCTTGCTCAACGCGCTGGTCGGGCAGAAGGTCAGCATCACCTCCAGCAAGGCGCAGACCACACGCCATCGCATCACCGGCATCCGCACCGTGGACGGCGCGCAGTTCGTCTTTGTCGACACGCCGGGTTTTCAAACCAAACACGGCGCAGCGCTGAACCGCACGCTCAATCGCACCGTGACCGGCGTGCTGGCCGACGTCGACGTGGTGCTGTTCGTTGTCGAGGCTGGCCGCTTCGGCCTGGACGACGCAAAGGTGCTGGCGCTTATGCCACCGGGCAAGCCGGTGTTCCTGATTGCCAACAAGCTCGACGCCGTGCATCGCCGCGCCGAACTCGCGCCCTGGCTGAAGGGCATGCAGGAGCGCCACGCGTTTGCCGAGTTCGTGCCGTTGACGGCGAAGAAAGACGCCGACGTGCAGCGCCTGCTCGGCATCATCAGGCCCTACCTGCCCGAGCAAGGCTGGTTCTACGAGGAAGACGCGCTGACCGACCGAAGCGAGCGCTTCCTGGCCAGCGAAATCATCCGCGAAAAGCTGTTCCGCCTGACCGGCGACGAGTTGCCCTACACCTCGACGGTAGTGATCGACAAGTTCGAGGAAGAGGGCAACCTGCGCCGCATCGCCGCCAGCATCGTGGTCGAGCGCGACGCCCACAAGGGCATGATCATCGGCAGCGGCGGCGAACGCCTGAAGCGCATCGGCAGTGAGGCGCGGCAGGAACTCGAGACCCTGATGGACGCCAAGGTGTTTCTCGAGCTGTGGGTCAAGGTGCGCTCTGGCTGGGCCGACGACGACGAACACTTGCGCACCTACGGCTACGGCGAATAGGGTCCGGCCGATGGCGACGCGGGCTCGAACTCCGGCCACGCTGACGGCCTATGTGCTCCATCACTACGACTGGAGCGAGACGAGCCTGATCCTCGATCTCTTCACGCGCGAACAGGGCCGCCTCGCGATCGCCGCCAAGGGAGCAAAGCGACCGACCTCGCAGCTGCGCTCGGTGCTGCTGCCGTTCCAGCGCATTCACGTCGCGCTCGGCCGCGTGCCGAAGGTGGGTGCCGACTATGAACCGCTCGGCGAGGTGCAGACCCTGCGCAGCGCGGAATGGGCCGGCGGTGCGGCGATGCTGACCGGCGCCGCGCTGTTCAGCGGCTTCTACCTCAACGAATTGCTGATGCGACTGATGGCGCGCCACGATCCGCATCCGGCCTTGTTCGATGTCTATGCCCAGACGCTTCCTACGCTCGCAGCGCGCGATGACAGCCAAGTTCAGGCGGCGCTGCGGGCCTTCGAGATCAGCGTGCTGAAGGAGGTGGGCGTGCTGCCTGACCTCAGCCTCGTGACGCTGACTCTCGAAGAACTGCGCGATACCGGCCGCTATGCGCTGCTGCCCGAAGCGGGTGTCGCAGCGGCACGCAGCGGCGACACCGACATTGCTGGGCGCACCTTGATCGAGCTGCAGGCGGCCCTGGAGCACGGCAGCGTTCCCGCCTTGCAGCAGGCCTGCGCATCGGCCTTGCCAGAGCTCAAGGCGATGCTGCGCGGCTTGCTTCACTATCATCTCGGTTCACCGGTGCTGCGCACGCGTCAAGTGATGCTCGATGTGCAGGCGCTGGAACGCTGACCCTCCATCTCCCATGAACCCTTTGCTCACCACCGGCCTCGACGCCCATCGCGGGATGACGGCCCTGTCGGTCAATCTGAACAAGGTCGCGCTGCTGCGCAACACGCGCACGCTCGGCATCCCGAGCGTCACGCGGGCCGCGACGATCGCACTGCAAGCCGGGGCCCAGGGCATCACGGTGCACCCACGACCCGACGAACGGCACATCCGCGCCCACGATGTGCACGAGCTCGCTGCGCTGATGACGCAGTGGCCGCAGGCCGAGTTCAACATCGAGGGCAACCCGTTCCACAACCTGATGGATTTCGTGCGCGCCGTGCGTCCGCACCAGTGCACCTTCGTGCCCGACGCAACCGATCAGGTCACCTCCGACCACGGCTGGCAGTTCCCACAGGATGCGCAGCGATTGGCCCCGCTGATTGCCGAAGCCAAATCGCTGGGCGTGCGCGTCAGCCTGTTCATGGACCCCACGGCGCAGGCGATGCACGCAGTGCGCGAGCTGGGGGCCGATCGCGTGGAGCTGTACACCGAGACGTACGCGCGCGCCCACGCCACGCTGCAGCAGGCCGAGGTGCTGGCCGGCTTCACCGCCACCGCTCAGGCGGCGCTGCGCGAGGGCCTGGGCCTGAACGCCGGGCACGACCTCAACCGCGACAACCTCACCGAGTTCCTCGTCGCCGTGCCCGGCGTGCAAGAGGTCTCCATCGGCCACGCGTTGATCGCCGACGCGCTGGAGCTGGGCCTGGACGCCACCGTGCGCGACTACCTGCGCTGCATTCACCGCGCTGGGGCAGCCCAAGGTGGACCCGCTCGATGATCTTCGGCATCGGCACCGACATCTGCGACATCCGGCGCATTGCCGCGACGCTGGCGCGCCGTGGCGAGCGATTTGCCGAGAAGGTGCTCGGGCCGCATGAGCTGGCCGTATTCCGCGAACGCCGCGCGAAGTCCGGAGCGCGTGGCGTCAGCTACCTGGCCACGCGTTTCTCGGCCAAGGAAGCGTTTTCCAAAGCGATCGGCCTGGGCATGCGCACGCCGATGACCTGGCGCGATTGCGAGATCGTCAAGGCAGCGAGCGGCAAACCGGGTATTCGGCTGCATGGCCGACTCGCCGCCTGGTTCGACGCTCGCGCGCTGGTGGCCCATGTCTCGGTCACCGATGAAACCGACTATGCGGCCGCTTTCGTGGTCGTCGAAACCCACGACTGAGATGAGCATTCACTCCCCCGTCATCCTCGACATCGCCGGCCACAGCCTGACCGACGACGACCGCCGCCGTCTGCAGCACCCGCTCACCGGCGGTTTGATCTTCTTTACGCGCAACTGGCAAGACCGGCGCCAGCTGACCGACGTGACCGCCGAGGCGAAGGCGATTCGGCCCGACCTGCTCATCACCGTCGACCACGAAGGCGGGCGGGTGCAGCGCTTTCGCACCGACGGCTTCACGCACCTGCCGGCGATGCGCGCCTTCGGCGAGTTGTGGATGCAGGACGCGATGCGTGCCATCGACGCCGCCACCTCGGCCGGCTACGTGCTCGGCGCCGAGTTGCGCGCCTGCGGCGTCGAGCTGAGCTACACGCCGGTGGTCGACCTCGACCACCGGCGCAGCGAGGTGGTGGGCGACCGCGCGTTCCACCGCGATCCGCGTGTGGTGACCGTGCTTGCACAAAGCCTGATGCTCGGTCTGCTGCGTTCGGGCATGGCCAATTGCGGCAAGCACTTTCCGGCCCACGGCTACGCGATCGCCGACTCGCATGTGGCGCGGGCGGTGGACGATCGATCGTTGAAGGCGATCCTCGGCGAGGACGCCAAGCCCTATGACTGGCTGTCCACCGCGCTCACCTGCGTGATGCCGGCGCACGTGACCTTCCCGAAGGTCGACGAACTCCCGGCCGGCTTTTCGGCGCGCTGGCTGAAGGACATCCTGCGAGGCCAACTGGGCTACACCGGCGCCATCTGCTGCGACGACCTCAGCATGGAAGGCGCACGCGTCGCTGGCAGCCCGGTCGAAGGCGGCATTGCTGCGCTCAACGCCGGCTGCGACCTGCTGCTCTTGTGCAATCAATCGAAGGTAGATGGTGGCCGGCCGGTCGATGCGCTGCTCGACGGCTTGCAGCACGCGCTGGAGCAGGGCCGTTGGCACGCCGATCCGAACAGCGAGGCCCGGCGGCTTGATCTGTTGCCGCAAAGCGCGCCGCTGCCGTGGGACGAGTTGATGCATCACCCGACCTACCAGCAGGCGCTCGAACGCCTGCCTTGAAACCTTCGCCGCAACGAAAAACGCCGCCGGGCGTGAGCCGCGGCGGCGTGAGGGCAAGGCAGTGGCCGGTCAGGCTTGCGGCTGCGGGCCTTGTGCGGCCTCGAACGGCAGCTTGAACTGCGACAGATCCTTGCGGGTTTCAACCAGCACCAGCGGGCCTTCTTCGACCGCCACCACCGGTTTCGGTTCGCGCGGCACATGGACCGGCTTCGGTTCGCGGGCCATCGCTTCCTGCACGGCGCGAATCTTCTCGACGTCGGAGTTCACCCATTGCAGGCCGGCCGCCTCGGCGACGGCTTGCAGGTCGGTGGTCGGCAGCACGAAGGCTTCGACCACAGCGGGTGCCGCCACCGGAGCAGGCCGAGGCGCGACGGCGGCGACGGCCACGCGTTCGACAACGATGGGCTCAGGCGCTTCCTCGCGCAGCGGCTCCGCGGTTTGCGGCAGTTCCGTCGCAAGCATTTCCGGCGCGGCTTCGACGCCGGTGGTCGCTTCTTCGTCGCGTCGTTCGCGGCGATGACGGTCGCGGCCGCGGCCACGGCGGCGGCTTTCGCGCTCGCCGGCGTCGGCGGCAGGTGCGCCTTCCTCGGTGGTCTGCACGACCGGCTCGCCCATAGGCACCGGTTCAGCCTCGACTTCAGCGCGCGCCTCGACGCCGACTTCACCCGCCGCGGCTTCGCCCTGACGTGCCTCATCGCGATCACGGCCTCCGCGGCCGCGACGACGGCGGCGTCCACCTTCGCGCACCTCGGCGGTCTCGGCGCCTTCGGCGACCGGAATGGTGTCGACGAACGATGGCGGCGGCATCAGCTCATCGGCGCTCGCCTCGACCGGCGCAGGCTGTCGGCGCGGTTCACGCTCCGGGCGGGGTCCAGGTCCACGGCGGCTGTCACCGCGACCACCTTCGCCGCGGCCTTCGCCACGTTCTCCACGCTCACCCCGACCGCCGCGCTCTTCGCCGGCCGGCTTCGCTGCCTCGACGGCGCTGCCTTCGTCGGGTCGTTCACCGCGTCGGCCGCGGCCATCACCCCGACCACCGCGCTCGCCACGCTCACCGCGTCGGCCATCACGCTTGCTGTCGCGTTCGCCGCGGCCGTTGCGGCCACCGCGCTCGCCACGCCCCTCGCGGCGCTCGCCGCCGTCGGCGACCGCCACCGGCTTGAGCGCCGGCGTGGCCACAGCGGGCGCCTCTTCGCCGCCGAACAGGCGCTTGACCCACGCGAAGAAGCCACCACCCGCGGGAGCCGCCACCGTTGGAGCAGCCACTGGCGCGGGCGCCGCGACCGGAGCGGGCGCAGGCTTGGGCACCGCGATCGGGGCCGGCGTTTCGGGCAGGATGCCCTTGATCACCGGCTCCTGTTTGGCCTTGGCCTTTTCACGCCGCGTGATGCCGACTTCCTCTTCCACGTCGTCGATCATCGTGTAGCTGGCCTGCAGGTTCTCCAGGCGCGGATCGTCGTGGCGCAGGCGCTCGAGGCGGTAGTTCGGCGTCTCGAGGTTCTTGTTCGGCACCAGCAACACGGTCACGCGTTGCTTGAGTTCGATCTTGGTGATCTCGGTGCGCTTTTCGTTGAGCAGGAAGCTCGTCACTTCCACCGGCACTTGCACGTGGACGGCGGCGGTGTTGTCCTTCATCGACTCTTCCTGAACCATGCGCAGGATCTGCAACGCGCTCGATTCGGTGTCGCGGATGTGGCCGGTGCCGTTGCAGCGCGGGCAGGTGATGTGGCTGCCTTCGCTGAGCGCCGGGCGCAGCCGCTGGCGTGAGAGTTCGAGCAGGCCGAACTTCGAGATCGAGCTGAACTGCACGCGGGCGCGGTCTTGCCGCAGTGCGTCGCGCAGTCGGGTTTCAACTTCGCGGCGGTTCTTCGACTCTTCCATGTCGATGAAGTCGACCACGATCAGGCCGCCCAGGTCGCGCAGCCGCATCTGGCGCGCGATCTCGTCGGCCGCTTCGAGGTTGGTGCGGGTTGCGGTTTCCTCGATGTCGCTGCCGCGGGTGGAGCGCGCCGAGTTCACGTCGACCGACACCAGTGCTTCGGTGTGGTCGATCACGATCGCGCCGCCCGAGGGCAGGTTGACCGTGCGCGAGAACGCGGTCTCGATCTGGTGTTCGATCTGGAAGCGCGAGAACAACGGTGCGTCGTCGCGGTAGCGCTTGACCTTGGAGGCCGTCTCCGGCATCACGTGGGTCATGAACTGCAGCGCCTGGTCGTAGATGTCGTCGGTGTCGATCAGGATCTCGCCGACGTCCGACGTGAAGTAGTCGCGGATCGCGCGGATGACGAGCGACGACTCCTGATAGATCAGGAACGCGCCCTTGCCCGACTGCGATGCGCCGTCGATGGCGGTCCACAGCTTGAGCATGTAGTTCAGGTCCCACTGCAACTCCGCTGCGCTGCGGCCGATGCCGGCAGTGCGCGCGATCAGGCTCATGCCCTTCGGGTAGTCGAGCTGGTCGAGGTTTTCCTTCAGCTCCTCGCGGTCTTCGCCCTCGATGCGCCGGCTCACGCCGCCGCCGCGCGGGTTGTTGGGCATCAGCACCAGGTAGCGGCCGGCCAGCGAAACGAAGGTGGTC
>JBGQEX010000075.1:0-18998 GCA_041496605.1 Piscinibacter sp.
CCGAACTTTGGCGACCGCTCAATCGTAAGTCCGCGCCCCGTTTGAACTTTGCGTTCGCAGGGTACGCGGCTACTGGGTACAAGCGGGATTCAAGCCGAGCAGTTCGAAGGCCTTGGCCTGAAGCGGGGTGGGCCGCGTGGTGAGGATGATCTTGGCCTCGGGATTGAGCCGGGTATGGGTGACGTTGTAGGCCAGCGTTGCGAGGTCTTGCAGCAGTGTTCTGAAGCTGTGCAGCGGTAAGCCGTCGTCAGCGAGCTTGCTCGCGTCTTTGGCTTTGGCCTGCTCGGATCGAACCGCCTTGACCACTGGTGAGACGCGACTGGCGCTGGCCTCGTCGAGGTACTCGTCGTCGAACAGCATGGGCTTCAAACGAGCGCGCATGTGCCACTCGACGTAGTAGGCGAGCATGCACAGGAAGACATGCGCACGCACGCGCTGGGCGTTGTAGTGGAAGACCGGGCGCACGTGCAAGTCGACCGTCTTGATCGAGCGGAACGCGCGCTCCACGTGCGACAAGCTCTTGTAGGCGGCCACTGCCGCGGCAGCGTCGAGTTGGCGCGCCGGCACGCTGGTGCGGATCACGTAGAGCCCATCGAGCGCGGCCTCCTGCGCGATCGCCTCATGCCGGCGCCGCCAGCTCAGCGAGGTGTCGGTGATGGTCAGCTCCAAGTGCTTGGCCATATGGAAGTGCTCGATCACGCGGCCCACGCGCAAGGCAATGGCCTGCTCGGTGCGCAGCGGGTTGCGCGCACGCTGCGTGGCTGCGGCGATCTTTGCCAGATCGGCCTCGGTGGCGGCGAGCAACTCTGCGCGCTTGCGTGCGCGCTCCTCGGTCAACAGCGGGTTGCGGCACACCACCAGGCGCTCGCCGGGGAAGTGCTCGCTGGTCAGCTCGAGCAGGTTGCGCTCGTCGAACAACGAGGGCTGGAAGGGGCCGTGCTCGTCGGCGAGCTGCGCGATCTGCGGGGCGCGCAAGCTGCTCACCCAGTCCATGCCCTGGGGCTTGAGCACCTGCTCGATGCGCGCCGAGGTGAGCATGCCGCGGTCGCCAGCCCACACGATGTGCTCAATGCCGAAGCGCTCGCGCAGCTTGGTCACCTGCGCGGCCACGGTGGCCGGGTCGGCAGTGTTGCCGGGGAACACCTCCACCGCGATCGGGCAACCCTCGCCCGTGCAGACCAGGCCGAACACGATCTGCGGATCGTCGCGCTTGCCGTCGCGCGAGTGACCTCGCGCAGCGAGCTCACAGCAGCGCCCCGTCATCCAGGTGGAGGTCAGGTCGTACAGCACCAAGGTCGAGCCCACCAGGTGCTGGCGTGCGAGGCGGCGCTCGATGCTCGGTTGCGCGTCGCGCAGCCAGTCCAGCGCTGCGTACAGGTCGTCGGCACTGCACTGGCCGACCCCAAGCACGCGGCCCAGTGAGGAGTTCGCAGTGTCGTCGTGCAGCAGGCGGTGAGTGGCCAACTTCGATGCCGGTGAGATCAAGCGCGCGACCAGCATGGCCATCAGCACCGGTTGCAACTCCTTGGGCGCCGAGCCGAACCAAGTCATCGCCCCCGAGCCGCGCGCGCTGCCCAGCACTGCGGCCACGTGGCCGTGAGGCAAGGTGCGCTCGACGGTGAACACCTCGGCGGCACTGGGCACGGCGACGCCGCCGCGCAGCAGCACCTTCAAGCCCTCGATCACCTCATCGGGCAGGCACGACAGATTGGCCAGCGTGCGTTTGCGGACCTTGCCGTCCTCGCGGTAGGACTCGCGCAGCAGGATCGCGGGGGGAGAGTCGCGATTGGGAACGGACTCGATATACATGACTTCATTGATAGGCGAAGTCATCTACGTAATCAAGCAAATAGTCGTCAAATTACATGGGTACACATCCGAACAAGAAAAAGGCCGTAACCCGCGCCAATGCTGGGTTACGGCCTGATCAGGTCGCCAAAGTTCGGCCTAGGTCTCGCCGCTCACGTCATTCGTTTAGCCAACGCGACTCGTCCAGTGTGGCCGAAAATGGCAGCACGTTCAGTAGTCTTCTGGTGTGAGCAGACAGGTTGAACTGCGATCCGCTTCCGTGATGATCCAGACCTTGTCGCCTGTCGGCAAAACATACGCCGAGAACAGCCTAGATTCTCTGCCTCGCATACGCCGCGTACTCACCCCTCAGTTGCGGGTATCTCGTTCGGCGTTGACCCATCGCAATGCTTTTGGGTGGCGGCTCATATTCGGTACATTGATCCGCTGTTCTGTTCAGGCGGAAGCCGAAACGCGATGACATTGATCGTGACCATTGCAAGCCGCAAGTCGATCTGGCTACTCGCCGACCGACGACTGAGCTATGCGGACGGCACATGGCGCGACGACGCAATAAAGCTCACACGCATTAGCACGCCAGATGGAACGGGGCTCATCGGCTACGCAGGACTCGGTGAGACGATCAAAGGTCAGCAGCCTAGCGACTGGATCGTGCGGGTGCTTCGGGGACGAAACTTTCCCTTTGAAAAGTCAATTGAGCAGCTTGCTGCTGCGACCCGGGAACACTTCAAACCCCACCTGAGCCGGCTACGCTGGGCCGGGATGCCGCAGCACAACTTTCTCATCGCAGCCTTCGTCAACGGTGGCGCCAGGACATACACGATCGACCTGCACGGCAAGCCAGATCACTCCGGATATTGGTTCCGCGTCGCCCGGCATGTACGCAAGTACGATGACGTCGGCAACCTTCGCAATCCATTGTTCTACGTAGGTGGGTCCGGCTCAGCATTCCTCATTGGTCCCGGCCGCAATGGATGGAGTCGGCATTTGCGGCGGCTCATCCGCGCGCTGGAACAGGGGCGCATCAAGCCTGAGTCTGTCGCGGTGAACTTGGCGCGGCTGAATCTTGGAGTCCACAGGCAGACGGCTACGGTTGGGAAGCAATGCATCGTCGCGTGGGTGTTGGCCGACGGAACGGCTGCACACATGCTGTACGACGGCGATGTGGCGCAGGGTGCGCCATTCCTTCCAACGATTTCCCGTGGCACGGACCTGACCGCGTTTCTGAAATTGCTTAAGGCGCACACGTTCACGCCAGAAGGTCACTTAAGGGAGGATGGCGACGGTGCCCAGCGCGCAGCAGAGGAATTCAATCAACTGCCCGATACGCCAGACGAGAACTTAGAGTGAATCGATCCGCTCTGCACCCCGCGCATGCCCTCCGCCCCGATCTCTGTAGCGTTAGCCGCTCCACAGCAGGAGCAGCAGCATGGGCATCGCAGACCGGTGCGCGCACGCGATCACGTCCTCCAACCCCCCCGCGTCAGAATAGTTGTCGCCCCAATAGAACCAAGAACCTGGGGGCGGCGATGAAGGACGGATTCGTCAAGCTCTACGGCTACACAAGCGATGAGCAGGGAATCCGCCATGCGATGCTCGACGAGCCTGACCTTCACGCGGCCGATGCTCGTTTCTTTCTTCTGTCGTGCACGTCATTCGTGAACTATTTGAAAGCTCAACTGGCGTAGGTAGATCGATCTGTCCTCGTAGCTCGCGTCACTTCCTCGGCGGCCGCGTGAACCACCACGCCACCAGCACCAGCGCGACCAGCGGCAAGGGCACGGCCATCACCGGCGCCTGCGCCTGTCACTCCACCACAGCGCCGCTGCTGCCACGACAACCAGCGCGAAGGGCGCGAGGCTCATGTCTCCGCGATTTGCCTCTTTTCGCACGCCTCCTGTTCACCTCGAGGCCGATCCGCTCGCGCCAGGCGTTCAACGTGCTGGTTGGTCAAAGCGACGCCGGCAAAAGCACGCTATCGTCGCTTTGCAAAACGAGATGTCGGTCGTCTACTACTCGTTAGACTGCATCAATACCATCCACTCGGCCAACCTAAGCAGAAACGCCCGACATGGACCATTCTCTGCGCTGCAGGTGCGGCACGCTTCAAGGTACCGTCACACACACCGAAGGCGTGAACCGCGGAGTTTGCTACTGCCGCGACTGCCAGGCCTACGCCCACGCATTGGGAAACGCCGAGACGATCCTCGACAACCTTGGCGGTTCAGACGTTGTGGCTACCTTGCAGCAGTACGTCACCTTCACCAAGGGCACCGAGGCTCTGGCCTGCATGTCGCTCACCGAGCGCGGTCTATTGCGCTGGTACGCCGGTTGTTGCAACACACCCATCGGAAACACGCAGCGAGACCCCAAAGTCTCGTTCGTCGGTCTCTTGCACAACTGCCTGGAGCACTCAACGAGATCCATTGACGAAGCGTTCGGTCCGGTGCGCATGCGAGTCAATACCAAGTACGCCAAGGGAAAGGTGGTACCTATGCCACTCAGTACCTTCACATCTGTCGCTCGGTTCCTAGGGTCGGTTGTCCGAGCGCGGCTCGACGGAAGCTACAAGCGAACGCCATTCTTCAGCGCTCCCAGTTTCAAGCCAGTCGTGGCCACGAGAGTGCTTAGCCCCAGCGAGCGCGAGCGAGCCATGAATGCCGTCTAACCCTCTCCATTGAGCGGACCTCATCCGGCCTGCGGCCTCCGTCGGCCGCCCATGCCAAATGTTAGCCGCCTTGCGGGAGGTCCCGATGCTCGAAGTCTCTTCATCACGTAGAACTTCTCGCTGTCGTAGACGTACGCAGACAGCGGGCGGGAACCTTCGACGAGCGCTCGGTCGTTGTGAGCGCCTTGTCCACGTAGCGGCAGCCCGCATGGAGGTTCCGTGACGGGAAGTGCGAACGCTCTTCAACTCACTGGCGAGGAGAAGTCATGGCGACGATCGAGCGTCGCACGGACGATGTCCTGCGCGGCGACAAAGCTCTTCCCCTATGCCTTCTTCGAGCGCTCGCGAGTGGTCCACTTGTGGCCCATGGCGCCTGGGCAGGCCTCAGCCAGCAAGCGTTCATTCGGTAGTGGACCCGGACGGCCCGGCCCGTGCCGGTTCAACGAAGCCCGGTCACACTACGAGGCGCAGCGGCGAGAGATATTGCTGTCGAAACTCTTCGAAGGGTACGGTGTCGGCGCCGTCGATGCGTTGCTGCTCTTCCACCGACTCCGTCGCAAGACGGCTGAAGCGTGTCTGCATCTCGGCGGAGAACGGGCGCTGCGTCAAGATTTGCTTGATGCGCTCGGAGCACGCCTTGACGAAGCCGGTGTAGGAGCTGTCGTGCTTCTCGCGCATTGCGTTCAGGACGCCGGCCGAAGGCAAGCACTCGGGGTCGCGCAGCCCAACCGCCGCCGACGCCAGAGCATCGCGGTGGCTGCTGCCACCCTTCACGGCGTCGAGCACGGCGGCGATAGCGGCGCACTCCTCGAGAAGCCGGGTACCCCATTCCGCGATCGTCATTTCGTGGCGGCCGCGCTCGAGAAGGAGGTTCGGCTCGCGGCCGCGCTCCGCCGTGCGATGCTGGTTGCGCGCGAGCGACGCGATCTCGTCGGGCGTGTCCGGCGGACTGTCGGCAAGCAGGCAGTGCAGAAGGAAGACGTCGAGAAACGCAATCGTGCCGGCGCCGATGCCCACCGGCTCAAAGGGGTCGAGATCCATGCAACGCACCTCGACATACTCGACGCCGCGCTCGCGCAGCGCATGCAGCGGTCGCTCGCCGGGCCGGATGACGCGCTTGGGCCGGATCGTGCCGTAGAACTCATTCTCGATCTGCAGCAAGCTGGTGGCGAGCTGGTTGTACTCGCCGCCCGGGTTGAAGATGCCAAGCGCCTGATACGGCGGGTACGGCCGCGTCAGCGCGTCATGCAGCGACGCGCCGTAGCTGTCGAGGCCGTTGTAGCTCACGGACAGGGTTGCCTGCGCGTCGCTCTGGTAGCCCAGCCGGCCCATGCGAAGCGACGTGGCGTAAGGCATGTGCAGCGTGTTGTCACTCAGCCGTTGCAGCCGATGCTCACGCCCCGCGACGAAGTTCGAGCAGACGGCGGGCGAAGCGCCGAACAGGTACAGCAACAGGAATGAATGCCGCCGGAAATTGCGGATCAGTGCGAAGTAGGCGTCGGTCGAGACGCCCGGCATCGACCAGTTGTAGTGAATGCCCGAGATCGTCTGCATGCGCCGGCCGTAGCGGTGACCCAGGCCCATGCGGTAGATGCTCTTGGCCCGCCCCACGTTCGACGCGCCATAGCTGCCGATCGGAATCGTTTCGTCGGCCGGCAGCTCGCACGGCATGCTCCCGACCCACAGGAGTTCGTCGCCGATCTCGCGATAGACGAACTGGTGAATCTGTGTCAATTCCTCGAGGCACGACGTCACGTCCGCGTGCACGCCGGTGATGAGTTCGAGCTGCGATTCGCTGAAGTCGGTGGTGATGTTCGGGTGGGTGAGCGCGGACCCGAGTGCCACCGGATGCGGAGTCAGGGCGAGCCCCCCGCCGGCTTGTGCGCGCAGGCTCTCCTTCTCGATGCCGCGCCGGATACCCTGCAGGTCGGCGGTCGGCAAGCCCCGCAGGCGTTGTTGCAGGCTGGTCAAGCCGAGTCTCCTTTGTCGCGGTTCGCGCCGAAGACGCAATCATCGTCTATGCGGAGTTCCCTTGCATCTGCGTCACCGGCCCAGCTCATGTCGAACTCACATGTGAAGAGTCCGGCTCGATCCCCCGCAGGTACTCAAGCGTGAACGCGTGGTCGTCATCCAGCGCGGCACGGATCTGGTCGACGAACAGACGCTCCACCCTCTCGCCCAGCATGGAGTGCACCCGCCATGTCAGCACCATGCGGGTCGTACCGGGAACAGGCTCGATGATCGTGCCAACGCCGTGCGCGCTCACCGGCAGCCCACTGGGCGAAATGTCGAGTTCCGCGCCAACCTGCGATGGGCCTACGCGCCGCCATGCCGTGCGGTGCCGCAGCGTCTGTTGGTTGCCGACCAGCATGCGCGTCCACAACGGCAGCCGAGATTTGTCCACCAGCACGTCGCGCTCGAGATCGACCTCGATGGCCCGGGCTGTGATGTGAAAGCGTTGAACACGGACCGCCGTTGCGCCCAGCGCGAGGTACTTCCGCTGCGGATAGTCAGGCTGCCCAAAAGCAGCCCAAAGCCGGTCCAGCCCGGCCGGGAAGTCCTGGGTCAGACTGAACTCCATGGGTGGCACTCAGACCGGCCGCAGTCGAATCGTTCTCGTGCAAACACCGGACGCGACGCGAGCCTGTCGCGCGACCCGGGCCGGGATCTCCGCGGCCTTCCGCTCGAACGCCGACTCTGCTGGCATGGAGCGCTCAGCCGCGCAGCCTGCGCTGTCGCCCATAGAGGAGCATGAGAGCGAGCAAGGTGGCGCCGAACACGATCTGCCGGCCGAAGGGCGGGATGTTCAGCGTCGTCAGGATGCTCTGCAAAAGCACCAGCACGACGGCACCGGCCATGGTCCCGACATAGCCGCCGCTGCCCCCCGCCAGCGACGTGCCGCCAATCACCACGGCGATGATCGACGGCAGCATGTACTGGTCTCCCGCGCCGACGAACACGTAGTTGGTGTAGCCGAGCAATAGGATGCCGGTCATCCCGGCGAACAACCCGCTCAGCGCAAACAGCAAGGTGCGGGTGCGGCGCACCGGCACGCCGGCCAGCGCCGCGGCCGCCTCGTTGGTGCCGATCGCGTAGACGTTGTAGCCGAAGGTGGTTCGGCGCAGCACAAGCGTGAGCGCCGCTCCGATCAGGATCCAGATGAACAGAATGCCGGGCAGGCCGAACACCAGTGGCTCGCCCACCATCCGGCCGAGCATCGGCGCCGCGCGACCCGACGGCACGCCGCGCGTCAACAGCACCAGGCCGCCCTGAACCACGCCCAGCATTCCCAAGGTCATGACCAGCGGCGGGATGCGCAGCAGCGTCACGCCCAGGCCGGTCACGAACCCGATCGCGAACGCCGCGGCGAGCACCAGAGTAACGCCCTGCACGAGGTGGGCGTCTTGCTGCTGCATCAGGTTGCCGGCCAGGAACGCAGAGAACGAGATGATGCCGCCCACCGACAGGTCGATGCCTTCGCGGCCGCCGAGGATCACGAGGTTCTGGCCCGCGGCGACGATGCCCAGCAGCGCGGCCACCTTGAGCAGCGTGATGATCTGGCGCTGCGACGCGAAACCGGGCGACAGCAGTTCGCCGGCGACCAGCAGCGCGACGATCGCGAGGCCCGCAATCGCCAGCGGGTTGCGCAGCAGTTCGACAATGCGCCGAGCCATCTCAGGTGCTCCACCGCGCTTCGCAAGACCCGCGGCGCATGAACCGGACCGCCCCAAGCAGACACCGCGGATCCGGCTCCGCCGGTCCGCTGGTGTCGCCCCCTCGAGGGGGAGCGCCGAAGGCGCTTCGGGGGTGATTCATTTCCCGCGCGCCATCGCCACGCCGCCGGCCAGCGCGGCCAGGATGATCACACCCTGAACCAGCCCTTGCCACTCGAACGGAAGTTGCGCGAAGAAGATGACGTTGTTGATCAGCCCCAGGATGAAGGCGCCGAGGATGCTGCCCATCGCACCGCCGACGCAACCTTTGAGCGCGGTGCCGCCCAGCACCACCGCCGTCACCGACGACAGCGTCAGCGCGCCGCCGATCAGCGGGTCGCCCGAGGCGGTCTCGCCGACCAGCGCAAGCCCGGCCAACGCCCCGAACAGGCCCGATATCGCGTACGCACCGATGCGAACCTGGCCAACCGGCACACCGGTCTGGTACGCCGCCTGCATGTGCCCGCCCGTCGCCCGCAACGCGCTGTAGAACGGCGTGCGGCTGACATAGCTTGTGAAGCCGATGGCCGCCAGCAGGATCAGCAACACCGTGGGCACGCCCCACACCGCGCCGGCATAGGCCTGATAGACCGCGGCCGGCACCTGCTTGCCCGCCTCGGGCAGGATCCACAGCGCCACGCCACCGAACACGATGCCGCTGGCGAAGGTGGTGACGATGGGCTGGAATCGCAGCACCGCCACGCACAAGCCGTTGACCAGGCCGCACAACGGCCCGAGCGCGAGCGCGGTGGCCAGGCCGAGCGCAATCGACGCACCCGAGCCGCCCATGCTGTCGATGATCGACACGACGGCCACGTTCACCAGCGAGACGATCGCGCCGGCCGACAGATCGATGTCGGAGGCGAGCACGACATAGGTCTGCCCAATCGCCACCAGGATCATCGGCAAGAACGCGGCCACGTTCGACACCGCGACGCCGCCGCGCAGGAAACTCGGCTGCAGGATCGCGTTGACCACGCACAGCACCAGGAACACCGCCACCGCCATCAGAGCGGGGTAACGCTGGGTCGACAGCACGGCGCGCATCGTCATGTACCCGGTGTAGTGGTCGCGGCCGACGCGTAGGCCGCGCGGTAGAGCGCCGAGCGCGTGCGCTCTTCGCCGGTCAATTCCGCAGCCACGCGACCGCCGTTGAACACCAGTACCCGGTCGGCGATGGCCAGCAGTTCCTCGTCGTCGGACGAATGCAGCAGGATCGACACGCCCTCGCTGCACAACGCGTCCAGCGTCGCGTACAGGTCGCCCTTGGTCTGGATGTCGATGCCCTTGGTCGGATCGTCGAGCAGCAACACGGTTGGTCGCGTGGCGAGCCAGCGACCGATCACCACCTTCTGCTGGTTGCCGCCGCTGAGCGTGGCCACCGCCGAGTGCAGCGACGCGAACTTGAGCTTCAGGTGCTCGATGAACGGCGCGATCGCGGCTTCGAGCCGGCGGCGAGCGACGACCCAGCGGCGCTCGCGGGCAAGCACCGAGATCACCAGGTTCTCGAAGATCGGCCGGATGGACATCACACCGAAGCGAGCGCGGTCACCCGACACATAGGCGATGGAGTGGCGCATCGCCGCGCGCGGCCCCGCCGGCACCAGGGTTTCGCCATCGATGCGGACGCTGCCGCGGCGGATCGGCAGCACGCCGAACAGCGCCAGCAGCAGCTCCGACTGCCCTTGCCCGTGCAAGCCACCGAGGCCGACGATCTCGCCACGCTTGAGCACGAACGACACGTTGTCCAACTTGGCCACGGTCAGCCCCTGCACCTCCAGCGCCACCGTGTCGGCCGGCCGATGGCGCCGGCTTCGCGCCGCGTCGGTTCCGGCTTCGCCCACCATCGCCGCGACCAGCGCATCGCGCGAGGTCTGGGCCGTCGCCGCGCTCAGCACGGTCCTGACGTTGCGCATCACGGTCACGCGATCAGCGATCTCGAACACCTCGTCCATGCGGTGAGTGATGAAGATCACGGCCCGACCCTGGGCCTTCAGCGCGCGGATGCATTCGAACACCGCCGCCACCTGGTTGCGGTCGAGGGCCGCCGTGGCCTCGTCGAGGATCACCACCCGCGGCTTGGCAGCCAGCACCTTGAGGATCTCGACCAGTTGGCACTGATCGGCCGACAGATCGGCCACCCGCGCATCCGGGTCGACGCCGGCGCCGGCCACCGACCGGAACTGCGCCAGCGCAGCGTTCGCGGCGTCGCGCAGCGCCACCCGGTCGATCAGGCGCGCGGCCGTGCGCGGTTCACGCCCCAGGTAGATGTTCTGCGCCACGGTCATCTCGGGCACCAGGCTCAAGTCCTGGTAGAACACGCCGATGCCGGCGGCGGCGGCCTCACGCGGACCCTTGAAGTCGATCTGCCGACCATCGAGCAGCAGGCGCCCGGCATCGGCTGCCACCGAGCCCGCGATGACCTTGCACAGCGTGCTCTTGCCGCAGCCGTTGGAGCCGATCAATGCATGAACCTCGCCGGCCTCGAGCGCGAACTGCGCGCCCGCGAGGGCGACCACGCCGCCGAACTGCTTGTGAACCCCGCTGGCCTGCAGGATCGGCACGCTCTGTCCTGTGGCCTGCGGTGTGGTGCGCCTACTTCTTGGCCTTGAAGTACTGCTGCTCGGCCTGCTCGGGCGTGACGATGGTGCTCACCGAGATGTAGCCCTGCTTGTCCTTCCATTGCTGGTAGGTCGACTCGAAGTTGGCACTGTCGATGAGCGGAATCGGAATGTAGATGGCGTTGCCGTACTGGCCCTTGAAGATGCCGTCCTTGAACTCGCGCCCTTGCAGACGCAGCACCGCCACGTTGAGCGCGCTGGCCATGCAGCCGGGCGGATTGACCGACGCGCCGCTGCTGTATTTCTTCTCGTTCCATGTGTTCAGAAAGTCGACGCGGATCTCACCGGTGGCGGCGATGTCCATGCGCTTCGCATCGGTCAGCGCGCGCCATGCGCCGGCGGCCATGCCGTCCTGCACCCAGACGCCGTTGATTTGCGGATACGTGGCCAGCAGGTTCTGCATCGCTTGCTGACCCTGCGCCTCGTCCCAGTTGGCATTGACCTCGTTGAGGATCTTGATGCCCGGATATTTGGCGAATACCTCCCGATACCCTGCCACGCGCATCTGGTTGGCCGGATGGCCCGCGACGCCGTTGATGGCCACCACGTTGCCCTTGCCCTTGAGCGTCTTCGCCAGCCATTCGGCCGACTGCATGGCCCAACCCTTCTGGTCGATGCCGACGTAGATCGCGTCATGCGACGACACCTCGGCGTCGGTGGAGATCACCAGGATGCCCTTGGCCTTGGCCTGGGCGAAGATCGGGTCGAATGCCGTCGGGCTGTTGGGGTTGACGATGATCGCGTCCACGCCCTGGTTGATAAAATTGCGCACCTGGGCAATCTGCCCCGGCACGTCGACATTGCTGCTCTGCGCGATCGTCTTCACGGTCACGCCGCGTTTGGCCCATTCCTTGGCGGCCTGCTCGGCCTCGTCGATCATCTGGGTGCGCCACTCGCTGCCCACCCAGCCGTTGCTCAGCCCGATCGTGAAGGTGTCCTTGGCACTCGCGGGCGACGGAATTGCCGTTGCGACGACAACGCTCAGGCACACCGCAAATAGGGAATTGCTCATGGTGCGAATCCTCCAAGCTTGGCTGCTGGTGACCAAGCTTCCAATCTACGCGGAACTCGCTTGCGTCCATTGACAAACCTCAATCCGGCAACCCGGCGCGCGCGCGAGCATGTCGGCGCAGCAGTCGCGGGGCGGAACGGAGCGCAACATGAAGATCGGCTTTGTCGGCGCGGGCTTCATTGCCCACTTTCACGCTGTCGCCATCGAGCAGGTGCGCGGCTTGGAGATCGCCGGCATGACGCGTCGCCGCGGCAGCGAAGCGCTGGCGACGTTCTGCCGCCAGCGCGGGCTGGGTGAAGCGACGATCTACGACTCGATCGCCGAACTCGCCCAGCGCGTGGACGCGATCGCGCTCTTCGTGCCCAACGACTGCCGCATCGAGGTGATGGAGGAAATCGTCGCCGCAGTGAAGACCGGCACCGCATTGAAAGGCGTGATCCTCGAGAAGCCGCTGGGCCGCAACATGCAAGAGGCGCGCCGCCTCGTGCAACTCGCGCGCGACGCAGACTTGCGTACCGCCTATTTCGAAAACCAGATCCACATGCGGGCGATCCAGACCCAGCGCAACCAGCTGCTTCCGGTGATGCGCTCGATGGGCCCATTGACGCTGACCCGTTCGGCCGAGGAGCATGGCGGGCCACATGAGCCGTGGTTCTGGGACCCGACGCGCCAAGGCGGAGGCGTGCTGCTGGACATGGGCTGCCACAGCATCGCCGTGGGCCGCTATGCGCTGACACCGCCAGGCAAGGATCTGCTGTTCCTGAAGCCGCTCGCCGTGACGGCGGACCTTGGCCTGCTCAAGTGGGGTCAGCCGCGCTGGCGCGACAAGTTGCTGAAGGACCGAGGCGTCGACTACAGCAAGACCCCGGCCGAAGACCTGGCCACCGGCATGATCACCTATCGCAATCCGGAAACCGGACAGATCGTGAAGGCCCAGTTCACTGACTCCTGGATGTTCGAGAAGCAGGGCCTGCGCCTGTTCATGGACGGCATGGGCCCGGGCTATGCCTTCGAAGTGAATTCGCTGGTCTCGTCGCTCAGCGTGTTCATCGGCGATGCGGCGGCCGAGGCCATCGCAGACCAGGAAGGCGCGCTGGAGAAGGCCACCGCCAGCCGCGGGCTGCTGGCGGTGCAGTACAACGAAGCCGACCTGTACGGCTACACCGACGAGAACCGCGACATGCTGCAGGCCTTCAGCGCCGGGCGAGACGCGATGCTGTCATGGGACTACGCGCTCGAGGTGCAGCGGCTGGTGATGGCCAGCTACCTGTCAGCCGAGCGCGGCCGCGCCATCGACCTGACCGATCCGGCGGTGCTGACTGAATTGGAATCCTATGTGCCGGCGATCCAGCAGGGTCGGGGGCACGATCAGCTGCTCTCACCGCTGAATGCGTTCTGAAGGATCACCCGTCGTCAGGCAAAAGGCCACCCTTCAGGCCACCGATGACCGGACCGGCAATGTCGTCGCCCTGCACGACACAGACGCGGAGCGCAAATCATGAACGGACCGTCGTTGGACGTGAGGTTTCGGTCCCGGCAGTGAAAGTGAGCGACGGGCCCAAGGCCTCCGCCATGGCGCGGGGCACCCTCAACGTGTAGATCTGCCTTCTCGAATGAAACGCGGGCGCCCGAGTCGCGAGCTACCCCCCGATCATCACCGTCGGGCATCCCAGGACGATGGAGCCACCATGCGCGGTGGCGTCACCCAAACGCGCCGCCGGCCGACCGCCGATGAACACCGTGGCCGACCCTTTGACGATCACGTCCGGCGGGCCGACGCACACCGCGTTGTCGCCCACCACCGATGCCGGCAGCTTGCAGATCAGCACGGTGGGCACACCCGGCCCGATCAGCGGTCCGCCCACGTGCGGAATCGGTGGCAAGCCGGGGGTGACCATCGGGCAGGTGTGCATGTCGGTCAAGCGTGCGGCAGGCGGCATGGTGAGGTCCTCGTCGATCAGTTGATCATGACCATCGCACCCTTGACGATGGTCTGACCAGCCGCCGACAACGCGGCCGATGCACTGCCCTTGCCGCTGAAGCTCACCTGGGCATCACAGCTCACGTTCAAGCCGGCGCACGTCAAGTCGGCCTTGGAGCCGATGTTCACGGCGCCGGTGGCCTCGATGCTGATCGTGCCTTTGGCCGTCAACTTCAAGTCCTTGGGTGTGTCGATGGTGACGCCGCCGGTGTTGAGCTCGACCCTGTTGCCGCTCTGGTCCTGCAACACGATGGACTTGTCCCTGTCGCTGAGCACGACCTTGTTGTTCGCCGGGGTGGTCACGGTAATGATCTTGTTCTTCTCGTCGAACTCGAGCTTGTGCTTGCAGCGCGTGACCAGCGCCTTGATGTCGTTCGACCTGTCCAGCGTGTAGGCCGGCTTGTGACGGCTGCTGTACAGGCTGCCCAGCACCACCGGGTGCGAGGGGTCGTGGTTGAAGAACGCCACCACCACTTCGTCGCCCACCTCGGGCACGAAGAACGCGCCGAAGCCGCTGGAGGCATTGATCTGCAGCAGCCGCGCCCAGACCGTTTCGGTCGCAGCCTGCAACACCGGCAGCTTGATCTGGATGCGCTGCTCATCCGCAGGGTCGCCGTCGAGCTTCGTGACGATGCCGATCTGCAGCCCTTCGGCCCCTGGCAGCCAGCCGGCGGCCGCCGGGGCGACGACGTCGTTGCGCTCGCAGTGCCAGTGCGGCGCCAGGCCGAACTCGGCCGTCGTCACCCAGTTTCCATCGGCGATCTCGTGCTCGACCGCGCCGACGAACACGTTGCCGCTGTAACGCGCGCCGACACCGGCGACCTCGATCAGCGAGCCGACCTTGGCGGCAGCACTGCCCTGGAACTTCATGTGGCCGCGTATGCGCGCCAGCCCCGCCTTGACCTGTTGCGCCTTGCCCCAGGCGCTGAGCTCGGCTTGCTTGAGCGGCGCGCTCGTCTGCAAGCGAAGCGTGGCCGACCCAAGCACGGCCGCCAGCGTGGCCGAAGTGAGGTCCCCCTGAAGATTCAGCGTCTGCGGCCGCGCGGGCGAGCCTTCGACCACCGCCTGGGTCCGCGGATCCCAGGCCACCGTCCGCACCTCGTGCAGCTGGCTGCGCGAATCGACTTCGGCCTTGAAGTCCATCAGGTCGACCCCCCATTTGACCTGCAGAGCGGGGACGGCGGTGGTGCGCGGCGCCTGCACGTAAACCTTGTCGTCATCGGCGATGACGAGCAGCCCGTTGACTTCGGCGCGGGCGACGACGAAATCCTAGTCGGTGCAGTCGTACTGCGTCAAGGCGCCGTGCGTCTCGTTCGTCCCATCGACCTCGGCTGTCAGCGAGTGGGCCTGGACGAGGCCACGGATGATCGTGCTGTCGGTTTGGTCCGCGTAGTGGGCGTTCCTTCGTCCCACCGTCATGTTCACCGCCTTGTGGCTGCAATCGATCACCAGGCGGCTGTCGTTGTCGCCGCTGATCTGCATGCCGAGCGTGACCACGATGCCTTCGAAAAGGGTCTGCTCGTCGTCGCCGTAGCCGGCGGCGATACTGATCGCCGCGCCGGGCTGGAAGGTCGCGCCGTCGGCCACCGGCCACTCGGCACTGGGCATGTCGCCGTCGGCGATCACCAGCCGCGCACTCGGAATGCTGCCCACGGCGCGGCGCACTTGCACCGATGCCACGGCGATGCTCTCGGCGATCGGCTGTCCGTTGCTCTTTACCGTGAGACGGACAACGCCTTCGCTGTTGAGCTGAGGGGAGTTGGGCATTGTGGGCTCCAGTGGCTGGAACTGGCGATTGTTGCCGGTCCGCAGGCGCTGGACGTCGAGCCACTTGTTCAGACGAGGCACTTCGCGGCGGCCGGGCTCGCCGTCGAAGACCAGGAACCCGTCAGCTCTTCTTGCCGCCAGCCAGCAAGAGCACGCCACCGATCACGATCGCGCCGACGCCAGCCCAGACCGGGATGTTGACGGTCTCCTTTTCCTTGATCGACAGGTTGATCGGCCCCAGCTTGGCCTCATGGGTCTCCTTCGTGTAGGTGAAGCTGCCATACAACAACCCCAGCAGGCCCGCAACGATCAGCGCGATGCCGACCATCTTGACTGTGTTCATGTCATCTCCTTCGATCAGAGAACCTCTTGCATCCGAATGACGCGCAGCGCGCCGGCCAGCAACCGGACCGCTACAGGCGTCGACCTTGTATGACACGAACCAGAATCACCACGACCGCGATGACCAACAGGATATGAACGAGTCCGCCCATCGTGTACGAGGTGACGAGACCCAGTAGCCAGAGGACGATCAAGATGACTGCAATGGTCTCGAGCATGTTGCTTCTCCTTTTGGGTTGTCAGCGGCGAATCAGTCCCGCTTCTTGTCTTTCGTGAACCACGACTCGCTCAACTTGCGCTCCCACGCGGCAAGCTGGCCATAGGCGTCGTCCTTGGCCACGCCGTAGCGTTCCTGGATCTTGCCGGCGAGCTGGTCGCGGTGGCCTGCGATGACGGCGAGGTCGTCATCGGTCAGCCTTCCCCATTGCTCCTTGACCTTGCCGGTCAATTGTTTCCAGTTGCCTTTGATCTCGTTCCAGTTCATTCGAATCTCCTTCGGTGGGTCGGACGTCTCACGGACGGATGGCAAGCTCGTTCTTGACCGACTTCACGCCGTTGACATTGCGCGCGATGCTCTCGGCGGTGGCCTTCTCCGTGGCGTCCTTGGCGAAGCCGGAGAGCATGACGGTGCCATTGAGGGTTTCGACCCGGATGCTGGTCGCGTCGACCTCCTTGTTGCCGACGAAGCGGCTCTTGATCTGGGTGGTGATGGTGGTGTCGTCGACGTAGGCGCCAACGGTTTCCTGGTGGCGAGTGACTGCGCACCCAGACAGCGCGAACAGGCCGACTGCAGCAAGGGCGGCGAGAGTGGTGCGAATGCTCATGGTGAATCTCCAGTGGAAGTTGATGCGTGCTTGGGGCTTGGCCGGGTGATGGCACGCCCCACCACCGTTGGGCAGAAGGCTGCGAAGGCCTTCAGGCGCCCACCGCAAGCGGTGTCAGTTCGATGGGCTCTCAACCGGTGTCAGCGTAGGCTCGCTGGCGACCGCGGTCTGTGCACTATCGAACACATGGCGCCCTCTCTGTTGAGCGACGTCAATTCACCTCCGCTCAAGTCCGTCGCGACGCTGGACCACGAGTTCAGGTCAGTTCCACACCGATGAACCGGCTGCGCTGAATCCCGCTGGACCGGGCCCAAAGTCTGCACCGCGGCAAAGGCCAAACTGGCGGCATGTTGGCCACTCGCCCGCCCCTGCCCATCGCTTGCCACGTTCTC
This sequence comes from Piscinibacter sp., assembly GCA_041496605.1. GTDB lineage: Bacteria > Pseudomonadota > Gammaproteobacteria > Burkholderiales > Burkholderiaceae_C > Albitalea. The sequence continues at coordinate 17,130 of JBGQEX010000075.1, forward strand.
GCGGTGGCGCACACCTGCTGCCCGACAGCGCCACCGATGCACGCTCGTCGGCCGCGCCTTACCTGTCGCGCTCCCCTTCTCGCTGCTCGCCCTTGTCGCGGCCCTTCTCCTGGCCCTTTTCCTGGTCCTTCTCCTGGCCCTTCGCGTGCTTGGCCTGCTTGTCGCGCGGCGCCTCCGCCTGTTGCGGCTGATTGGCCGGCTGCTCATGCGGAGCCGCCGCTTGCTGCGGTTGCCGATCTTGACGCGGAGCCGGTCGATCCGCCTGCGGGGCAGGTGATGCGGTTTGCTGGGGTGAAGTCGGCCGGTTTGCATTGCGCCGGTCCGGCGGCGCGGGAACTCTTTCCTGTGGCCCCGCCTGCTTTCCTTGCGCGGACGGTGCGGGCGCACTCTGCACGCGCTGCGCCTGATAGTGCTGCTGGACTATCGCGTCGCGCGGCTGGTAGCGGTAGTTCTGGCCATGCAACACATGCTGCTGCTCTGCGGGCGGATATCGATTCCCCGCATACTGTTTCTGGTACACGGGCAGCGGTGCCGGCGTGGGGGCGGCATGTCGATCCCAGTTGTCCCATCCACGGTGGCGCTGATCCCATGCATTGCCCCAATGCTCGCCCCAGTGCGGCGGCGCATCCGAGCCCCAGCCGCGGAAGTACGCAGGTGGCTGACGGTAGTAGCGCACCGGCACGCGCAGAACGAACAGCGGCACCGCCTCGGCGTCTACCAGCCCCCACGGCCCGTTGTACCAGGAGCTCGCGTACCAGTTGTCGCGCTGGTAGACCCAGTACATGCCGTCATAGAAGAAGTAGTTCGAATTCGCCTGCGGGGCGTAGTAGACCGGGTAGCCGGGCACCGGGACCATCTCCGGATACGCCGGCAGGTTGATCCCGATGCTGAGGCCGGGAAGATTGAAGCCGATACCGACGCTCACCTGGGCAATGGCCGAAGTGACCGAGCAACACAGCATCCACAGCACGACGAGTACGTTACGCATTTCCTGTCCTTCAGTTCGATCACCAGGGCCGAACTCACTGAACAGCGTAGGTTTGCAGCGGCATGCAGTCTGTGCGATGCCGAACATATCAAGTGCTCTCGGATGCGAGTGCTACACCGTGGTCAAGAAAGAGTACGGCCGGCTGCTGCCACAGGCCTTGGCGGCCTGAGACGCCAATGAATTCTTCCTTGCGCTGTGTGTGCCAGCGAACAGATGCGCCTCGGGAATGGCGGGATCATTCATTCTTTCCGCTGCCTTAGAGACTGGATAGACCATGAAGATCACACTCGCTACAACCTGTTTCGTCATTGGCGCCTTGTTCGCGCCGGTTGTTGCCCATGCCGGCGATTCGGACTCGGATCGCAAGCACGCCGCGACATACGTCAAGGACTCCGTCATCACCGCCAAGGTCAAGGCCAAACTGGCCGAGGAAAAGCTCAGCAGTCTGGCGAAGATCCAGGTCGACACCGACAACAAGGGCGCCGTGGATCTGAGCGGAACGGTCAGATCCCAGGAAGAGGCCGACAAGGCCGTCTCGATTGCGCGTGGGACCGAAGGCGTGACGTCGATCAACAGCCACCTTCGAATCAAGAAAGATGACTAGAGCCTGTTGACACCGAATACATGCCGGCCCCGCGTCCACTTGAGCGGGGCCGGTTGCTCGTCAAAATGTTCGGAAATGCGCAAGCTTGTCGCGCATCCAGTTCTTGCTCGTCACCGGCGTGCTGCCATTGCAGCGAACCTGATAGGGTTCGCCGCTGAGACTGCTATCGGTGGCAGCTCGTTCGATGAATTGCTCGGTGGTATTGACCAGATTTCTCGCCACCAGGAACTTGTACTTGTCACGCAAGTGCGATTGCGCCATCTGCGAGTTGTACCAA
>JBGQEX010000076.1:0-18813 GCA_041496605.1 Piscinibacter sp.
ATCGCGACCGCCTCGCGGAAGGCCGCTTCGGCCTCGTCGGGCCGGTTCGAAAACAGCAGCGCCCGGCACAACGCGCTCAGCAGCGAGACGCGCTCGCGAGTTTCGGCCGGCGCCGCCAGTGTCAGCGCCTCGCGGATCAGCGCGACCGCTTTCGAGCCTTCGCTGCCTTGGCGCCACTGCGCGTTGCCGAAGCCGATCGCCGAGCGCGCCAGCAATGACGCGTCCCCAAGGCGCCGGGCGCACGCGGCGGCGTCGGCGAAGGTGCCGAGCGCGCGTGAACTGTCGCCGGCGCTGTTCTGGGCGTCGCCCAGGCACAGCAGAAGGCTGCAGCGCTGCGCGTCGGTGGCCGCGTTGCTTGGCAGTGCAGCGCAGGCGAGCAGGTAGTGGCGCACGGCCTCTTCGTGGGCCTGCATCGCCGTCGCGCGCTCGGCCGCCCGGGTGGCGTATTCGATCGCCTTGGCGGCATCGCCGGCCGGCCCCGCGGCGTGACAGTGGTAGGCCAGCGCGGACAAGCACGGCGTGAGGTCACCCGCGTACTGCATCTCGAGCGCCGCCGCGATCCGCTGATGCAGCCGGGCGCGTCGCAACGCGGGCAGCTCGTCGTACAAGGTGTCGCGAACCAGCGCGTGCGCGAACTGGTAGGCGCCGGGTTCGGTCGACTCGTCGATCAGGCTGGCCATGCGCGCCTCCTCGATCGCGGCCTGGCACTGCTCCGGCGTCATGCCGTCGAGCAAGCGACAGAGCAGGTCGAAGCGGAACTCCCGGCCGATGACCGCGGCGTTCTCGAGCACCGGAACGCAGGGCGGCGTCAGGCGGTTGAGTCGCGCGCCGATGACTTCTCGCACCCCTTTAGGCACGCGGCGGACACGCTGGAGCACGCTGGCGGCATTCGCCGGCCGTGCGTCGCCGGCCTGCAGGATGTCACGCGCCAGCTCCGCCAGGAACAGCGGGTGCCCTTCGGTCTGGTCGTGCAGCGCCGCGGCCAGCTCGCTCGAGGCGACGCCCGCAGCGGCGGCGACGAACTGGGCGGTCTCGGCCGGACTGAAGCCGCCCAGCAGCAGCCGCTGCACGTGGGCATGCCGATGCAGTTGCGCCAGCGTGTCCGACAGCGGGTGTTGACGCGTGACTTCGGAGTCGCGGTAAGTGCCGAGCACCATCAGCCGGCTGGTGCCGGCCTCGGCCATGACGAAATCGAGCAGTCGCAGCGACGGCGCATCGGCCCAGTGCAGGTCGTCGAGCACCAGCAGCAGGGGCTGGCGTGCGGCGGCGCGCTGCCACATGCCGGCGATGGAATCGAACAGGCGAAAGCGCGCCTTGCCCGCATCGGTCTCGGCGTGCGCCGCCGCCTCCGCCGGCGGGCGCGCCGATTCCGGATCGAGCGCCGCGATCTGCATCGCCGCCGTTGCGACAACCTGGCCGAGCACCTGCTCGTCGTGCAGCGCGACATAACGCCGGATCAGCTGCAGCCACGGCCAGTAAGGCGGTGCACCGGGCTCTTCCGGGCAGCGCCCCCAGAGCGCGAGCACGTTGCGCTTGGCGGCGTGGTCGACGATCGCTTGCGCGGTGCGCGTCTTGCCGATGCCCGGCTCACCGGTGAGCAAGACGATGCGGGGCCGGCCCGCGACAGCGTGTTCCAGCGCGGCATGCAGCGCGTCGAGTTCCGGCTGCCGTCCGATGAACCCGCGCTCGACGTCCCGGCCCATCGATGCCCTCAAGTGAAGGCTTCCGGCCGCAGCTGCGTCACCTCGACGATGACGTCGGCGGGAAGCCGGGCCCGACGCGCCGCTTCACGGATCGCCTCGGCGTTGGGCGCCTCGTAAAGGCAGTAGGTCTTCTTCTTGTCGGCCGACAGGAACGAGAACAGCCAATGCACGCCGACATCGCTGTTGATTTCGGTGACCAGCCGCGCGATGTCGGTGGTGAGATTCAGCTGTTCGGCGTAGTTGCGTTCGATCACGAACAAGGCCATGTCTGTCTCTCCTTCAGGCTGCGCAGGTGTCCGATGCATCGATCGGCTCTTCTTGTACTCCAATTGATGCTGCCCCGAAATCCCGGACTTGGCCGGATCGCAATGTAGCCCTGCGCCGGCGTCGACATGGCACCGTCACAAGGGGCGACTTGATTGGCGACATTCTTCAGCCACCGAGGTCACGTCGTGCGGCATGCCAACACGGCCGTCATACCGGCGAATGCCGGTATCCACTCGTTCGGGGTGCGCGTGCTCGGTCGACGCTCGCGGGCCTTCAAGCCGTGGATCCCGGCGTCCGCCGGGATGACCCTCTCTCTACCTTGCGCTGACAGCTCGGAGAAAAGCTCAAGCTGAACTTCGTCGCTAATCAAGAGGGTCGATGAATGACGGCGATACTGGACATAGGATGGCTGAAGTCCTGAAGGACCCTTGGCGATTGGAGCGACCCTGATGCCCACAACGTCTAAATCATCACCCGACCCTGCACCAGCAGCGGGCGAGCGCATGCCCGGTCCGACTCCGTCGTTCTGGCAGCAGCGCTTCGACGCAGGCGATGTCCCGTGGGACCGCGGACAGTCGAATCCGCAGCTTGGGGCCTGGCTGGCCGCGGGCGCGCTGCATGCCGGCCAGTCTGTCATCGTGCCCGGCTGCGGCTCGGGCCATGAGGTCGCGGCCTTGGCAGCGGCCGGCTGCAAGGTGATTGCGCTCGACTACGTCGCGGCCGCCGTCGAACTGACGCGGCAGCGGCTGCACGACAGCGGGCAGCAAGCCGAGGTCCGCTGCGCCGACGTGCTGCAGTGGAAGCCCGATGCAACTTGCGATGCGGTCTACGAGCAGACCTGCCTGTGCGCCCTGCACCCCGACCAGTGGACACACTACGCCGCGCAACTGCAGGCCTGGCTGAGACCGGGCGGCGTGCTGTGCGCGTTGTTCATGCAGGCACGGCGCGACAGTGCGGGCCAGGGCGTCATCGAAGGCCCGCCGTACCACTGCGACATCAACGCAATGCGTTCATTGTTCCGTTCGTCGCACTGGGGCTGGCCCAAGCCGCCCTATGCCGCGGTGGCGCATCCGCGCGGCTGGGTGGAGCTGGCAGTGGTGTTGACGCGGCGCGCTGTCGACTGAGTGTGCGGGCGCGCGTCACGCTGCAGAGGGCCGACGCGTTCGGGCAGGCCTGGGATCGGATTTCGCGACTCGAGCTGAATGACGCGACCCGGCCAGAAGCGGACCATCGCCATCGGGCACCACGCACTGCCGAAAAGCTGACATCGAGTTCAAAAAAATCTACCAGCCAAAACGGCGAAGTCACCCCACGTGCTTAGGCGGGTTGCCGAAGGCGTCGGCCACGAAGTCCACAAAGGCCCGCACGCGCGTGGCCAGTTGCAGCGGCCGCTGGCGTTCTTCTCGGCGAACGGCCGGTCTACCTCGGAACTTGACATTCGCCGAACCTACGAAGCCATGCGCCGGCGGGTCGTTCGACGATAGCGGCTGGACGGCTGCATCCGAAAGTCGCGAACTCACGCATCCGACCCAAACCGGAAGTACGCATGGTCCGGTTCGATGCCAGCAAGCTGACGCTCGGAGTCAGAGCGGCCAACTTGCCCCTGCGCCTGGGTGTGCTGAACTTCGGGACTTGAGCCTCGTCAATCTTCAAACGTGGTGAGGATGCATTCTTCGACGTGCCTCTTCCTCTCGATTGAATTCGTTGCCTCCGCAATGACCGTCTTGACCCAGACCTGCCCGGCACCGCGGGGGCCAGGGGCCACTGCCGCCACTTCGCCGATCAGCACATGTGTGAACTCCTGGCCATCTCGAGTCGACGTCCAACGCAGCTGGACTTCTCGCTGACGGCGCTGGCTGCCCACAGCGCCGGTGCCAGCACCACCCGCGATGGTTGGGGGGTTGCGCTCTACGACGGCCATGACGCGGTGGTGTACCGCGAGCCTACGGCGGCGAGCGACAGTCCGCTCGTGCGTTTTCTCCAGTCGCAAGGGCTGGACACGACGCTCGCCATCTCGCACATCCGGCATGCCACGCGCGGGGAAGTCGCACTGTCGAACACGCAGCCCTTCGCGCGCGAGCTTGGCGGCCGCATGCACGTGTTTGCCCACAACGGAAACCTTGAGGGCATCGAGCGCGGCACAAATCTGGCGTTCGACCGCTATCGCCCCGTCGGCACCACCGACTCCGAGCACGCCTTCTGTGCGCTGCTCGAGCGCATTCACGCTCTGTGGAGCGAAGCTGACTCGCCGCCTTCGCTCGCGGCTCGCCTGTCGGTGATCTCGAACTTCGCCGCCGATCTGCGCAAGCTCGGCCCGGCCAATTTCCTCTACGCCGACAGCGAGGTCTTGTTCGCCCACGGACATCGGCGCATCCAGGCCAGCGGCCTGATCGCGCCACCGGGGCTCTGCTTGTGGAGCTGCCGGTGCACGGCGCCGGACGAATCCGTCCAAGCGCACGGCGTGACTGTCGGACCCGGCTTCCAGGAGATGGTGATGGTCGCCAGCGTCCCGCTCACCGATGAAGCATGGCGGCCGCTCGACGAAGGGGAAGTCGTTGCGGTAGCAGGGGGAAAGCTGCTCGACGTGGCAGCAGCGTGACACGAGTCCGAGCCGCCGCCGCATTCCCCCACGCTGGTCGGTCGCTCCGCCGTCAACCGCACGGCTACTGCATAGACATGGCACCGTGATGATGCCGGTGGCCCTGAATCGCATCGGGGCCGTGGTCCGACAGCTGCGCGTCGAACCAACGATGCAGTGCGGCGACCAACCGGACATCGCTGGTCCCGTAGGTCAACTCCGCTCCGCCTTGGACATCCGCGTAGGTCACCGATACTGCACCGGACGGCGCGACCTTCAGTTCGGCCAGCCCCGGCATGTCGGCCCCGTGGATGTGTGCCGGACCCGAGAAGTCACCCTTCAGGAACTGCTGCCGGATCTCGTGCAGGTGCTCCCGCACCAATCGTGTCTGCACCGCGTCCGAGACATCCTTCGCGACCACGCGCTGGATTCCGCCTTGCTCCGTCTTGGTGAAGATGTGGGTGGTGGCCTTCAGGTCGAAGGGCATCACGTCCGCGCCTCGTCGGGCGACCTCGGCCTGGCGCTGCGCATCGGCCGCGTGGGCCGTCCACGCGACGCCGACCGACGCAGCAAGCACAAGGCTCAGGTACACCGCACCATGTCTTTTCATGCCAACTCTCCCTTCGCGATCAATGAGCGTGCTCGGCTTCGGCGGGTGCCGGCACCACCGGTGAGGCGTGGCGGCCCATCCCCGCGCGCCTGCTCATTCCCACGCTTGCCATCGCAGTGCGCATCATCGCAACCATGCCGTCGCGGGCCAGTTCGCTGACCTCGTCGGCATGACCCTGGAGTGCGGCGACGACGCTCGCCTCCGAGGAAGTCTGCGTGACCACGGAGCCCTTCTCGGTCGTCTCGACGCGGGTCTCGATCTTGTTCCTGTTCTCGAACAACACGGGAACCGTGCGACTGAACATGTTGAACTCGCGACCGTCGCTCAACCGCCCGGCCATGCTGGCGACATGGGCCTGGATCGCCCGCACCACATGTGGATCATCTGACTCGGTGACGGTTCTGATGCCGTTCGGCAGCCGAGTCACCGTGCGGCGGATTCGGTCGTGATTCACGAGCAACTCGTGTACCAGGCGCATGTCGGCCGACGATGCCTCGTCGTGTTGCATGGCTGCGGCCATGGGACCGCCCATCATCCGACCATGCATCGAGCCCTGCATCGTTGCAGTGCCCATCATTGGCCCCATGACGCCTTCCATCAGGCCCGGATGAGCGCGCCCGGTGGTCACGGCAAGGCCGAGGACCAGGGTCGCGACAGCACCGACTGCCATCCTGCTCAACTTCAACTGCTTCACGGTCGGTTCCTTTACTTAGGTCGGGAGTGGCTCCATGAGGCCACGACCTCGGACGCGGCGTGTGTCGGTCGAGCGGCGTTTTGTATCGCAGGGTTGCAAACGCCCGGGCTGACAGATGGGGTTGCAATTTCGTTTGCGACAGCGACGCTCGTGCCTGTCCTTCGATCACCTGTCCAGCGACGCCGTCCGCGGCAAAACCAGGATTGCGCGCAGCCCGCCTTCGGCGGGGTTCTCCAGAATCAACCGGCCCCCGTGGTACGCGGCGGCGTCGCGCACTATCGCCAAGCCGAGTCCGACGCCCCCCGTATCCAGGCTGCGCGACACATCGAGGCGAACGAACGGCTCGGTCACACGTGCCAGGTCCGCCTCCGGAATCCCCGGGCCGTCATCGTCGATCACGATGCGCAGCTCCGCCGGCGAGTCCTCAAGCCGCACCGTCACCGTCTGGCCGTGCGCCACGGCGTTGTCGATGAGGTTGGCGATCGCGCGCCGCAGGATGGACAGCTTGCCGGCATAAGGCTCGGCCGTGGCAGCACCTGCCGCGGCCTGTGCGATCTCCACGGCGCGTCCCAGCGAGCGCTCGTCCTCGACGATGCTGTGCAGCAAGGCGTCGATGTTGATGGTCTGCACAGGCTCGCTGTCCTCCAGCCCGCGCAGATAGGCCAGCACGCCGTTCACCATGGCCTGCATCGCGTCGATGTCGGCGTTCAGCTTCTTCTGAAGCGCGGGATCGTCCACCAGCTCCGCGCGCAGCCGCATGCGCGTCAGCGGCGTGCGCAGGTCGTGCGACACGGCGGCCAGCGCACGGCCGCGCTCGACAACCAGTTGGCGCAGCCGCGTTTGCATGAAGTTGAACGCCGCCGCGGCCCGGCGCACTTCGGTGGGCCCGCTCTCCTCGAGCGGCGCGGCATCGAGGTCGTGCGCAAAGGTGGTTGCTGCCACCGCCATCTGCTGCAGCGGCTTGGTGATCCACCGCACCGCGATCAGCGACACCCCGATCACGGCCACGAGCGTCAACAACAGGTGCCAGACGAATCGCACCGGCATTGCCTCGAGGCTCAGCATCCCTGGTTGAACATGGCCGCTGGCGGCCATCAGGCTGGCGCGCTCCTGCAGATGAAGGAACAGGGTCGCCAGCTGCGCCGCAAACAGGCCCGCCACGAGGATCAGCGTCATGCGGCCGAACAGCGACCTCGGCAGCCAGGACGAGGGGTTCAATCGCATGAGGGCAATCCTTCCACCGCCGCGGCCAGCACGTAGCCCTCGCCGCGCACGGTCTTGATCAGACGGGATTCGCGCCCGTCATCCTGCAGCCGCTGGCGCAGGCGGCTGATCTGCACGTCGATCGCGCGGTCATACGGCTCGGCTTCGCGCCCGTGGATCAATTCAACCAGCTGGTCGCGGTTGAGCACCCGGTTCGGGTGGTCGAGCAGGATGCGAAGCAACCGGTACTCCGCGCCCGACAGCGGCGTGACGACCCCGTCCGGGCCGGTCAGCGCGCGGGTGGCGGTGTCGAGCTTCCAGCCGGCGAACGCAAGGCAGCGCTGGGTATCGGGTTTCAGGTTCGGCGGCAACGAGCGGGTGCGCCGCAGGATGCCCTTGATGCGCGCCAGCAGCTCGCGCGGGCTGAACGGCTTGACGAGATAGTCGTCGGCGCCCATCTCGATGCCGAGGATGCGGTCGGTCTCTTCACCCCGTGCCGTGAGCATCAGCACCGGCAGGTTGGACTTGGCGCGCAGGTCGCGGCACAGCACCAGCCCGTCGGTGTCGGGCAGCATCAGGTCCAGCACCACCAGGTCGATGGCGTGCCGCTCCAGCGTCTGCCACATTTCGCGGCCGCTGCGCGCCGGCAGCGCTTCGAATCCGTTGCGAGCCAGGTAGTCGGCCAGAAGCTGGCGGATTTCAGGGTCGTCATCGACGATGAGGATGCGATCCTTGGTGTCCATGGCCATGAGGGTGACGCGGCGAACTGCGTGGGAAGAGGGAGATTTGTATCGCACTGTCGCATGGGCGGCCCGTGCAACCGGGCGATGCAAATGTACGCATCGTCGCCGTGCTGGTGATGCGAGGCGCTGGTTCAATGGTCGGTGATGCGCGCGCTGTCGCGCAAAGCAACTCGCGAACAGGTGCCCTGCATGAACAAGATTGCCGACTTCGGCGAACAGATCGACGGCTACGCGGTCAAGGTATTGAACGAGCGTGCGGTGCGAGCCAGCGCCGGCATTCTGTTCTTCTTCGCGATCGTCTCCTTCATGAATGCCTGGCTGACGGGCAACTTCCAGCCCACGCGCGTGTTCGTGGTCGTCTTCCTGGTGGACTTCACGATCCGCATCTTCATCAACCCGCGATTTGCACCGAGCCTGATCGTCGGCCATTGGTTCGTGCGCAAGCAGCAACCCGAATACGTGGGTGCGCCGCAGAAGCGCGTCGCGTGGGCGATCGGCTTCGGGCTGGCTCTGACGATGCTGTACCTGGTGGTGATCAACCAGATCGTCGGGCCGATCAATCTGTTCGTCTGCGCCGCCTGCCTGACCCTGCTGTTCTTCGAAACCGCCTTCGGCATCTGCATCGGCTGCAAGGTCTACAACCTGTTCAACAGAGACCAGGCGCAGCTTTGCCCGGGCAATGCGTGCGACGTCAGCGTCGCGCCGGCCTCAAGGGCGGCGGGATTCGCGCAAGGCGCGATCGTGTTGGCATTCGCTGCGCTTGCTGTCGTCGTCACCCTCTGGGACGCGCGCGCCCATTCGCAAAACACGGTCCTGCAAATCGACGCCGTTCCATCCTCCGCGCCGATCGATCCCGCTGAAGCCGAGCGTTGCAAGGTGCCCGAATTCGCGAAGGCCATGGGCCACGAAGAGAAGTGGAAGCTGCACAACAACTGCAAGTGACGCAGAACATCCCAACCCATCTCGAGTATCGCGCCGAGGTGACGGATGCTTCTTCTTCGGCTCGGCTCCCTCCGCCTTGCGCGCGATCAAGTCACTCGGGCAAAACCACTGTACGGTGAACCCAGGGAACGCAGCATGGCACTCATCCGCGCCGAACAACTCGTCAAAACCTACCGCGCCGGCGAGGTGGACGTGCCAGCGATCCGCGGTGTCGACTTCACGATAGACGCCAAGTCCTTCGTGGTCTTCGTCGGCCCGTCGGGCAGCGGCAAGACCACGCTGCTCAACATGATCGGCTGCCTCGACCACCCGACCAGCGGCCGGCTCACCGTCATCGATACCGACGTGAGCACCCTCGACCGGACCGCGGCCGCAAACTTCCGCGGTCGGCACATCGGCTTCATCTTCCAGGACTTCAACCTGGTGCCGGTGCTGACGGTCTACGAGAACATCGAATACCCGCTGATCATGGTGCAGGACTGGCCACCCGCCAAGCGCCGCGCGCAGGTGATGCGCCTCATCGATGCGGTGGGCATGTCGGGACAGGAACACAAGCGCCCGGACCAGATCTCGGGCGGCCAGAAGCAGCGCGTGGCGGTCGCGCGCGCGCTGGCTACCAACCCACACCTGGTGCTGGCCGACGAACCGACCGCCAACCTCGACCACGACACCGCGTACCGGATCATCAACCTGATGAAGAAGATGCGCGACGAGCTCGGCACCACCTTCGTGTTCTCCACGCACGATCCGAAGATCATGGCCGAGGCCGAGGTGGTCTACACGCTCGAGGACGGACGCCTACGCGAGGCCGAGACCGCAAAGCCGAAGGTGGTGGCCCATGCTTAAGATTCTCAAGATCGCGTTGCGCAACCTCGCCCGGTTCCATCGGCGCACGCTGCTCACCTCCACCCTGATCACGCTGGGCATCGTCGCCGTGCTGCTGTTCATCGCCACCGCCGGCTCGTTCAAGGCGATGATGATCGGCCAATTCACCGACGCCGTGCTGGGCCACCTCGAGGTGCACCGCAAGGGTTATGTCGCCTCGATCGACAACCTGCCCTTGAACCTCAACATGCAGCCGACGATGGTGCGCAAGGTCGAGCAGACGCTGGACAAGCTCGACGGCGTGCAGGCCTACAGCGAGCGCGTGAAGTTCGGGGCGATGTTCAGCAACTTCACCGAGACCACCAGCGTTCGCGTCAACGGCATCGACCCGGACAAGGAAACCGCGACGACGCCGCTGATGCCCGGGCGCATCGTCGAGGGGTCCAAGCAGGCCCCGTTGCTCAAGCCCGGCGAGATCCTGATCCCCACGCTGCTGTCGCGCGGCATGAACGTGAAGCTCGGCGACACCATCGTGCTGGTGGCCACCAATCGCGACGGCTCGGTCAACGGCAAGACCTTCGTCGTGCGCGGCATCATGGAGGCGGTGTCGGGCCCGAGCGGGCGCGACGCCTACATCGGCATCGCGGACGCACGCACGCTGTTGCGCATGACCGAACCCGAGGTGAGCGAGATCGCGATCCGCCTGCGCGACCCCGGGCGGCTGGACCAGACGTACGCGCTGCTGTCGCAGCAAATCGCTGCGCTCACCGGCCAGGGCGGGCAGCCGGGCGGCACGGCCCAGCCCGGCAAGGGCGGCGGCGGCGGCCTGGAGGTGCACACCTGGGCCGCGCTGTCGCCGTTCTCGAACATCGCCAACATGATCGACCTGCTGACGGTGTTCATCAAGATCATGCTGGTGTCCATCGTGCTCATCAGCATCCTCAACGTGATGGTGATGGCGGTGTACGAGCGCATCCGCGAGATCGGAACGATCGCGGCGATCGGCACGCCGCCGCGCCGCATCCTGGCGTTGTTCCTCACCGAGGGGCTGCTGCTCGGCGTGGGCGGTGCCGCGGTGGGCACGGCGATCAGCCTGGTGGCCATCTATGCCCTGAACGTGCGCAAGCTCACCTTCGACTTCGGCATGCAACAAGGCCTGGTGCTGTCGCCTTCCATCAGCGTACGCGACGTGGCGACCATCGCCGGGCTGGTCGTGCTGATGGCGCTGCTCGCGAGCCTGCAGCCGGCCTGGAAGGCTTCGCGCATGGACCCGGTTCGCGCGCTGGGACACGTATGACGGAAGCCTTGAACATGAAACGGTTGCTCGCGCTCGCCCTTTGCCTGTTCGCGCTGCCCGCGCTGGCCGCCATCGACGGAACACAGATCCTCCAGAAGGTGGACCGCAACCTCGAGCCCGAAGCCTACGAGTCCTACCGCCAGTTGGTCGACATCCAGCCCGACGGCAGCAAGAAGGAGTACGTGCTCTACACGATCAAGAAGGGCCGCGACAAGGTGGTCGCGCTCTTCCTCGCGCCGCCCAGCGAGAAGGGTCGTGTCACGCTGCGCCTTGCCGAGAACATGTGGCTGTACATGCCCGATGTCGGGCGCCCGATCCGCATCACCAGCCTGCAGTCGGTGACCGGCAGCATCTTCAACAATGCCGACATCCTGCGCATCGACTACAGCGCTGAATACGCGGTCGTTGCGGCCGAGGAGCAGAAGGACGCGCTGTTGCTGACGCTGAAGGCCAAGACCGCGGAGGTGGCGTACGACCGCCTCAAGATGTGGGTGGACAAGACGCTACTGCTACCGACCACCATCGAGGCCTATGCCGCCAGCGGACTGCTCATCAAGACGCTGCACTTCAGCAACATCAAGGATTTCGGTGGCGGCATCAAGCGACCCGCGACAGTGACCACGGACAGCCCGCTGCAGAAAGGCTACAAGTCGGTGATGCAATGGTCGGGCATCAAGCGCGCGGACTATCCCGACGAGACCTTCACGCTCAACGCGCTGCCGCGGATTCAAGAGCTGCGCAAATGAGGCTCGTGCGCAGGTTGCGGCTCAGCGGGTTGCTGATTCCGCTGGCCTGCACCACGGCGGCCGTGGCCCAAGAGCCCGCCTTCGACGCCTCGCAATTCGAGAAGAAGCCCTTCGAACTTGGCGGCTACCTCGAGTTCAAGCAGGAGGACTTCGCGCTCAACCCCAGCGGCGCGTTCTACAAGCTCGGTGATGTCGGCGCGACCGGGCGCGACAGCCTCGATCGCAGCACCGGCACCTTGCAGCTGGCCGGCAAGCTGCGCCACGGCATCGGCACTTTCGACTTCCGCACCAGCTCCAGCCTGCAACGCGACCAGCTCACCCACGACCACGCCAACACGCTGTTCGAAGCCGCCTACTCGCTGCGACCCGATCCGCACTTCACTGTCGAGGCGGGCAAGCGCGCGCTGCGCTGGGGCAAGGGTTACGCGTGGAATCCGATCGGCTTCGTCGAGCGCCCCAAGGACCCCAACGATCCCAACGTGGCGCGCGAGGGCCTGTGGATGGCCGATGCCGACATCATCTTCAATCCGGGCGGCAGCCTGCAGACCGTCGCGTTCACGCCGGTGCTGCTGCCCGTGAGCAGCCGCGTGAACGGCGACTTCGGCGCGCGCGACCATTTGAATCCCGCGGCCAAGCTCTACCTGCTTTACCGCGACGTCGACATCGACTTCGCGTGGCAAGGCAAGGGCAGCCGCGCGGCGCGCTTCGGGATGGACTTCTCCGCGAACCTGGTCTCGAACCTCGAGATCCACGGTGAATGGGCCCGCATCGGGCCGTCGCCCCAACCCGTCACCGACGCTGCCGGGCAGGTGACGACGCGCGTCGCCAGCGCCACCAGCCTCCTGTTCGGCCTGCGCTACCTGACTGCGCGTGACACCACCTATATCGCCGAATATTTTCGCAACGGCTCGGGTTACAGCGACGATGATTTGCGGCAGTTCTACGGGCTCGTCGACACAGCCTTCGCACAGGCGCAACAAGGTGGCGGCGCGCTGCTGCTGCAAAAGGCGCGCACCCTCGGACAAGGCGGCTACGGGCGGCCGAACCCCGGGACGGACTACCTGTATCTGCGCGCGCAACAGAAGGATGCCTTGGGCATCGTGTACTTCCAGCCGGCCCTCACCGCCATGGTGAACCTGCGTGACGGAAGCTGGCAGATGACGCCCGAGCTGCAATACACCGGGATCAACAACCTCGAGCTGCGACTGCGGCTGTTCGTGCTGCATGGCGACAGCGAAAGCGACTTCGGCGAAAAGCAGAACACGCGCAAGCTGGAGTTCTATGCGCGCTATGACTTCTGACCTGCGGAGGACACGATGGACCGCGCAGCCGACCCAACGGGCTTGACCAGCGCCGAGGCGTTGCGGCGGCTGGCCGAGCACGGCCCGAACGCCGTGGCCGAGTCCGCGCCACCGGCGTGGCGTGCATTCCTTGCGAAGTTCTGGGCGCCGGTGCCGTGGCTGCTCGAAGCCGCTGTCGTGCTGCAGATCGGGCTGCACGAATACGTAGAGGCGGGCGTGATCGCGGCCTTGCTGCTGTTCAATGTGACGCTGGCCTTCGTACAGGAGGGGCGCGCGAGCACGGCGTTGGCGGCACTCAGGCAGCGCCTGGCGCCAACGGCGCTCGTGCGGCGCGATGGGCGCTGGGTCCGGCTACCGGGGGCCGAGGTGGTCCCGGGCGACGTCGTCCGGCTGGCCCTGGGCGCGGCGGTACCGGCCGACGCCACCATCGTCTCCGGCTCGGTGACCGTCGATGTGTCGATGCTGACCGGCGAGTCCGTGCCGGTCGATGCCGCGGCCGGTGCGAGCGTGCACGGCGGCTCGCTCGTGCGCCGAGGGCAGGCGGTTGCCGAGGTCACCGCCACGGGTGCGGGCACGCTGCTCGGGCGCACAGCCGAGCTCGTCAGGGCAGCGCACCCGCGCAGCACCGAGCAGGCAGCGATCTTCGCGGTGACCCGCAACCTGGCGATCGTCAATGGGACGTTCGCCATCCTGTTGGTGGCTGGCGCCCATTGGCTCGCGCTGCCCACGGCAGACCTGGTGCGCCTGGCGCTGACGGCGCTGCTGGCCACCATCCCGGTCGCGCTGCCTGCCACGTTCACGCTCTCCGCCGCGTTTGGCGCGCGCATCCTGGCGCGGCACGGCGTGCTGCTGACCCGCTTGTCGGCGGCCCACGAGGCCGCTGCGATGGACGTGCTGTGCGCCGACAAGACCGGTACGCTGACCCGCAATGCGCTGGAGGTTGTCGATGTGCTGCCGCTGGGTGGCGAGGCTCGCGCGCAGGTGCTGAGGCTGGCCGCACTGGCCAGCTCGGAGGCGGATCAGGATCCGATCGATGCGGCCGTCCGCGAAGCCGCCGGGAGCGTGGATGGCGGCGGCGCGCGGCTCGTGCGCTTCATTCCCTTCGACCCGACGACGCGCCGAGCCGAGGCCGTGATCCTGGACGAGTCCGGGCGCGAAAGGCGCGTGCTCAAAGGCGCCTTCGTCGCCATCGCGGAAGTGGCCCAGGCGCCCGCCGACGCAAGGCGCCTGGCCGACGCGCTGTCCGGACAAGGCCACCGGGTGCTGGCCGTTGCCAGCGGGCCGATCGGCGACCTGCGCATGGTCGGTCTCGTTGCGCTGAGCGACCCGCCACGGCCCGAGTCCGCCGAGCTCATTGCCACGCTGCGCGACATGGGCGTGCGCACGCTGATGGTGACGGGTGATTCGCCGGCGACAGCCACCGCCATCGCTGCCAAGGTCGGAATCCGCGGCGCGGTCATCGCGGCCGGCGCACCGCCCGAGTCGATCGGACCCGGCGACGTCGGCGTCTATGCCCGTGTGTTGCCTGAAGACAAGTTCCGTCTCGTGGAGGCGCTGCAGTCGCAAGGGCATGCCGTGGGCATGTGCGGCGACGGCACGAACGACGCGCCGGCCCTGCGGCAGGCGCAGATCGGCATCGCCGTGTCGACCGCCACCGATGCGGCCAAGGCCGCCGCCGGCATGGTGCTCACCGAACCCGGACTTGCAGGCATCGTGCTCGCGGTGCGCGAGGGCCGCATCGCCTTCCAGCGCCTGCGCGCCTACGCGCTCAACATGCTGACGAAGAAGATAGAGATCGTGCTGCTGCTGGCCATCGGCTTGGCGATGACGGGGCACGCCGTGATGACCCCGGCGCTGATGGTGCTGATGCTGGTCACGAACGACTTCCTGGCGATGTCGCTGACCACCGATCGTGCCAGTCCCTCCTCGTCACCGAGCGCCTGGCACATGCGCAACGTCACCTTGACGGCGCTGGTGCTGGGCTCGTGCAAGCTGGCGTTCTCCGTGGGCGTACTGGCACTGGGCCTGTTTCGCATGGGGCTGGACGCGGCCGGACTGCAGACGCTCGCGTTCACGACGCTGGTGTTCGGCAGTCAAGCGGTGTTGTACGTGGTGCGCGAGCGCCGTGCCCTGTGGCATTCGCGACCCGGCACGTGGGTGTTGCTTGCGTCGACGGCCGACATCGGCATCGTTGTGGTGTTGGCACGCTGGGGTGTGCTGATGGAACCGCTGCCGTGGCACGTCCTCGGTACGGTGCTGGCAGCGGCGGCGGCGTTCGCAGTGGTACTGGACCAAGTCAAATTGCGCGTCCTGAGCGCCTTGAAAATCGCTTAGGCCGGGCGGCGGTCGGATCGGCCGGCAGGCCACTGCGCTTGGGATCTTTCTAGGGCCAACGCGCCTTCTGCTCGCCCAAACCTGAGGCTTCATGAAGTCAGGCTCCCGGTGCACGAGATAGAGCGCGCCGCAGAGCGCCCGTCCACCAACGACAGCAAACCGAGGTGCACTGGGGTGGCGACGACCGGCTTTGGGCTCGCTCGAGATCCTGGCCTGTACTTCATTTTCGTGCGGCTCTAGGGGTTCCTTGAGAGTGCCGGGATCGCATGCTCACAGCTTCTGACAGAGCCACCGTCCTCAAACGAGATCGCGCTTGCGGGCGTCGAATTCCGCCTTGTCGATTTCGCCGCGCGCGTATCGCTCTTTCAGAATGGACAGCGCGCGGTCGTCGTCCGGGCGGCGCATCACATTCCCGGCGCCCGTCAACCAGCGAATGAGCACGACGACACCGACGACAAGCAGCGCCCACCATACGAGGTGCACGAAACCGAACATGCCACCGCCCCAACCAGCGCCCCATCCCATCATGTCCGTACCCCACATGGCGTGCTTGCTAACCCGCTTGACGATGACCTGATGAAAAGCCTGTCGCGATAGCAGCGGCCTTGGATTTCAATGCATCGCCCAGCCATTCGCTTGATCAAGAGTAGGCGTCGATTCGACAGTCGGGTTGAGTTCCGTCAACACAGAAGCGGGTGTCACTGCGGGCGCAGCCGCTGCCACGCGGCCACCAGGCCCTCGGCGGCGCGCCTCACTTCTTCGGGCGTGGTCATGCGCCCCACCGATAGCCGCACGGCGCCGGCCGCCTGCACCGCGTCCGCGCCCATCGCGGCGAGCACGCCACTGACGGCGTCGTGCTCCGAATGACAGGCCGACCCCACCGATGCCGCGACGACCTCGGCTGCGTCGCCCAGCAACGCGCGCCCGCTCACGCCCGGAAAGGACACGTGCAGCGTGTTGGGAAGCCGGTGGTCGGAGTGGCCGTTGAGCCGCAGGCCCGGAACCGCGGCGGCCAGGTGCTCATGCAATCGGTCGCGCAGCGTGCGCAAGTGTGCCGATGCGGCGGGCAACGATGCCTTGGCCAAGGCGGCCGCGGCACCCAGCCCGACGATGGCCGCCACGTTCTCGGTACCGGGCCGCAGGCCATGCTCCTGCTCGGCGCCATGCATCACCGATCGAATGGGCGTGCCGGCGCGCACGTACAGCGCGCCGACGCCCTTGGGTGCGTAGAACTTGTGGCCGGCCAGCGTCAGCAGGTCGACGCCGAGTTCGTCGACGTCCAGCGGCAACTTGCCGGCCGATTGGGCGGCATCGGTATGCAGCAGGATGCCCCGTTCGCGCGTCATGCGTGAGATCTCGCCGATCGGCTGCAGCGTGCCCACCTCGTTGTTGGCGTGCATCACAGACACCAGGGCCGTGTCCGGTCTCAGTGCGTCGGCCAATTGGTCGGGTGAGAGACGCCCAAACCGGTCGACGGGCAAGATCGTCAGCGCCCATCCCTGATCGCGCAAGTGAAGCGCCGGTGCCATCACCGCAGGATGCTCGACCGCGCTGACCACCAGGTGGCGCCTCGCGACACCGAATGCGCGCGCGGTGCCCAACAGCGCCAGGTTGTTGGCCTCGGTCGCGCAGCCGGTGAAAACGATCTCGTGCGCTTGCGCGCCGATCAGCTCGGCCACCTGACGCCGCGCCGTGGCGACGGCCCCCGCGGCGCGCCGGCCGAATGGGTGGGTGCTGGACGGATTGCCGAACTCACCGCGCAACCACGGCAGCATCGCATCGAGCACTTCCGGCGCGATCGGGGTGGTGGCGTTGTAGTCGAGATAGATCGGATCACTCATGTCTCAAGCCTCCTGTGGCGGCTTCGTGGTGTCGGTCGATCGGCATGTGCATTTCCATCGTCCTCAGACATGTCGTGTCACGAGGGTTTCGTTCATCCGCACGGCCGCGATCACGCCGGACAGCAGCGTCAGCCCGGCGACCAGCCACACGGCAGCGGCCAGTCCGAACAGGTCGGCCGTGACCCCGGCCAGCAGCGCGCCCACGGCATAGCCGAGGTCGCGCCACAGCCGGTACACGCCGACGGCGGACGCACGCCATGACGGATGCGCGACGTCGCCGATGGCGGCGAGCAAGGTCGGATACACCATCGCCGTTCCGAGGCCGAGCAGCACTGCTCCCAGACCAAAGGCGGCGAAATCGGCCGCGCGCGCCGTGGTGACGATGCCCGCCGCCTGCACCCACATGCCCCAGGCGATCAGCCACTTGCGGCCAACGCGATCCGACAGCGCACCGGTGAAGATCTGCGCGACGCCCCACACGGCCGGATAGATCGCCGCGAGGATGCCGACCTGCGCCAGGTTCATCCCGGCCGCAGCGAACACCAGCGGGAACAGGCCCCAGGCCATGCCATCGTTCAGGTTGTTGACGAGTCCTGCTTGACTGACGCTGGAGAGGTTGCGGTCGGTCAACGAGGTGCGACGGAAGATCTCGCCTTGCGTGAGCGCATCGTCCTGCGTCGCTGGATGATGGGCACGCAGCTCATGCGTCACATGGTGCCGGGTCTCTCGAACCGTGAACGCCGACAGCAGCAGACCGGCCGCGACATAGACGACGCCCAGATAGAAGGGCTCGGGCCGCAGTCCATAGTGCGCCGCGATCCATCCGGTGGCCAGCGCACTGCCCGCCACCGCGAAGTAGCCGGAGAACTCGTTGAGCCCCATCGCGAGGCCGCGGCGTTTCGGGCCCACGAGGTCGATTTTCATGATTACGGTCGTGGACCATGTCAGCCCCTGGCTCACGCCCAACAGCACATTGGCGGCGACCACCCAGTTCCAGGCTGGCGCCCACATCAGCACGAAGGGCACCGGGATGGCCACCAGCCATCCCGCCACCAGCACGTGTTTGCGCCCGAAGCGGTCGGAAAGACGACCGGCGACGTAGTTGGTCAGCGCCTTCGTGATGCCGAAGACGACAATAAACGACAGGATCGCCGCCCGCGCGGCGACGTGGAATTCCTGCTCGGCGATGGCCGGCAGAATGCTGCGCTCCAGCCCCACCATGGCGCCGACGAAGGCGTTGACGAGCACCAGCAGCGAGAACTGACCGAGGTTCTCGCGCAGCCCGAGCTGGATGGACGCTGTGTGCATCGATCAACCAGCCAGGCCGAGGTTGAAGCGCACGATGTCTTCCATGCCGGCCGGGGGCGGCGGAATGTCCGCAGTGAGCTGGGTGACGAAGCGCGCCTTGTCCATCGCCAGGCCGGGGTTCCAGCGCTTCTCGAAGCCAAGCGTCGACGACGGCTTGCCCGACAAGCCGACGCCGCACGCACTGCCCGCCTGGTGACCCGGAAATATCTCGATCGCGTCCGGCAGCGAGAGCAGCTTGGCATGCAGGCTGTCGTACAGCTCACCGGCCATTTCCCGTTCGCGGCCGGCGAGATCGGGCCTTCCGACGGCGCCGACGAACAAGGTGTCGCCGGTGACGACGAACCAGGGCTCGTCGCCGCGGCGCAGGTCGCGCACCAGCAGGCACACGCTGTCGGGCGTGTGGCCGGGCGTATGCAGCACG
>JBGQEX010000077.1:0-18683 GCA_041496605.1 Piscinibacter sp.
CCTGGCAGTTGCTGTAGACGATGGTCAGCACGTCGCCGACGCTGGGGGCGCCATTGTTGTCGCGATCGTCGACGCTGAGGGACACCGTGCCGCCGAGCATGCATGCTTGGACGACCGGGCCGATCAGCGCCAGCGCGCGCTCGCGGCCGTTGCCTGGTGTCGCGCCCTCGGCGCCCAGCGGCTGGCGCAATGCCTGGCCCACGGCCTGCGCCCATGTGCGGCCCGCTGCCGCGGGACTCGAGGTCAGCGGGATCAAGCCGGTCGGGCTCATGGCAAGAATGCCGGCTGCGGTGGCGTGTCCGACGATGCCGCGATTGGCGGCGGTCAGGTCGATGTACTGCAGCCCGTTGCCGCCATCACCCCCTCCGCCGCAGGACGCCAGGCTGACTCCCAGCGCCGCGGCGCAGGCAAGTCGAACAACACTCCAAGTCAATTGGCGGGTTCTCATGATGGTTGTCTTCTGCTGAAACGATCGCGCCCAATCTAGGCGGCGGGGCAGGTCGCGAATTGAGTCTGCGCAACGCCGACAAGCCGGCATTGCGGGAGGGTGCGCCAGGTCAAATGGTCTGCGACCGCAGCCTCGGCATGGCCGCGCGCGGCCGTCGGCGGGCCCTACCGCAGTGCGCTGCCGGGTAAACCCCTTCGGAGTGGGAATTCGCGGCCTCCTAGAATCTTTGTGCACCTGCACAACAGGCTCACAGGAGTTGCCCCAATGGTTCAAACCCGCCGCGCCACGCCCCCGACGGCGACCGCGGACGCCAGCGCTGTCGACAAAGCCAGCCCGCGCATCCTCAAGAAGTACCCCAATCGCCGTCTCTACGACACCGAAACCAGCAGCTACATCACGCTGGCCGACGTGAAGAAGATGGTGCTCACCGGCCAGGACTTCGTCGTGCGAGACGCGAAGACCGGTGACGACCTCACGCGCAGCATCCTGCTGCAGATCATTCTCGAGGAAGAGACCGGCGGCGTGCCGATGTTCTCCTCGCAGATGCTGGCGCAGATCATTCGCTTCTACGGCCATGCGATGCAGGGGATGATGGGCTCGTACCTCGAGAAGAACCTGCAAACCTTCACCGACATCCAGGGCCGGCTGGCCGAGCAGGCCAAGGGGCTTTACGACCCGAAGGTGATGTCACCGGAACTGTGGACGCAGTTTCTCAACGGCCAGGCGCCGGCGGTGCAAGGCTTGATGGGCAACTACCTCGAGCAGTCGAAGGCGATGTTCGTGCAGATGCAGGAGCAGATGGCCAAGCAGGCTGAGACCCTGTTCCCGGGCATGCCGGGTTTCGTGCCGCCCAAGCGATGAGCTCCGACTGACTCCACAGCCAGGGGTATTGCCCTGATCGGCGAAAATCGCGGCATGACGCAAAACACGCTTGCTGCGAACGCCGCTCCGAAGATCGGCTTCGTTTCGCTCGGCTGCCCGAAGGCACTCACCGACTCCGAACTTATCCTCACGCAGTTACGCGCCGAGGGCTACGACACCTCGAAGACCTTCGCGGGTGCCGACCTGGTGATCGTCAACACCTGCGGCTTCATCGACGATGCGGTGAAGGAAAGCCTGGACACCATCGGCGAGGCGCTGGCCGAAAACGGCAAGGTCATCGTCACCGGCTGCCTCGGCGCCAAGACCGGCGAGGGCGGCGGCAATCTGGTGCAGCAGATGCACCCGAGCGTGCTCGCCGTCACCGGCCCGCATGCGACGCACGAGGTGATGGACGCAGTGCACCGGCACAGCCCGAAACCGCACGACCCCTTCGTCGACCTGGTGCCCGCCCAGGGCATCAAGCTCACCCCCAAGCACTACGCCTACCTGAAGATCAGCGAAGGCTGCAACCACCGCTGTTCGTTCTGCATCATCCCGAGCATGCGCGGCGACCTGGTGTCGCGCCCGATCGGCGACGTGCTCGGCGAAGCACAGCGCCTGTTCGAGGCCGGCGTCAAGGAACTGCTGGTGATCAGCCAGGACACCAGCGCCTACGGTGTCGACGTGAAGTACCGCACCGGGTTCTGGACCGGCAAGCCGGTCAAGACGCGCATGCTCGACATGTGCCAGCAACTTGGCGAGTTGGCCGCGCAGCACGGCGCCTGGGTGCGCCTCCACTACGTGTACCCGTATCCGCATGTCGACGAGATCCTGCCGCTGATGGCGCAAGGCCTGGTGCTGCCTTATCTCGACGTGCCGTTCCAGCATTCGCACCCGGCGGTGCTCAAGCGCATGAAGCGACCAGCCAGCGGCGAGAAGAACCTGGACCGGCTGCAGCGTTGGCGCGAAATCTGCCCCGAGATTGTCGTGCGCAGCACCTTCATCGCCGGTTTTCCCGGCGAGACCGAAGAGGAGTTCGAGCACCTGCTCGAGTTCATGCGCGAGGCGCACATCGACCGCGCGGGTTGCTTCGCGTATTCGCCGGTCGCCGGCGCGACGGCCAACGAGTTGCCGGGCATGTTGCCGGCCGAGCTGCGTGAGGAACGGCGCGCCCGGTTCATGGCGGTGGCCGAGGACGTGTCGGCCACCAAGCTGCGCAGCCGCATCGGCGCGACGATGCAGGTGCTCGTCGATTCGGCGCCCGCGCTGGGCCGCAAGGGCGGGGTGGGGCGCTCGTATGCCGACGCGCCCGAGATCGACGGCAGCGTGAAGCTGCTGCCGCCCGAGAAGGCGTCGAAGACCTTGAAGGTCGGTGAGTTCACGCGCGTGAAGATCGTCGCCAGCCAGGGCCACGATCTGGTCGGCGCACCGGTTTGACGGCGAGGCCGCGGATGACGCGCAGCACCGGGCTGATTCACCATCCGTACGAACCGCCGCTGGGGTTCAAGGCGCCGCAGCCGGGGGTCCACAAGGCGTCGACAGTGATCTTTGCCAACACCGCGGCGATGCGTGCGCGCAACTGGAAAGAGAAGACCGGCTACACCTACGGGCTGCACGGCACGCCGACCACCTTCACGCTGGAAGAGCGCATCGCCACGCTGGAGGGCGGCCGCTACACCGTGCTGCTGCCCAGCGGCCTGGCTGCGATCGCGCTGGTCGATTTGGCGCTGCTCAAGTCGGGAGACGAGCTGCTGATTCCCGACAACGCGTACGGGCCCGGCAAGGAGCTGGCGCGCAACGAGCTGAGGGGCTATGGCATCACGCACCGCTTCTACGATGCGATGGACCTGCAGTCGCTCTCGGCCGCCATCGGCCCCGCAACCAAGCTCGTCTGGCTGGAAGCGCCGGGCTCGGTGACGATGGAGTTCCCCGACCTGCCCGGTTTGGTGGAGCTGGCGCGTTCGCGCGGCGTCATCACGGCGCTCGACAACACCTGGGGTGCCGGCATCGCGTTCAACCCTTTCGATCTGATGCCCGGCGTCGGCGGCGAGCCGCTGGGCGTCGACATCTCGATGCATGCGCTGACCAAGTACCCGTCGGGCGGCGGTGACGTATTGATGGGCGCCGTGACGACTCGCGACGAGGCCCTGAACCTCAAGCTCAAGCTCGCCCACATGCGCATGGGCTGGGGCGTTGGTGCCAACGACGCAGAGTTCTTGCTGCGCTCACTGCCGACGCTGCCGCTGCGCTACGCGGCACAGGACCGCGCCGCGCGCATGCTGGCCGAGTGGTGGTTGAAGCGGCCCGAGATCGCGTGTGTGCTGCACCCCGCCAACCCGGCGTCACCGGGTCACGAGCACTGGCGCGCGCTGTGCGGCGCGGCGGCCGGCTTGTTCTCGGTGGTGTTCGACGAGCGTTTCACGGCCGCACAGGTCGACGCCTTCGTCGACGCATTGACGCTGTTCAAGATCGGCTATTCGTGGGCCGGACCGGTCAGCCTGGTGGTGCCCTACGACTTGGCGGCCATCCGCACCCAGCCTGCCTGGCGCGGCGCGCTGGTGCGCTTTTCGGTCGGGCTCGAAGCCGTGGACGATCTGATCGCCGACTGCGAGCAGGCGCTGGCGGCGCTTCGGCGATGAGGCTCAGCTCTTCGCGCTGACCTTGTGCCGCATCAGCCGCCCCTTCTCTCTCTCCCAATCTCGCTTCTTCTCGGTGTCGCGCTTGTCATGCTGCGCCTTGCCCTTGGCCAGCGCGATCTCGACCTTCACGCGGCCGCCCTTGTAATGCAGATCGAGCGGCACCAGGGTGAAGCCCTTTTGCTCGACCTTGCCGATCAGGCGCCGGATCTCTTCCTTGTGCATCAGCAGCTTCTTCGTGCGATCGGCCTCGGGGTTGACATGCGTCGACGCGCTGCGCAATGCGTTGATGCGGCAGCCGATCAGGTACAGCTCGCCATCACGGATCACCACGTAGCCGTCGGTCAGCTGCACCTGGCCGGCACGCACGGCCTTGATCTCCCAGCCCTGCAGCACCATGCCGGCTTCAAAGCGCTCTTCGATGTGATAGTCGAACCGGGCGCGCCGGTTTTCTGCGATGGACATGGGGAAGGAGGCGAGCCCGCGGGCCGTCAATACAATTCGGTCATTGTATGAAGCACGTCAAGAAGTCCGTTCTGCTGTGGTACTCGGCGCGTGAGATGTACGACCTGGTGACGGGCGTGGCCGACTATCCGCTGTTCCTGCCCTGGTGCGAACGCGGTGAAGTCGTCGAGCAGCACGAAGGCGGCATGACGGCGCGCCTGCATCTGGCCTATGCCGGTGTGCGTCACGCCTTCACGACGCGCAATCAGCACGTCCCGGATCGGTCGGTGGTGATCACCCTGGTCGACGGGCCGTTCTCGGTGCTCGACGGTACCTGGAACTTCGTGCCGCTCGGCAACGAAGACAAGGCATGCAAGATCGAATTCGACATGGGCTACGCATTCGCGAGCGGCGCACTCGAGGCCGTGGTCAGTCCGGTGTTCGATCGGGTCGCCAACACCTTCGTCGAGTCCTTCGTCAAGCGCGCCGAGCAGGTCTATGGAGCGCGCTAGCGGGACGGCACGCTTGAGTGTCGTGGTTGCCTACAGCCCGGCGGCGGGCCAAGTCGACGTGACTCAGCTGTCGCTGCCCCCCGGCGCGACGGTGCTGCAAGCCGTGCGCGACAGTGGGCTGCTCGAGCGCCACCCCGGCATCGACCTCGCGTCACAGAAGCTGGGCGTGTGGGGCAAGCTGCGCGCCCCGGATGATCTTCTCCGGGAGGGAGACCGGGTCGAGGTGTACCGGCCGCTGCTGGTGGACCCGAAGGAAGCGCGTCGCCAGCGCTACAAAAGCCACCGCGAGCGGATGAAGAAACTGCCCTGAGGTATCGAAGGGCCCGTGCATCCTGAGCCTGTCGAAGGACCTGAGGTATCGAAGGGCCCGTGCACCCTGAGCTTGTCGAAGGGCCTGAGCCGGGTTTCTACTTGCAGTCCGACGCGATGATGTCGCGCGTGCGCTTGAGCTCCTCGGCGCGCCCCTTGTCATCGAGGATTTCGCGTTCGCCCTTGTCGTTGGTGCGCGCGATGCGCAGGCCGTCTTCCAGCGATCGCAGATGGCCCTTGGCGCGCGTGCAGTTCTCGGCCCGCGCGACGGCAATCTTCTCTTCCTCGGCCTTGGTCTTGGCGGCTTGGTCCTGCTCGGCCTTGCGGCGCTTGGCCTCGAGTTCCGGCTCGACGGCCTTCGCCGGCGTCAGCGTCAGCCCCGACGCAGCCGACGCGGCCGCTGCCGGCGCCGTCCGGCGCTGGTTGCTGTGCGGCCTTTGCAGAATGTCCTGCTCCGCAACGCCGGGCGGCGGGGGCAGGTCGCTGTACTGGATTTGGCCGCCCTTGTCGCGCCACTTCCACTGGGCCGCCGCAGGCAGCGACAAGGTGGCACCGAGCAGGATGGAAACGGCGATGACGCTCAATCGGGGCATGGCAGTCCAAAGCGACGCTATTGAAGCAAGCAGTGTAGCGGCCGGGCGGATGTTGCGAACGCGCTGCGCGGTCCGCCAAGCGTGCGCTTGTTCCTGCATCCGTATAATCGCCTTTTGCGTCTGGAGCCTTTCTCATGCGCCTTCTCGGCAAAGCGCTCACCTTCGACGACGTGTTGTTGGTGCCAGCCTTCTCCCAGGTGTTGCCCCGCGACACCAGCCTCGCGACCTCCCTCTCCCGCAACATCCGCCTGAATCTTCCGGTCGTGTCCGCCGCCATGGACACGGTAACGGAAGCGCGCCTGGCCATCGCCATCGCGCAGGAAGGCGGCATGGGCATCGTGCACAAGAACCTGAGCCCCAAGCAGCAGGCGGCGGAGGTGGCACGCGTCAAGCGCTATGAATCGGGCGTGTTGCGCGACCCGATCACCGTCGCACCCGACACCCCCGTGCACCAGGTGATGGAGCTGTCGCGCCTGCATGGCGTGTCGGGCTTCCCGGTGCTCGACGGCAAGAAGGTCGTGGGCATCGTCACGAACCGCGACCTGCGTTTCGAAACGCGCCTGGACGCCCCGGTGCGCGAGATCATGACGCCACGCGAACGGCTCGTCACGGTGGGCGAGGGCGCCACGATCGAAGAGGGCAAGGCGCTGATGCACCGCCACAAGCTGGAGCGTGTGCTGGTGGTCAACAGCGCCTTCGAGCTGCGTGGTCTGATGACGGTGAAAGACATCACCAAGCAGACGAGCTTCCCGAACGCCGCGCGTGATGCACACGGCAAGCTGCGCGTCGGCGCCGCGGTCGGCGTCGGTGAAGGCACCGAAGAGCGCGTCGAGGCGCTGGTGAACGCCGGCGTCGATGCACTCGTCATCGACACGGCGCATGGCCACAGTGCCGGGGTGATCGAACGGGTGCGCTGGGTCAAGCAGAACTTCCCGGGCGTCGACGTGGTCGGAGGCAACATCGCCACCGGCGCCGCGGCGCTGGCGCTGGTCAAAGCCGGTGCCGACGGCGTCAAGGTGGGCATCGGGCCGGGTTCGATCTGCACCACCCGCATCGTGGCCGGCGTCGGCGTGCCGCAGATCACCGCGATCGACAACGTGGCCACCGCACTCAAGGGCAGCGGAGTGCCGCTGATTGCCGACGGTGGCATCCGCTACTCGGGTGACATTGCCAAGGCCATCGCGGCTGGCGCCAACACGGTGATGATGGGCGGCATGTTCGCCGGCACCGAGGAAGCGCCGGGCGAGATCGTGCTGTTCCAGGGCCGCAGCTACAAGAGCTACCGCGGCATGGGCTCCATCGGCGCGATGCAGCAGGGCAGCGCCGACCGTTATTTCCAGGACAACACCGGTGCCAATCCGAACGCCGACAAGCTGGTCCCCGAAGGCATCGAAGGCCGCGTGCCCTACAAAGGGTCGATGGTGACCATCGTGTTCCAGATGGCCGGCGGCCTGCGCGCGTCGATGGGCTACTGCGGATGCGCCTCCATCGAAGACATGCGCAACAAGGCGGAATTCGTCGAGATCACCTCGGCGGGGATCCGCGAAAGCCATGTGCACGATGTGCAGATCACCAAGGAAGCGCCGAACTACCGGATGGAGTGATTCTGTTGCCTGAACTGTCCAGCACCGCCGGCGTGCAGCGCCCCGCGGCCATGCGTTTCATCATGCTGACGGTGCTGATCGACATGGTGTCGATCGGCCTCATCATCCCGGTGTTGCCGGCGTTGGTGGGGGTCTTCACCGGCTCGCAGGCCGACCAGGCCTTCTGGTACGGCGCCGTCACCTTCGCGTTCAGCATCGCCAATTTCTTCGGCTCGCCGATCCTCGGCGCGCTGTCCGACCGCTACGGCCGCCGGCCGGTGCTGTTACTGGGGTTTTGCGGGCTTGCGCTCAACTTCTTCGCCACCGCACTCAGCACCGCGCTGTGGATGCTGATCGCGGTGCGGCTGGTGGGCGGCGCGATGCAATCGAACATCGCGGTGGCCAACGCCTATGTGGCCGACATCACCCCGCCGCAAGAGCGCGCCAGGCGCTTCGGCATGCTGGGTGCGATGTTCGGCGTCGGCTTCATCCTCGGGCCGGTCATGGGCGGACTGCTCGGGGACGTGAACCTGCGGCTGCCGTTCTTCGTCGCCGGGGGGCTGTCGCTGCTGAACCTGCTGTACGGCTACCTCGTGCTGCCCGAGTCGCTGCCGGCCGAGCGGCGGCGCGCATTCAACTGGAAGACGGCGAACCCGGTCACGTCGCTGCGCGCGCTCACCCAGCTGAAGGGCGCAGGCCGGCTCGTCGCAGTGATCGCAGCCAGCGGACTGGCGCAGTTCATCCTGTACACCACCTGGGTGCTCTACACGACATTCAAGTTCGGCTGGGGGCCGAAGGAAAACGGCTGGTCGCTGGCCACCGTGGGCATCGTCTCGGTGCTGGTGCAAGGCGTGCTGCTCGGGCGGCTGCTCAAGCGTTTCAGCCCACCGCGCCTGGCGGTGCTCGGGTTGGTGTCGTCGACGCTCGCCTACGCGCTCTACGGTGCGGCCACCGAAGGCTGGATGATGTTCCTGGTGATCTGCGGCAACCTGCTCGGATTCACCGTCGCCGCATCGATCCAGAGCATCATTTCGGGTGCTGCCGGCGCCAGCGAGCAGGGCCAGACGATGGGCGCGGTCAGTTCACTGAACAGCCTGATGGCCGTGGTGGCTCCGGTGATCGGCGCGCCGCTGCTGGGCGTGGTGTCGCACCTGCCGCGCGGCGACTGGCGCATCGGCGCCCCGTTCTACCTGTGCGCCGTGCTGCAGCTCGCCGCGCTGGTGCTGGCCTGGCTTCATTTCCGCGGCATTCGCCGTGCCCGGCTCGCGGCCCAAGCCGCTGCCGGCTCCTCCGCCTAGAGCGCGTCATGCACGACAAGATCCTCATCCTCGACTTCGGCTCCCAGGTCACCCAGCTCATCGCACGCCGCGTGCGCGAAGCCCATGTGTACTGCGAGATCCACCCCAACGACGTGAGCGCCGCGTTCATCCGCGAGTTCGCGCCCAAGGGCGTCATCCTGTCTGGCAGCCACGCCAGCACCTATGAAGAGCACGACCTGCGCGCGCCGCAGGCGGTGTGGGATCTGGGCGTGCCGGTGCTGGGCATCTGCTACGGCATGTTCACGATGGCGGTGCAGCAAGGCGGAAAGGTCGAGGCCAGCACGCATCGCGAGTTCGGCTATGCCGAGGTGAGGGCGCATGGACACACCCGGCTGCTGGCCGGCATCGAGGACTTCAGCACCACCGAAGGCCACGGCATGCTCAAGGTGTGGATGAGCCACGGCGACAAGGTCACCGCGCTGCCGCCCGGCTTCAAGCTGATGGCATCGACGACGAGTTGCCCGATCGCCGGCATGGCCGACGAGGCGCGCGGCTACTACGGCGTGCAGTTCCACCCCGAAGTCACCCACACGGTGCAGGGCCGCGAGCTGCTGAACCGCTTCGTGCTCGACATCGCCGGCGCCAAGCCCGACTGGGTGATGGGCAACTACATCGACGAGGCCGTGGCCCGCATTCGCGATCAGGTCGGCAGCGATGAGGTGATTCTGGGCTTGAGCGGCGGTGTCGATTCGAGCGTGGCGGCGGCGCTGATCCACCGCGCCATCGGCGACCAGCTCACCTGCGTGTTCGTCGACCACGGGCTGCTGCGACTCGACGAAGGCCGCATGGTGATGGAGATGTTCGCCGGCCAGTTGCACGCGAAGGTGATCCACGTCGATGCGGCAGACCAGTTCCTCGGCCACCTCGCCGGCGTGACCGACCCCGAGGCCAAGCGCAAGATCATCGGCCGCGAGTTCGTCGAGGTGTTCCAGGCCGAGGCCAAGAAGTGCCAGCAGGCAAAGTGGCTGGCGCAGGGCACGATCTACCCCGACGTGGTTGAGAGCGGCGATGCCAAGACCAAGAAGGCCACGTCGATCAAGAGCCACCACAACGTCGGCGGCCTGCCCGAGACGCTGGGCCTGAAGCTGCTCGAACCCTTGCGCGAACTGTTCAAGGACGAGGTGCGGGAGCTGGGCGTGGCGCTCGGCCTGCCGCACAACATGGTCTACCGGCATCCGTTCCCGGGGCCGGGCCTGGGGGTGCGCATCCTCGGCGAAGTCAAGAAGTCGTACGCCGACCTGCTGCGCCGGGCCGACGCGATCTTCATCGAAGAACTGCGCAACGCGACCGACGATGCCAGCGGCAAGAGCTGGTACGACCTGACCAGCCAGGCCTTTGCGGTCTTCCTGCCGGTCAAGAGCGTCGGCGTCATGGGCGACGGCCGCACCTACGACTACGTGGTGGCGCTGCGCGCCGTGCAGACCAGCGACTTCATGACCGCCGACTGGGCCGAGCTGCCCTATGGCTTGCTCAAGCGCGTGTCGAGCCGCATCATCAACGAGGTGCGCGGCATCAACCGCGTGACCTACGACGTGTCGAGCAAGCCGCCGGCGACGATCGAGTGGGAGTAGCGCATGAGGGCTGTGCTCGGTGTGGTGTCACTGTTGGTCGTGCTCGCGGTGATCGGCGTTCTGGCGACGAAGCAGCTCCGCACGATCGGCCGCTCGGTGTCGTCCGCGTCGCCTCAAGAGGCAACGCCGGCTGCCAGCGCGACCGTGCGCGAGCAGTCGCAACAGCTGCAGCAACGCGTGCGAACTGACGTGACCCGGGCACTCGAACAGGGCGCAGCCCGCAGCGAAGAGTCGGCGAAGTGAGCACGCCGGCCTACGAACATGCGATGCGCATCGCGCTCGACCAGGCCCACAACGCGTGGCTGGTCGGCGAGGTGCCGGTCGGTGCGGTGATCATGCGTGCGGGGCAGGTCATCGCCACCGGCTACAACCGGCCCATCACCGAACACGATCCGACGGCGCACGCCGAGATCGTGGCGCTGCGCCACGCGGCCACGCTGCTCGGCAACTACCGTTTGCCGGAGTGCGAGCTGTTCGTCACGCTCGAGCCCTGCGCCATGTGCGCGATGGCGCTGATGCACGCGCGGCTCAAGCGGGTCGTGTTCGGCGCGGCCGACCCCAAGACCGGCGCGGCGGGATCGGTGATCGACTTGTTCGCGCAGTCCCGCTTGAACCATCACACGCAATTGGAGGGCGGCGTGCTCGCCGACGAATGCGCTCAGCTGCTGCGCGACTTCTTCGTCGAGCGGCGCGAGCAGTATCGCCAGCGCCGGGTGGCGTCCGAGCCTGCGGACGACCCCATCCCCGCCGGCGAAGCCATCGAGGTCGATGTGCTGCCGCCGCACAAGCCGTGAACCAACCCATGGGTTCGTTGACCCTGTTTACGCCGTCGGGCGTTCTTGCGAAGTCGACCCCGCTGCGCCGCGCCGCCAAGCGCCTGGCCGCACACGGCTTCGACGTGCACATCGACGAAGCGGCAATGCTCAAACACCAGCGCTTCGCCGGCGACGACGACACGCGTCTTGCTGCCTTGCATCGCGTCGCCTCGCAGGCGCCCGGTGTCGCGTTGGCGACACGCGGCGGCTACGGGCTGACGCGGCTGCTCGGGCGCATCGACTGGAAACTCATCGAACGCAGCATCGAGCGCGGCACGCGCTGGGTCGGCCAGAGCGACCTCACCGCCCTGCAGCTCGGCCTGCTCGCGCACCGACACGGCGTCACCTGGGCGGGCCCGGTGGCCTGCGACGATTTCGGCGGCGACGAGGTCGACGACGTCACCGAAGCCTGCTTTCTCGAGGCGATGAGCGGCGAGCTCGAAGCGGTGGGCTTCCGCACCGAAGCGGGGTTCGACGGGCTGCAGCTGCGCGGCACGCTGTGGGGCGGCAACCTGTGCATGGTGAACTCGCTGCTCGGCACGCCGCACTGGCCGGCGCGCGACGTCGTCAAGGGCGGCGTGCTGTTTCTCGAAGACGTCAACGAGCACCCTTACCGCATCGAGCGTGGGCTGCTGCAGCTGCACCAGGCCGGCGTGCTCGACATGCAGAAGGCAGTGGTGCTGGGCGCGTTCAGCGGCTGGCGCAAGTCACCGCTCGACCGGGGCTACTCATTGAAGACGGTCGTGGCCCACCTGCGCTCATTGACGAAAACACCGATCCTCACCGGCATGCCGTTCGGGCACGTCCCCACCAAGGTGACGCTGCCGGTCGGTGCCCGCGTGCAGCTCGTGGTGCAAGGCCGCGATGCACTGATCGGCTGGTAGCTCCCGCCCACGGAGCTTTTCGTCGAGCGCCGCCTCTAAACGGTGCTGGCCCGCCGGCACGAGGCTTGCGAACGGGTGAAACCCTGAGCAGTGGCCTAGGCCATCTGCCTTATCATCCGCGCCTGCCTCACGGTGACCTGGCCACAAGCTGGTGTTTGTCGGAGGCACATTTTGTTTTTGCCATCGCTGCGTTAAGCCTGCAGCGGGTGGAATGTCAAAGGGGAAGACCGCATGCACGGTCAATCAATCAGGTGGGGCCAAAGACTCCTGGTGCTCTTGGGAGTTGCGCTGATCCTCAGCGCCTGCAACAACAGCCCGTACCCGCACGGCGCGGCCGCCACGAACACGCTGTTCAACTCCTTCGACGAGCGCTCACCGCGCTACCTGGACCCGACGGCGTCCTACAGCAATCCGGAAACGCCCTACACGTACTCGGCCTACGAGCCGCTGTACGGCTACCACTACCTGAAGCGCCCGTACGTGCTCGTGCCCAAGACGGCGGTGGAGGTCGTCAAGCCGTACTACCTCGACAAGAACGGCCAGCGCCTGCCCGACGACGCGCTGCCCGAGCAGATCGCCGAGAGCGTGTATGACGTGCGCATCAAGAACGGCATCCTGTACGCCCCGCATCCGGCATTCGCGAAGAACGACAAGGGCGAGTACCTCTATCACCACCTCACCCGCGAGCAACTTGGCGACAAGCGTTCGCCCTGGGATTTCGAGAAGCAGGGCACGCGCGAACTGGTGGCCGAGGACTATGTGTACGCATTCAAGCGGCACGCCACGACGCGCATCGAAGCGCCGATCTACGCTATCTTTTCCGAGTACATGATCGGGCTCAAGGAGTACGGCGAGTTCATCAAGGCCGAAGACAAGAAGCTGTTGGCCGGCGTTTCGCAGTCGAGCCAGGACAAACCCTTCCTCGACTTTCGCAAATGGCCGCTGGCCGGCGCGCAGGCGGTCGACCGCTACACCATTCGCATGCGGATCAAGGGCAAGTACCCGCAGTGGAAGTACTGGCTCGCGATGACCTTCACGTCGCCGGTTCCATGGGAAGCCGACGCGTTCTACTCGCAGCAGGGCATGGCGGGCAACGGCCTGTCGCTGATTCGTTGGCCGGTGGGCACGGGCCCGTACATGATGACCGAGTTCGTGCAGGACCGGCGCCATGTGATGAAGCGCAACCCCAACTTCCGCGGCGAGCCCTATCCCTGCGAAGGCATGCCGGGCGACAAGGAGGCTGGCCTGCTCGACGACTGCGGCAAGACCATGCCGTTCATCGACACCGTCGTCTCGACCATCGAGAAGGAGAAGGTGCCGCGCAAGGAGAAGTTCAAACAGGGCTACCTCGATGTTCCCGAGATCGAGCGGCCGGAATGGGGCGTCGACTTCCGTACCGACATGGAAGACTCCGACGACGTGAAACGCTTTTTCGATGGGCGCGGCTTTAAGTTCCCGCAAACGACCGACATCAACAACTGGTACATGGGTTTCAACTGGCTCGATCCGGTCGTCGGCAAGGGCGACACGCCCGAGCAGCAGCTGAAGAACCGCAAGCTGCGGCAGGCCTTGTCGATCGCGATCGACTGGGAAGAAGGCTATGGCCGCATTTTCCGCAGCAAGGGCGGTGTGGCGGCGCACGGCCCGGTGCCCCCAGGCATCTTCGGTTCACGCGAGGGTTCGCCCGAGGGCTACAACAAGGTCACCCACAAGCTGGTCAATGGGCAGCCGGTGCGCCGCTCGATCGACGAGGCGAAGCAATTGCTGGCCGAAGCCGGCTACCCGAACGGCCGTGACGCCACGAGCGGCAAGCCGCTGGTGTTGAACTACGACTACCAACGCACGCCCACGCCCGAGATCAAGTCCGAGCTCGATTGGATGGTCAAGCAGTTCGGCAAGCTCGGTGTGCAGCTGGAAATCCGCGCCACCGACTACAACCAGTTCCAGGACAAGGTGCTCAAGGGCAAGCAGCAGATCTTCTGGTGGGGATGGCTGGCCGACTACCCCGACGCCGAGAACTTCCTGTTCCTGCTCTACGGCCCGAATTCGAAGGCGATCAGCCAGGGCGAGAACGCAGCCAACTACAGCAACCCCGAATACGACCGCCTGTACCGACAGATGCAGTCGCTGGAAGACGGGCCGGAGAAGCAGAAGATCATCGACCAGATGGTGGCCATCGTGCGCGAGGATTCGCCGTGGGCCTGGGGCTACTGGCCGTATGTGGCGTTGGCTTTCCAGCCCTGGGTCTACAACGGCAAGCCGAGCATCATGGTGCGCGACTTGGCCAAGTACTACCGTGTCGACCCCTCGCTGCGCGTGGCGAAGCAAGCCGAATGGAATCACCCGGTGTGGTGGCCCATGCTGCTGCTGATCGCCGCCGCGCTGGGCCTCGGCTGGATCACGCGCAGCAGCTACCGCCAGCGCCAGCTGGCCACCGGCAAAGCCACCGGCCCCGCACCCGTGGCGCCCGTGCCTGGAACCTGAGCATGCTGAACTACTTCATTCGCCGTCTCGGCTACGGCGTGCTGATCCTTATCGGCGTCAACCTCTTCACCTTCTTCCTGTTCTTTTCCGTCAACACGCCGGACGACATGGCGCGGCTGAACATCGGCGGCAAGCGCGTCACGCAAGAGCAGATCGAGAAATGGAAATCCGAACGCGGCTACGACAAGCCGCTGTACTGGAACGCCAAGGAGGAAGGTCCGGCCCAGCTCACGCAGACGATTCTCTGGGAGCGATCGGTGTCGCTGTTCGCGCTGAAGTTCGGCCGCTCGGACGCCCGCAACGCGGTCGACATCGGCCACGAGATCACGACGCGCATGGGAGTGAGCCTGCGGCTCGCCATACCGGTGTTCCTGCTGCAGGTCGTTGCGAGCACCGCCTTCGCGCTGCTGCTGGTGTTCTTCCGCCACTCGCGCATCGACTTCTGGGGCGTGGTGCTGTGCGTGCTGATGCTGTCGATCTCCAGCTTGTTCTACATCATCGTCGGCCAGTTCTTCTTCTCGCGCCTGCTCCACTTGGTGCCGATCTCGGGTTACGCGGGAGGCCTGGATGCGGTGAAGTTCCTGATCCTGCCGATCATGTTGTCGCTGCTGGCACGCCTGGGCACCGAGGCCCGCCT
The DNA here is from genome assembly GCA_041496605.1 of Piscinibacter sp. Taxonomy (GTDB): domain Bacteria; phylum Pseudomonadota; class Gammaproteobacteria; order Burkholderiales; family Burkholderiaceae_C; genus Albitalea. The sequence goes on from JBGQEX010000077.1 coordinate 15,097, forward strand.
GTACCGCGCGATGTTCCTCGAGGAGATCGGCAAGGACTACGTGCGAACGGCGCGTTCAAAGGGCTTGTCGGAGGCCGCGGTGCTGTTCCGCCACGTGCTGAAGAACGCGCTCATTCCGATCATCACGAGCGCCGGCTCGTACCTGCCGTATGTCTTTCTCGGCAGCCTGGTGTTCGAAAGCTTCTTCGGCATTCCGGGTCTCGGGGCGTTCGTCATCGAGGCCATCACCGGACAGGACTTCGCCATCGTGCGCTCGATGGTGTTCCTCGGGGCGCTGCTGTACATCGCGAGCTACGTGCTGATCGACGTGGCCTACACCTGGGCCGACCCCCGGGTGCGTTTGAACTGATGAGGGCAGGAGATGCCGAAGCTTGTGTTCCTCTGGACCGACGTGGTCCTGTATGCGATCTTTCTGGTGCTGCTGTGGTACGTGTGGCGGATCAAGGTGAATCCCAATCTGCGTGCCAACTGGGCCAAGGTGATGCGCGACCCGGCGGCCCTGTGCTCGGGCATCGTGCTGGCGCTGTTCGCCCTCGTGACCGCGGTCGACAGCGTGCACTTCCGCCGGGCGCTGTCACCGGCCGCCGGCGCGCGCGCCGATGCAACGACCTTCTACGCCACCAGCACCGAGTCGCTGCTCGACTTGTCGCTGATCCGACTCGCGCAGACGCGCGAGTCCAACTACTCGGAACCGTTGGCGTATGTCGGTTTCACCAAGGAGCCGTCGGAGCGCAACGGGCAACCGGTGCGCGACTATCCGCGGCTCAAGTTCGGCGGTGCGCATCTGGACGACCCCGCAGCACAGTGGCTGCCCGACGTGTTGTGGCGTGCCGCGGCGGGTGCGTTGGCGGGCTTGGCGCTGGCGGCGCTGGTGTGGCTCGCCACCGCGTTCGCCGTCCGGGCCAACCATGGCAGCACCGCGGCCGCCGTGAAGGACATCGCCGCCGATCGAACACACATGCCGCTGCGGGCGGCGCTGATCACCGTCGCCGTCATCGGCGTTCTGGTCGGGCCGGTCATCTCCTTGATGGGGCACTACCATGTCTTCGGCACCGACCGCACCGGCAACGACGTGCTGTATCAAGCGCTCAAGAGTGTGCGCACTGCGTTCGTGATCGGCACGCTGGCCACCGTGGCGACGCTGCCGTTCGCGGTGGTGCTGGGCGTGCTGGCCGGCTACTTCAAGGGCTGGGTCGACGAGGCCATCCAGTACCTCTACACCACGCTGACCTCGGTACCCAACGTGCTGCTCATCGCCGCCTGTGTGCTGATGGTGCAGGTGTTCCTCGACAAACACCCGGAAATGTTCGAAACCGGCTCCGAGCGCTCGGACCTGAAGATCTTCCTGTTGTGCGTGATTCTCGGCCTGACCGGCTGGGCCACCTTGTGCCGGCTGGTGCGCGGCGAGACGCTCAAGCTGCGCGAACTCGATTTCGTACAGGCCGCCACGGCCTTCGGCGTCAGCTCGGTGCGCATCATGGCGCGGCACATCACGCCGAACGTGATGCACCTGGTGCTCATCACCACCGTGCTCAGCTTCTCCGATCTGATTCTGTATGAGGCGGTGCTGACCTACGTCGGCGTCGGTGTCGACCCGTCGATGAACAGCTTCGGCGGCATGATCAATCTCGCCCGCAGCGAAATGAGCCGCGACCCCGTGGTGTGGTGGAGCTTCGCCGCCGCGTTCGCCTTCATGGTGACGCTGGTGCTGGCAGCCAACCTGTTCGCCGACGGCGTGCGCGATGCGTTCGACCCGCGCTCCCGCAACTTCCGCCCGCGCCTGCGCCCGGCCACCCTCTGAGCACCAACGCGATGCTGAAGATCGAAGGATTGAAAGTGGCGCTCGACGCCGACGCCGGCCTCGTGAAGGCGATCGATGGCTTGAGCCTGTCGATCCGACGCGGAGAGACCTTCGCGTTGGTGGGCGAGTCGGGCTGCGGCAAGAGCATGACCGCGCTCGCGCTGATGCGCCTGCTGCCGGAGAACGGGCGCGTGACCCACGGCAACATCGTGGTCGAAGGCGAGGACGTGCTGGCGCTGCCCGAGTCCAGCATGCGCGCCGTGCGCGGCGGCAAGATCGGCATGATCTTCCAGGAGCCGTCGACCAGCCTGAACCCCGTGATGCGGGTGGGTGACCAGATCATCGAGGCGATCGAAACGCACACGCCGCTGCGCGGCGCGCCGGCGCGCGCCCAGGCCATCGAGTGGCTGCGCCGTGTGGGCATTCCAGAGCCCGAGCGGCGCATCGACGACTACCCGTTTCGCATGAGCGGGGGCCAGAAGCAGCGCGTGATGATCGCGATGACGCTCGCCGGCGAGCCCGACTTCCTCATCGCCGACGAGCCCACGACCGCACTCGACGTGACGATCCAGGCGCAGATCCTCGACCTGCTGAAGGATTTGCAGAAACAACAGGGCATGGGCCTGCTGCTGATCACCCACGACCTGGCGGTGGTGTCGGGCATGGCGCATCGCGTGGCGCTGATGTACGCGGGGCAGATCATCGAAGTCGCCAGTGCCGACGAGTTCTTCCGTTCGCCCAAGCACCCGTACGCACGCTTGCTGCTGAAGGCCTTGCCCGATACCGGCAAGCGCGGCGGCAGCCTGGCCGCGATCGCCGGCACGGTGCCGGCACTCTCGCAGGAATTCACCGCCTGCCGCTTCGCGCCGCGCTGCGACCGCGCGTTCGATGCCTGCCACAACACCGTACCCGAACTGATCGACATCGGGCAACGCAGCGTGCGCTGCTTGCTGTACCGCTACGGCCAGGACCCGCTGCATTCGACGTTGCCGGACGCCGCGCCGCTGCGCTTCGATGCGCCGCGCACCCCGGCGGGCGCGGGCGAACCCTTGCTCGATGTGCGCGCGCTGAGCGTCCGCTTCCCGATCCGCAAGGGCTTGCTTCAGCGCAGTCATGGCGCATTCACGGCGGTCAATGGCGTTTCGTTCAGCATCCGGCCGGGTCAGACGCTGGCACTGGTCGGCGAGTCGGGCTGCGGCAAGACGACGACCGGCAAGGCCATCGTCCAGTTGCTGCGCCACCAGGCAGTGATCGACGGCCAGGCACAGTTCAATGGACAGGACCTGTTCCGTCTCGAGGGCGACGCGCTGCGCGATGCGCGCCGCTCGATCCAGATCATCTTTCAGGACCCGTTCGCGTCGCTCAATCCGCGCATGCGCGTGTTCGACATTCTCGAAGAGGGGCTGCTCGCGCTGCGCCCCGACCTCGACGCGGCCGCGCGCCGTGCGAACCTCGAACGCCTGGTCGACCAGGTGGGCCTGCGCCGCGAAGCGCTGGGGCGCTACCCGCACGAATTCTCGGGCGGGCAGCGCCAGCGCATCGCGATCGCGCGCGCGCTGGCGGTCGAGCCCAAGCTCATCGTCTGCGACGAACCGACCTCGGCGCTGGACGTGTCGGTGCAGGCGCAAATCCTCAACCTGCTGCGGCAGCTTCAACGCGATCTCGGCGTTTCCTACCTGTTCATCACGCACAACATTGGGGTGGTCGAGTACGTCGCCGATCACATCGCGGTGATGCAACGCGGCCTCATCGAAGAGGCCGGGCCGGCGCAGGCAGTGCTCAGCCA
>JBGQEX010000078.1:0-18321 GCA_041496605.1 Piscinibacter sp.
CCTCGGTCTCGCCTCGTCGGAAATCAAACGTTATGTGCAGCGCATCCTCGCCCAGGACGCCGGCAACGCCAGCATTCACGCGGCCTGCAGCCTGACGGCGTCGGAGTCCTGCACATAACTGAGCACTGTGCATAACGGCCACTTCCTGTCACTCACGACAGTCAGCTGGCGGTGGAACTGATTGAACGCGTCCACTACGCGTCGATAGCGCTTTGCAATCCTTGCGACTGAGCGCCTCGGCATCGTGCTCAAGGGCGATGGTGTGCTTGTGGATTTTTCGGTAGGTTCTGGTCCTGGAGCGGGGGTAGGCTGAGGGCACGGGTGCCTCCCGGCGGCCGATGTATCGCGCAACTGGTGCGAAGGCGAAACGAACTGGAGACGGATTGCTGTATCGCGCAGCAATCAACCAGATCAAGCACCAGCGTCAGGTGCCTGAATGACAGCGCGGACATGTTGCGACGTAAGGCACGCGGCGCGCAAGTGCCGCAGCGGGATCGCAAGCTGGTCGAAGCGCCGCTGCGTAGCGGCAAGGCGGCGGTGGGCGTATTTTGCCCTCGCTTGCGGGGATGCCCGCACAAAACGCCCCAATTCCGCCGCTCGATGCAGACTTGCCCCGGCAGCGGACGGCGATTGCGATGCACCGGCCGACGCGGTGGACAAGCCGTGTATGGCGTGCAGGCGGTGGCCGCCTTCCGAATGATTGGTCTTGCATGTGTCCGCGCAGACCGCTGGGATCGGACCTCGATTCGGCGACGTTCCAGTTCCGGGTCGGAGGCAAGTCCTCGTGCTTATACAGCGCAGTATCGCCAGGCCGCCCGGACGAGTCCGTTATCCGTCATCCGCCGTCCGCATCGAGCAGCCCTTCCCGGAAAGCGAAGCGCATCAGGCTCGTGATGTCGTCGACGCCGAGCTTGTGCATCAGTCGACTGCGGTAGGTTTCGACCGTCTTGACTGACAGGTGCAAGGTGTCGGCAATGCTGGCGCTGGACCGGCCGCGGACGACGAAGTTCAGGACCTGGCGCTCGCGCAGCGACAGCGCCTGCACCGGGTCTGGCGTACGCACAGATGAAAGTTCACCGGCGGCGACGCCGGCAATTGCAGCGCTCCAGTAGTGGCGGCCTGCGAGCACGTTGCGCACCCCGTCGATGACCTCGGCGCCATTGGCGCCTTTGAGCATATAACCCATGGCGCCCAAGCGGACCGCGTCGGCGACCTGGCGCGGTTGGGCGTGCATGGTCAGGATCAGCACGCGCGAGGGAAGCTTGCGCCGCTGGATTTCGGCGAGCAGTTCGAAGCCCGAGCGCTCGCCCAAGGTCAGGTCGAGCAGCACGGCGGCCGGCGGCGCGCGCACGATGTCGTGCAACACGGCCTCCGGGTCCCCGCCTTCGCCCACGATGACGAAGCCGGCCGGCTCGAGCAGCGCGCGCAGGCCGTCGCGCAGCACTGCGTGGTCGTCTACAAGATACACACTGCGGGTCATGGTCGGTACCTCAGTTCGATCGTCGTCCCGCAGCCGTCGGAGGCCGCATCGATCTGCAGTTGTGCGCCGATGCCCAAGGCACGCTCGCGCATTCCCACCAGGCCCAGATGGCCAGGCTTGAGACAATGCTCGGGGGCCACCATGCCTTTGCCATCGTCCTCGATCGCCAGACGCAGGCCCAAGGTGTTCAGTTCCTCCAGCCGCACCGTGACATGGTGGCAGCGCGAATGCACCAACGCATTGCCGATGGCCTCGCGTGCCACCATGAACGCCGCGTATTCGACATCCGCCTCCCAGCGCCGGGCAGCGAGCCTGTCGGCCGTTCGCAGCTCGATCTGCACCTCCGGATGCGCCGCCGCCTGGGCCTGCACCTCGTTGTCCAGGGCCACGGCGAGCCCCTGTGCCTGCAGCAGCACGGGGCGCAATTCGACAAGGACCTCGCGCACCTTGCTCATGCCGAGATCGATCAGCGACGAGATCTGCGACCAACCTTTCTGCACGACTGAATCCCTGCTGGCCGGCAACCGTGCACGCAAGGCATCTACGAAGATGCGCAGCGAAGTGAGCGTCTGGCCCAGCTGATCGTGTAGCAACTGGGCCAGGCGGCGATTGGTCTTCTGCTCGGCTTCCATCAGGTCGCGGGCCAGCGCGGACAGCTGTTCGCGATACTGCCGCAGGGCGGTTTCGGACTCGACGCGCTCGGTGACGTCGCGTGCGGTGAGCGTCAGCAGGCTCCGGCCTCCCGCGCTTGTCTGCGTCGCGGACACTTCGAGGTGCAGCGTGCGGCCGTCGTCCCGACGACCCGTCAGCGTCAGGCCTGCACCGATCAGCGACTGCAGGTCGTCGCGCGGCAGGATTTCGGGCAGCGGCCCGTCCTTCAGCGCCGCGGCACTGCGGCCGAAGATGCGCTCGGCGGCAGGGTTGGACAGCACGACGCGGCCCTCGGCGTTGATTCCGAGGATCGCGTCACTGGTGGCCGACACGATGGCCGCAAGCAGCGCCTCGCTGTCCCGCAGTTGCAGTTCGGCAAGCCGGCGATCGCTGAGGTCGCGCGCGACCATCACGAACGCGATCGCCGAGCCGTCGTCGTCGAACTGGGGATACAGCAACACGTTGCCCCAGAACTCGCCTTCCGGTCCACGCCGCAGCCAGCCTTCATATTCGGCGCGGGTCCCGGCGCGGGCCTTGGCCAGCAGCGACGATGGCAGTTCCCGATCGACCTCACCCGCCCGGAACAGCGAATCGAGGGGACTGCCCAGTGCCTGCTCCGCAGGGCAGCCGAACAGCACCGCCGCATTGCGGTTCCAGGTCTGGATGCGGCCCCTGAACGAGATCTGGACGATCGAAATGTCGACGGCCGCGTCGATCAGGAGTTCGGCTTGTTGCTTGGCCGCCCGCGCTTCCTCGCTCAGATCCGTGTGCGTGCCCAGGTAGCCGACGAAACGCTCGCCATCGAACAGCGGCGTCGTGTACCAATGTACCCAGGCCTGGCGGGCATCGCGCCTGACATGCACATTGCGGCCGAACAGGGCAACTCGCTCTTCGCGCATGCGGCGCAAGTCCTCCTCGGAATTGACACGATCCTCCTCCGGCATCCACAAGCCGATTGGCGAGCGCCCGACGAACTCGGCCGTGGCGTAGCCCGTCATGACCTCGCTGGCCAGGTTCTGATAGACGATGCGGAACTGCTCGTCGTAGAACACCAGCCCCAGCGGCATGGCGCGCAACAGCTGCCACACGCGCTCGCTGTTGGCTGCCGCGAGCGCCGCCGCGCGGGCCTCGCCGGGCCGGTCCGGTGCTTCGGCTTCGACCCGCCGGTGCCAGGCCTTGTAGAAACCCGCCTGCTCGATCGCACCGGCCCCGCCGACTGCGGGTGCATCGCGCAGAGCAACCGGCCGCGCCATCGCCTCGAGATCGGCGACCGTCGACCCCTTCGCGGCGGCGGGCTGTTCCGCGCCGGACGCTGGTTTCCGTGTTGCCACGTGCTTCCGTCCTTCATCGTGTGCTGCCGCCCCAACTCGGGCACTGCCAGCGTAACGCAGTCCGACAGGTATCGGGTTGCCGAGCATTCCGTTGTCAAACATCCCTGACAGAGATCGTGTGGATCGCTGCCTATCCTTTCCTTGCTTGCATCAAGCGCCACCCATTGAGGTGCCCGCCGGAATTCTTCCGCTCTGCGCGCATACACAGACATGAACATCGAAACGCGATCCAGCGACAGCGACGCACTGGCCATCGACGCGCTGCTCGACGCCATGACCCTGCGCGAGCAGGTCGCCCTGCTCGTCGGCGCCGACTTTTGGACCACCGTGCCGGTGCCGCGCTTGGGCGTGCCGGCCTTCAAGGTGACTGACGGGCCGAATGGCGCGCGCGGCGGCAGCTTCAAGGGTGGCGTGACCACGGCGTGCTTCCCGGTGGGCATCAGCCTGGCCGCCACCTGGAACACGGCGCTGATCCGTGAGGCCGGCGAGGCGCTGGCGGTGCAGGCTCGGATGAAGGGCGCCAGCGTACTGCTCGCGCCCACCGTCAACCTGCACCGCTCGACGCTCAACGGGCGCAACTTCGAGTGTTATTCCGAAGACCCGTGGCTGGCCGGCGAAATCGGCGTGGCCTACATCCGCGGCGTGCAGGGTCAGGGGGTCGCCGCGACGATCAAGCACTTCGTCGGCAACGAGTCCGAATACCAGCGCATGACGATCAGCTCGAGCATCGGCGAACGCGCGCTGCGCGAGCTCTACCTGCTGCCGTTCGAGAAGGCCGTCAAGGAGGCCGGTGTCTGGGCCGTGATGTCGGCCTACAACCGCATCAACGGTTGCTTCGCCGGCGACCATGCACCGCTCATCGCCGGCGTGCTGCGCGGCGAATGGGGATTCGACGGTCTGGTGATGTCCGACTGGTTCGCGACGCTCGACACGGTCAAGGCCGCCCAGGCGGGGTTGGATCTCGAGATGCCTGGCCCCACCCGATGCCGCGGTGAGCAACTGGTGCAGGCTGTCGAGGCGGGGCAGGTCGATGCCGGGAAGGTCCGCGCCGGTGCCGGGCACGTGCTACGCCTGGCGCAACGGGTCGGCGCGTTCGATTCGCCGGGCATCGCGGAAGAACGCTCGGTCGACCTGCCCAAGCACCGCGCACTCATCCGCCGCCTCGGCGCGGAAGGTTGCGTGCTGCTGAAGAACGAAAACGCGCTGCTGCCTCTTGCGCCGGCCGGCCAGGCGCCGCGCCGCACCCTGGCCCTGATCGGGCCGAACGCCAAGACCGCGCAGATCATGGGCGGCGGCAGCGCCACCGTGAATGCACTGCACCGCATCACGCCATTCCAGGGCATTGCTGCGCAGTGCGGCGCCGAGACCATCTTGCTGCATGCCACGGGCGCCGACAACCACCGCTGGGTGCCCGTGCTGAACCAGCCGATGGAACTGGTGTTCTTCAACAGTACCGATTTCAGCGGCCCCGAAGTGCTGCGCAAGACCTACCCGAGCAGCGAACAGATGTGGGCCGGCGCGGTCGAGGACGGGGTCGATGGCGATGCCTTCTCGGCCCGCGGGGCCCTGAGCTACGTCGCCGCCGCGGACGGCGAGCACCAGATTTCGCTGACCAGCGCCGGCCTGTGCCGCTGTTGGCTCGACGGCGAACTGCTGATCGACGCCTGGACGAACTGGCAACGCGGGGACACCTACTTCACCTTCGGCTGCGACGAAATCGTCGTCACGCGCCGCTTGCGCGCCGGCCAGCGCTGCGAGTTCACGCTCGAGTTCTCCACCGCCACGCCCGAACCGACCCCGCCGAAAGCCATCCGCCTCGGCGTGCATCGTCCGCGTGGCGAGGCCGCGATCGAGCAGGCGGTGGCCGTGGCAAGCGTCGCCGACGCGGCGCTGGTCTTCGTCGGCCTGAATGCCGAATTCGACAACGAAGGCCTGGACCGCCACGACATGAACCTGCCGCACGGCCAGGACGAGCTGATCCGCCGGGTCGCCGCAGCGAATCCGAACACCGTAGTCGTGTTGCAGACCGGCGCGCCGGTGACGATGCCGTGGCTCGACAAGGTGCCGGCGCTGCTGCAGGCCTGGTACCCGGGGCAGGAATGCGGCCACGCCATCGCCGACGTGCTGTTCGGCGTCGCCGACCCGGGCGGTCGCCTGCCGCAGACCTTCCCGAAGCGCCTTGCGGACAACCCGACCTTTGGCGACCCGCGCCGCTATCCCGGCGTCGACGGTGAGGTCCGCTACGACGAAGGCATCCTGATCGGTTACCGCCACTACGAGGGCCGCCACGTCGCGCCGCTGTTCCCATTCGGCCATGGCCTGTCCTACACGCGATTCGAGCACACCCACCTGACGCTGAGCGCCAGCGAACTGGCGCCCGGCGGGCGCCTGGAAGTCAGCGTCGACGTGACCAACCGCGGTGAGCGCAGCGGCCACGAAGTGGTGCAGCTGTACCTGGCCGACCGCGTCGCCACGGTCGAACGCCCGCCACAGGAGCTGAAGGCCTTCTCCAAGCTCGAACTCGCACCGGGCGAGACCGGCACCGCCCGCATGAGCCTGGACATGCGCTCGTTCGCCTTCTTCGACGAGCGTCGCGTCGCCTGGGTGGCCGAGGCGGGCGAGTTCGAGATCCGTGTCGGCGCGTCGTCGCAGGACATTCGGCAGCGCGCCGTCATCGTGCTGTCGGCCGATTGGGTCGAGCCCGTCGGCGCGCGCGCCAGTGCGTGAGCGTGGTGTCCCCCAATCCATCCACCGCAGGAGCCACCATGCCCCCGACCTCCGCCCGTCCACCCCTGTCGTCGCTGGCGCCGCCAAGCGCTTCACCCATGGCGCGGCCCGACTTCACCTGGGGCGTGGCCACCGCGTCCTACCAGATCGAGGGCGCGATCGCTGAAGACGGCCGCCTGCCGTCGATCTGGGACACCTTCTCTGCCGTGCCCGGCAAGGTGCTGAACGGCGACACCGGCGAGGTCGCCTGCGACCACTACCACCGCTGGGAGAGCGATGTCGACCTGATCGCCTCGCTTGGCGTCGACGCGTATCGCCTGTCGATCGCCTGGCCGCGTGTGATGAACGAGCAGGGCAAGCCAAACCGCGCCGGCCTCGACTTCTACAAGCGTCTGCTCGACCGCCTCGAGAGCAAGGGCCTGCAGCGCTTCGTCACGCTCTACCACTGGGACTTGCCGCAGCACCTCGAAGACCGCGGCGGCTGGCTGAACCGCGACACCGCGTATCGCTTCGCCGAATACGCCGACCTGATGAGCCGCGAGTTGACGGGCCAGGTCAGCGCCTGGGCCACGCTCAATGAACCCTGGTGTTCGGCCTTCCTCGGCTACGGCAACGGCCACCACGCACCGGGCCTGGTCGATGGCCGCTACGCCACGCAGGCCATGCACCACCTGCTGCTGGGCCACGGCCTGGCATTGCCGATCCTCCAGGCCAACGACCCGGGCGCGAAGCGCGGCATCGTCGCCAACATCGGCCGCGGCGGCACCGACCGCGACACACCCGAAGACCGCGACGCCGCCCACCTCTTCGAAACCCAGCACAACGCCTGGGTGCTCGGGCCCCTGCTGAAGGGCGAGTACCCGAAAGACCTGTTCCGGCTCTGGCCCGGCACCGAGCCGCTGGTGCTGCCCGGCGACATGGGCATCATCAGCCGCCCGATTGACTACCTCGGCATCAACTACTACTTCCGCAGCAACCTGCGCAGCGACGGCGCGCACGGCTTCGTCGACGTGCCGCTCGACGGCGTCGAGCGCACGCAGATGGGCTGGGAGGTCTACCCGCAAGGCCTGCAGGACCTGCTGATCGGCTTCAAGGCCGAGTACGCCAGGCTGCCGCCGATCTACATCACCGAGAACGGCATGGCGTCGGACGACCAGGTCGCGAACGGGACGGTCGACGACACGCAGCGCATCGCCTTCCTGAATCGCCACTTCGCCGCGGTGGCCGGAGCGATCGAAGCCGGCGTCGACGTGCGCGGCTACTTCGTCTGGTCGCTGATGGACAACTACGAGTGGTCCTTCGGCTACGAGCGGCGCTTCGGCATCGTGCATGTGGACTACGCCACGCAGCAGCGCACCCCGAAGAACAGCGCGAAAGCGCTCCAGGCCTTCCTCAACGCCCGCAAAGCGGGTTGAATACCGCATTTCACAAGGGCTGACCGCCCACCCACAGGAGACGACGACATGGTTCCCACGTTCAAGCACATCGCCCTCGTTGCTGCGCTGACGCTCAGCGCCGCTGCCCACGCCCAGAAGGCCGAGGTCATCCATTGGTGGACTTCAGGCGGCGAGTCGGCCGCGGTGAAGGAACTGGCCGATGCCTACACCAAGGCCGGTGGCACCTGGGTCGATGCGGCCGTCGCCGGTGGCGAGAACGCGCGGGCCGCGGCCATCAACCGCATCGCCGGCGGCAACCCATCGACCGCGGCGCAGTTCAACACCTCGAAGCAGTACCACGACGTGATTGCCGAAGGCCTGCTGAACGACATCGACACGGTCGCCGCAAAAGAAGGCTGGGACAAGTGGCTGCCCAAGCCCATCATCGACAGCGTCAAGATCAAGGGCCACTACTACGCGGTGCCGGTGAATATCCACAACCCGACCTGGTTCTGGTATTCGAAGGCCGCGCTGCAAAAGGCCGGCGTCGCGGGCGAGCCGAAGAACATGGATGAGTTCTTTGCGGCGCTCGACAAGCTGAAGGCCGCGGGACTGACGCCGCTCGCGCTCGGCGGGCAGGGCTGGCAGGAGTTCATCACCTTCTACAGCGTGCTGCTGCACGTCGGCGGCAAGGATGCGTACCTGAAATTCTTCAAGGACCACGATGCGGCGAGCGTCAACGCCGAGCCCTTCCGCAAGACGCTGACGGCACTGAGAAAGCTGCACGGTTATGTCGATGCCGGCTCGCCCGGCCGCAACTGGAACGACGCGACTGCGATGGTCATCACCGGCAAGGCCGGCTTCCAGATCATGGGCGACTGGGCCAAGGGCGAGTTCTCCGGTGCCAAACAGACCGCCGGCAAGGAGTTCGGCTGCTTCGCCGGCTTCGGCCCGACAGCGCCTTACATGATTGCGGGCGACGTGTTCGTGTTCCCGAAGACCAGCGACAAGGCCGCGATCGAAGCGCAGCACAAGCTGGCCACGGTGTTCACCGCGCCGGCCACGCAGGTGGCGTTCAACAACAAGAAGGGCTCGATCCCGATCCGCACCGACATCGACAGCAGCAAGATGGACATCTGCGCCCAGGCGGGTGTGCAGGCGCTGAAGGACCCGGCGCGCCACGTCGCGAACCCGGACATGCTGATGACGCCCGACATGGTCGGCGCGGTGCAGGACGTGATCACCAAGTTCTGGAACACCAACCAGTCGGTGGACGATGCGGTGAAGGCGCTGCAAGGCGCACTCAAAGGCTGATCGTGTGACCCATCCGGCTTGCACCGCGCAAGCCGCCCCAATCGAGAATGGAGGTTCACGATGGTCAGCCCGACACTCGCGCGCCCACGCGCAACACGGCGCCCTTGGCGTGCCGTGGCGGCCCAGTTCGCCTTGCTGCCGATGGCACTCACGGTGCTCGGCGTCTACATCGGCACCGTGCTCTGGTCGGTGCGCATCTCGTTCAGCAGCTCGCGCATCTTCCCGAAGGACGACTTCATCGGCTTCTCGCAGTACCAGCGCCTGTTCGACACCGAACGCTGGGTCGTCTCGCTGCACAACGTGGTGATCTTCGGCGTGCTCTTCATCGCGGCCTGCCTCGTGCTCGGCTTCCTGCTGGCGGTGTTCCTCGACCAACGCGTGCGCGGCGAAGGCGTGATGCGCACCGTGTTCCTGTACCCGTATGCGATGTCCTTCGTCGCCACCGGCCTCGTGTGGCAGTGGATGCTGAACCCCGAGCTCGGCATCCAGTCGACGGCGCGCAGCCTCGGTTTCCCGGGCTTCGACTTCGCTTGGATCGTGAGCCAGGACAAAGTGATTTACACCGTCGTGATCGCCGCCGTGTGGCAGGCCTCGGGCCTCGTGATGGCGGTGCTGCTGGCCGGCCTGCGGGGTATCGACGAGTCGTTGTGGCATGCGGCGCGCGTGGATGGCGTGCCGCGCTGGCGCTACTACCTGAGCATCGTGCTGCCGCAGCTCGGGCCGGCGTTCGGCACCGCCTTCGTGCTGCTCGCGGTCGGCGTGGTCAAGGTCTACGACGTGGTCGTCGCGATGACCCAGGGCGGACCGGGCAATGCCAGCGAGGTGCCGGCTAAATTCATCATGGACAACTTGTTCACCCGCGCCAACGTCGGGCTCGCGTCCGCTGCATCGACCGTGATGCTGCTGACGGTGCTGGCCCTGCTGGTGCCCTGGTGGTATGCGCGCTCAGTGCAAGCGCGCAGGGAGCAGCGCGCATGAACGCCACCACAGACGTGATTGCGAAGCCCCGCAGCGTTTTGCCCGCACGGCAACGAACCGCGCCGAAAAAGGGGCAGTTCACCCCAGGCCGGCTGGGTGTCTACGCGTTACTCATCACCTCGGCCGCGTTCTTCCTGCTGCCGCTGTACGTGATGGTCGCGACCTCGCTGAAACCGATGGAAGAGATCCGCCTCGGCAACCTGTTCGCGCTGCCGCTACAGGCCACGATCGACCCCTGGATCCAGGCTTGGTCGAGCGCCTGCACGGGGCTCGAGTGCCGCGGCATCCAAGTCGGCTTCTGGAACTCGGTGAAGATCGTCGTGCCCAGCACGGTCATCTCGATCTTCTTCGGTGCGCTGAACGGTTATGCCCTCTCGTTCTGGCGCGTCAAGTGGGCCGGCTGGCTGTTCGGCGTCCTGATGTTCGGTGCCTTCGTGCCCTACCAGGTGATGATGTACCCGCTGGTGCGCACGCTCGCGGCGGTCGACCTGTTCGGCAGCTTGCCGGGCATCGTGCTGATCCACACCGTGTTCGGCATGCCGGTGATGACTTTGCTATTCCGCAACTACTACGCAGGTGTGCCGGGCGAGCTGTTCAAGGCCGCGCGCATCGACGGCGGCGGCTTCTGGCGCATCTTTTTCCAGCTGATGCTGCCGATGTCGCTGCCGATCATCGTGGTCGCGGTGATCATGCAGATGACCAACATCTGGAACGACTTCATCCTCGGCCTGGTGTTCGCGGGGCGCGAGAACCTGCCGATGACGGTGCAGCTCAACAACGTCATCAACACCACCACCGGCGAGCGCCTCTACAACGTGAACATGGCCGCGACCATCCTTACGTCGCTGGTGCCGCTCGTCATCTATCTGATTTCAGGCCGCTGGTTCGTGCGAGGCATTGCCGCCGGCGCCGTGAAGGGGTAAATCATGTCGAACGTGACCATCGAAGACCTCGACATCCGGCTCTCGGGTATCGACATCATCAGCAAGCTGAACCTCGAGGTCAGCGAAGGCGAGTTCCTGGTGCTGCTCGGCCCATCCGGCTGCGGCAAGTCGACCTTGCTGCACAGCATCGCCGGCTTGATTGACGTGCACGACGGGCGCCTGGAAATCGGCGGCAAAGACGTGACCTGGGCCGACCCGAAGGACCGCGGCATCGGCATGGTGTTTCAGTCGTATGCGCTGTATCCGACGATGACGGTGGAGAAGAACATGTCCTTCGGCCCGCGCATCGCCGGCGTCGACAAGGCCGAGATTGCGACGCGCGTCGACCGCGCCGCGAAGATGCTGCACTTGACCGAGCTGCTGAACCGCAAGCCTGCGCAGCTCTCCGGCGGGCAGAGACAACGTGTCGCCATCGGCCGCGCACTGGTGCGCGATGCGAGCGTGTTTCTGTTCGACGAGCCGCTGTCGAACCTCGATGCCAAGCTGCGCGGCGAACTGCGGCGCGAACTGAAGCAGCTGCACAAAGAACTCGGCGCGACGATGATCTACGTGACGCACGACCAGGTCGAGGCGATGACGCTGGCCAGCCGGATCGCGGTCATGAAGGCCGGCAAGATCCAGCAGATCGACACACCCGGGAACGTCTACACCCGGCCGGTCAACATGTTCGTCGCCGGCTTCCTTGGCGCGCCGACCATGAACTTCGTCGAAGGCCGGCTGGAGGTGGCGAACGGCGGGGTGCACTTCGTCTCGCCCACCTTGCGCGTCGACGTGTTCGCCTACCCCTTCGCGAAGCCGCCGCAGAGTAGCCTGCCCGCCGTGCTGGGCGTGCGGCCCGAACACATCACCTTGTCAGCTGACG
The DNA here is from genome assembly GCA_041496605.1 of Piscinibacter sp. Lineage (GTDB taxonomy): Bacteria > Pseudomonadota > Gammaproteobacteria > Burkholderiales > Burkholderiaceae_C > Albitalea. The sequence goes on from JBGQEX010000078.1 coordinate 11,664, forward strand.
GCACGCACCTTGCCGGCAGCGCGATCGTGGCGCTGGTGGAGCCGATGGGTTCGAATCAGGTGGTGTGGCTGGATGCGCAGGGCGTGTCGCTGGCCGTCGACGCCGACGCGCAGTTCACGCCGGCACTCGACCGCAAGATCGGGTTCGTGATCGAGCCCTCTCGGGTCTCGCTGTTCGACAAACAAACCCATGAGCGCCTCTGAGCGAATGGCCACGATCAAGGACGTTGCACGCCTGGCGTGGTTCGGACCCTGTGCAAGCGTCACGCTGAGCAATTGGCATTGCGCACGCGCGGCGCGCAACTCGTCAGCGCCGACCACACGCTTGAAGAAGTCGGAAGGCAGTTCGATATGGAGCGCGAGCGGATCCGTCACATCGAGCCCAAGGCCATCCGAAAGCTCAAGCACGCGAGCCGCTCGGACAAGCTACGCACATACGCTGAAGCCTTGCAGGTGGGTCGAGGATGGCGAGCGGGGGGCCACGGGTGCGACTGCTTTGCGGCAAGCAATTTCGATTGCTGAACGACGGGAGTGGGTCGCACAGCGTCTGTGGTTCGTTGAAGTTCCGCGGCGCATTGCTGTCATCGAGATTGGAGTGCCGAAACCCGCCTTGGCGCGTTGCTCGTCTCTCTGCACGTGCTCTAAAGTTCGGGCGTGAGCTCGACCCGCATCAGCCGCCGCGTGAACGCGCCCCGCACGATCGTTTATCACGCGCTTCTCGATGCGCGCGCGGTCGCGACGTGGAAGGTGCCGACCGGCATGACCAGCCACGTGCACGGGTTCGACGCCCGCGAAGGTGGCTCGTTCCGGATCTCGCTCACGTACGACGCGCCGACCGGGACCGGCAAGACGACTGCACACACAGACACGTACCACGGCCGCTTTGTAAAACTCGTGGCGAACGAGCAGGTTGTTGAAGTGGTCGAGTTCGAAACGACAGATCCCGCGCTGCGCGGCGAGATGACGATCACGATCTCGCTAGCTGATGCAGACGGCGGCACCGATGTCCTCGCCGTGCACGACCGGCTACCGCGCGGCCTGTCGACAGCCGACAACGAGGCCGGATGGCGGGAGGCACTCGCGAAACTCGCGTCGCTCGTCGAGGCGGGATAGAACAGGGACGACCAGTTCGTGATCCGGCGCTCTTGGGTGAACGCCTCGCGAAGTCTCATGCTGTCCAAGCAGTCGCTGAGCTCGGGCATTAAACGTCAGCGCTGAGGCGCTCTGGCGGCGCATGCCAGAAGCCGCTCCGGGTCGGCGACGTTGGGGCAAGGCTGGGATTCGCGGCCGCCAAGCAGACGCTGGGTCGCTCGATCGCGTCGCGATCTCGGCACAGAGTGGTTGCGAACTGGGGCATGTTGGACGTCCCTCAACTGGACAGGAGTCCATCATGGAACCCATCGCATCAGCAATGCGTCGCGAGCCATGGAACAAGGTCACGGCGACACATTGGCGACGTGTTGGTCGTGTTACCCGACTGGCTCGCATGCCACTTTTGGTGCGGAACTGGTCCAATACTTGCGGCCGTCGGTAGGCGAACGTGTTCGATCCGCGCGCCGTATCGCATGAGGCAGGGCTCGCAGCAGCACCGACTCGCATTTCCGGTGGGTCGGGCGCCATTCATGATGAGAGGATGTGCACGGTGACAAAGATTCCCCCAGGGGTTGGTCCGCGGTTTCCACAGGTCGTGGTCCTCTTCGGCGCGACGGGCGACCTTGCTCGACGCAAGCTGTTGCCGGGCCTGTTCCATCTGTCGAGTGCTGGGTTCATCCCCGGCTGCCGGATCATCGGCGTCTCGCTGGATGACCTCGACATCGAGGGCTTCCGCAAGGCCGCACGAGGGTCGCTCGATGAGTTCTCCAGCCGCAAGGTGAGCGAGGCCGACTGGGAGGCCTTCGCCAATAGCCTGGACTATGTGCCACTGGCCGCCGGTGCTGGTGCCCTCAAAGCCGCGGTAGTAGAGGCGGAGCAGGCGTTCGACGGCGAGAGCCGTCGGCTGCACTACCTGAGCGTGCCGCCGAGTGCGGCGTTGTCAGCAGTTCGGATGCTCGGAGAAGCCGAACTCGTCGACCGCTCCCGGATCATCATGGAAAAGCCATTCGGCACCGATTTGGCGACCGCGATGTCGCTGAACACCAAGCTGCACGCGGTATTCGACGAGAGCCAGATCTTCCGGATCGACCACTTTCTTGGCAAGGAACCGGCGCAAAACATCCTCGCGTTCCGCTTCGCCAACGGGCTGTTCGAGCCGATCTGGAATCGCAACTTCATCGACCATGTGCAGATCGATGTGCCGGAGACGCTGGGCCTGGGCAAACGCGCGGGGTTCTACGAGCAGACCGGGGCGTTTCGCGACATGGTGGTGACTCACCTGTTTCAGATCCTCGCGTTCATGGCGATGGAGCCACCGACGGCCCTGGAGCCGTCGCCCATCAGCGAGGAAAAGAACAAGGTGTTTCGCAGCATGTTACCGATCGAGCCGGCCGATGTCGTGCGGGGGCAATACACCGGCTATCGATCCGAGGAAGGCGTCGGCGCGGAGTCGGAAACCGAGACCTTCATCGCGTTGAAGTGCGCCATCGACAACTGGCGCTGGGCTGGCGTCCCGTTCTACCTGCGCACTGGCAAACGGCTCGCCGAGGGGCAACGCATCATTTCCATCGCATTCCGGGAGCCGCCCAAGAGCATGTTTCCTGCCGGGTCGGGTGTCGGCGCGCAAGGCCCGGACCACTTGACGTTCGACCTGGCGGACGCCTCGAAGATGTCGCTCTCGTTCTACGGCAAGCGCCCTGGCCCGGGTATGCGACTGGACAAGCTGAGCTTGCAGTTCGCCATGCATGACACTGGCCTGATCGGCGATGTGCTCGAGGCCTATGAGCGATTGATCCTCGACGCCATGAGGGGCGACCGCACCCTGTTCACGACCGCCGAGGGCATCGAGCGGCTGTGGCAGGTATCGACAACCTTGCTGGAAGCACCTCCGCCGGTTCGCTTCTATGCCCCGGGCTCGTGGGGGCCAAACGCCATCCACCAACTCATCGCCCCCCGTGCCTGGCGGCTGCCCTTCGAGCGAACGTGGCGAGACCCCAACCGTTTGGGCAGTTGACCCCGTCTCCAAGGCTCGGCGGCGCGTTTTGGCTAGCGTTCGCTCTTGCGATTTCGAATGTCGCCGTTCGGGCGAGCGGAATGTCGCAGAAGGGTCGAGGGCGGGTATTCGCGACAGGTTGCGACCGATGCCAAGAGCGGGCATGGGTACCAACTTCGCTCGGTCCCAAAGCTGCTCTTGGATTTCAGCTCGCGCCCATCGGCCCGCGGTTGAACAGTGCTGCGACGATCGCGCTCAGCCGCTCGCGTTGTGCCCCATCGAGCCCGGTGCGGCCAAGCGCCGCTGCCAGCAACGAATCCGGCGCGAGCGCGGCCGCCGCGGCAGTTTGTCGGCCTTCCAAGGCCGCCTTCATTGCTTGCAGCTTCAGGGCGCGACGCGCTTCCTCGAAAGCGGGTGGTGAAGCCAGCTCCAACGCGGCCTCGAGCTGCAGCAGCAGGTCTGCCGTCGATGCAGTGATGGGCGAAGTGCCTACCTGAGCCACACCGATCAGCGATGCGCGCTGGACCAGAGCCTGTTCCCAGGCCACCGGCAGCGCGGGTAGCCCTGGCCAGCGCTGCTCCAGCGCAGCTTTCGCCGCAGCGCTGTCCTCGCTGTGTTCGTACTCTTGGCAGAGCGCAAGTTTTGCCGCCAGCGCGTCACACGTGGTGTGCCAGTCGCGACGTGCGCCGTCGGCCAGAAGCTGGCGCACCGTGTCACGCGCGCTGCGGAATCGCGATTCAAGCGCTGCGGCATCTTGGCGTGGCGCAGGCCCGGCACGCTGCCACTGCGCTTCGACCTCCGCCAGAGTGCGCTTGAGTGCGGTGGGCGGCGTATCGGCGGCCATGCCCTCGAGGCGTTCGATCAGCGTCGCCCGCTCGGCGCCGTGGGCCTTGAACTCCGCGTCGCGGGCGCTGAAGGCGGCTTCTCGCGCACTGAAGATGGTGTCGATCGCTGTCTTGAACTCGGTCCACAACGTGTTGTCGGCTGCGCGCGCCAACGGCATCGCTTTCGCCTGGTGCTGCCACTCGGCCTGCAGCTCGCGCACCTGACCGATCAATTCTCGACCCTGCGCGCTGGTATTAGCCTCAGCGCTCAGCTCCTTGGCGCGGGCGATGAGCCGCTCGCGCATGAGCTGTGCGCCGCGCCGCGCTTCGTTCAGCCGCACTTCGAGCCGCTCCACGGCTGCGCCCATGCGCTCGACCAGCTTGCCGCGCTCCTTGTGAGGCACGGTATGTTCGAGCGGCCCGAGCTTTCGCCAATCGGTGTGGAAGTGCTCGATCTCCACGGCAATCAACTTCCAGTCGGGCGCTGCATCGCCTTCGTTCATGTCGGGCAGTGCCACCGCGTTCAATGCCTCGACGAGCTGGTTGCGGGCCTGCAGGTTCTGCTCGCGCGCGGCGCGCTGCGCCGCCATGTGCGCGGCCACGGGCTGGTACGCGGCCGTGAGCGCCTCGTCGAAGCGCTGCCACATTGAACGGCTCGTGGCGCCGCCCAATCGGTCGAGTTCCTTCCAGCGCGCGCGCAGGTCGTCGATGACTTCGGCCTGTTGCTTGATCGACTGCTTCACGACGCGCGCATCTGCATCGCCGGTGGTGGCCGCTAAGGCTTCGGCCTGCAGCACGAGCTCGTCGCGTGCCAGCCCGCCGCCCCAGTGCTGCCAGCCCTTGAGCCGCGCGTACTCGGTCTGCAGCAGGTCGCTGCGTGCACGCAGCGCAGCGACAGCCCCGCCGCGATGCGCCAGCTCGTCGATCTCGACCAGGAGCCTGTTGGTGTCGGCCAGATGACCGGCGGCGAGTGCGGCCTCGGCCCGTTCGAGCGCCGCGGCCAGGGTGTCGGTGGCCTCGTTGCGGGCCGCACGCTTGACGTCTTTGGCCTGCTCAACCCGCTGCGCGCGGCGGGCTTGGTGCGCGTGGTCTCGGGCGTGCCGCCATTGCTCAAAGCGATGGTTCAGCGCATCGCCGAGCAGCGTATCGACCAGCGGTGGAAGTTGCTGCCAGCGCACGGCCGGGTCGTGCGGCGTTTCGGCGGTCTCGGGTGCGGCGTCGTTCGGATGCGGGTCTGCGACCGGCGCAGGTTCAGGCCTCGATAGGACTTGCAGCAAATCGTCGAGGACCGCGAGGCGCGCATCGACTTGTTCGCAGTGCTGCAACGCGACACGAAGCGCATCGCGAAGAGCGTCGATGGCGTCTCCCGCCGGTGCGGATTCGAAGACCGCGCGTGCCGTTGCCCCCGCCGCGGCGAGATGGCGGCGGTCGTGAGTGCCGGCGGCGGCATCGGCGCACGCCGTCCTCAAATGCGCGAGTGCGGAGCGCGCTTGCGCAGTCCAGCGCTCGATCTTCAGGGTGTCGTCGCCGCGCTCGCGCGTGAGCGCCGACAGTTGCGCAAGCGCGGTAGCGAAGTCGTTGCGCTGCGTGGCGTCGAGCAGCGTCGTGTTCAGCGCCTGCCACGCTCGGTCGAGCTCCACCAGGCGGTTGGCCGGAATCAGCGGCTCATTGGCCAGGGCCTTGGCGGTCTCGATCAGTTGGGCCGCCTGCTGTCGGGCTTCGCGCTGCGCCACCACAGCCAGGTGGCGCAGCTTGGCCAGCCGATGAACGCGGCGGTCCTTGTTGCGAAACTCTCGCTCGGCAAGCTTCAGGGCGGCTTCGCTGGTGAGTGCACTGACGGCGGCCTGCATGACGTCGAGCGGCGCGCCCGCGTGCGCTAGCGCCAGCAAGGCCGTGTCGTCGCCCATTGCCTCTTGCAACTTCAGCTGCCAGTCGATTTTCGAGGGCACCCCCGCGATCGACTGCGCGGAGCGTCCGGCCGCTGCGGGCTCGGTGGCAGCGTTTGCCGCAGGGGCGGCGACGGCTGCCTCTTTCTTCTTGAATATCCAACTGAGCATGATCTGGCGAAGGTTCAACTAGTTCGGGAATCAGTGCGCATTGTGCGGTGACGCTCATCCGCCACGAAGGAGACCAGCTTTGAGCTCAATCGGGCGACCGTGAACGTCTTGGCCGGCGGCACAGCACAGAGCACGCAGCGAACGTCCGGTGGTGGCGATGGCCGGTGCAGCGCAGCGGACAGAGTCCGGGACGAAGGTCCGGTTTCCTTGGCCGCCAAATTCCGGTAGGAATCGGGACTTGCCTGCGAGGTACTCGAGCTGACTGCGAAGCAGTCGTCGAAATCGCGATCAGGGTGACGTTGGCGCTGAGCCTGTTGCTGTGGCTAACGTTGTCGCTGTTCGGCTGTGGCTCAGATCATCGCAAGCCTGCTGGGACCATTTGGAGGCTGGAACCGCCTGTCAAGTTCGCGCAGTTGCGCCGGCGACAGGGGGTGCTCGAGCGCGCCGGCGTTTTCCGTGAGCCGCTTGCGGCTGCCGGTCTTGGGAATGGCGATCACGCCGTCCTGCGCAAGCAGCCAGGCGATGGCTGCTTGGGCCGGCGTCATCGCTTGATGTTTCGCGAACGCTACCAGCCCGCGCGACTGCAGCAGGCGGCCTTGCTCGATCGGCGAGTAGGCCATCACGGGTATGCGGTGCTCGCGCAGCCACGGCAGCAGGTCCCATTCGATGCCTCGCCGCCCGAGGTTGTAGAGC